>CAYNGP010000192.1:0-1502 GCA_964396885.1 uncultured Bacteroides sp. | reverse complement strand
AAAAAATTTCAAGTGCAGTTGCTTAATCTGAAAGAAAAGGCAGTGGAGAAATCCACTGTCTTTTGGTTTTCCAATATTTGATTTTTTTATGTAAATATGATATAATGTAATTTGAATTACATTATATGTCCTTTGAAACCCAAAAATTTCGGAGGGCAACCTCCGAATCAAAATTACAGGAGGTAACTATATGAAGGAAATCTTTGAAAATTTGGAAAAAATCATTAAAGACATGGGACTTACCATCATCGAGAAGCATGAAGACGACTTCTGCATCGCAGCTGCAGTCCAGCACCCCGAAAAAGGTGTGTTTACTGTCTACACGACTCAAACTGCCATCGGGCTGGATGACTTCTATGCATTCAATATGTTCCGCACTATTGAACACGTCCCGTTCAGTTCTGTTGACTGCAATGATCCCAGATCTTTCATCGGCCGGTACTCTGATGTACTCGAATCCAGTCCCCTGCTGAAAGGCGTTTACAGTAGCAGATTCTGTCCTGAAGAGTTCCGTTTCTTCGTCAACTGCGCTGGCTAAAGCGCATAAAAAAGCCTTCCCCATGGGAAGGCTTTTTTGATTATTTCTAATAATTTATATCGTTTTATTATCTTATAAAATTAGTATGTTTTTTTGAATTTTCTGGATAATTAATTCCTGATTTTTTTCCTGCTTCAATACATTTTAACATCCATGCCATATTTTTTCCTAAATTATACATTGTTTGCATACCTTCTTCGTCTTGTGCAGTTTCTTCTTCATTATTTCCATGAATTGTGTTCCAATATGTAGATGAAACAACTGGCATTTGACTTATTGTAAAATATTTATTTAAAACATCTAATGAAGCAGTTGTTCCCGCTCTTCTTGCACAAGCAATGGCTGCTGCTGGCTTAAATTGAAATGCATTTTTTCCTGCATAAAATGCTCTATCTAAAACTGATAAAATTCTACCTGTTGGATGAGCATAATATACTGGAGTTCCAAATACATAACCATCACACTCTTCTGCTTTTTTTATAAGCTCATTTACAATATCATTATCAAAAACGCATCTATTGGTTTTATTTTTAATACAATGTGCACAACCAATACAATCATTAACTGGCTTATTTCCTAAATCAAATATTTCTGAATCTATTCCCTCTTCTTTTAGAGATTCCGCAACTTTTGTTAAAGCACAGTATGTTCCACCTCTTCTCGGACTTCCATTTACTAATAATACTTTCATAATATATCCTCCATATTTTAATTATATATGTTTTTATAGATTATATCACAAAATTATTATTTGTGTGAGTATTTGTTTTATAGATTATTAGTATCAAATAAAATTATGCATTTACGTTTTATGAATAATTGAAAAATTTTACCGTTCCTTACTGTCGTGCTCTCGCACTCCAGTTCTGCATTAACTAACAGTAATCATTTTGTTCAACTGTTAGTAAAAAACTGCGCGTCACTCAAAATTTTTAATTATTTCATAAAACTGAAATTGCATTAA
>CAYNGP010000191.1:0-1534 GCA_964396885.1 uncultured Bacteroides sp. | reverse complement strand
CCAACGACCCTGCGGTTAACAGCCGCATGCTCTACCGACTGAGCTATTGAGGAATGTTTCTCTCTCGAGTGCTCTAATATAATAACAAATAAATCTTATATTGTCAATACTTTTTTGAAATAAATTTTACAAATTTATAAATATTTTTCTTATAATATACAATCCCATTCTTGCATAAAATCAGATACATATTTTCGCATAATTTCTGTTCTTTTAGAGCCATTTGCTTGCTCTCATTGGTATTCATAACTCTTGCAACCAAAATAGCTCCAATTTAAACTTTAATCAGCGTTTCAAGTGTATCAGTTATATAATCAATTATATCATTATACTTTTCCTGAGGATTAGCGACATGATTCAAATAATTATAAGTTGTATAATCATAGCGATAGTTTTTCATAACAAATTTATCGAAAATCAGCTTAATAGCGGAATCGTCACATACTCCGCAAGAGCAATAAGAAAAAATCGCACTCTTTTTATTCAGCAGAGGATTCTTGTCAGTATTTATTCTATCGGTATCAAAAAGCACACTTGTTAATCTTTCAAATAAAGCTGTCAATCTGGACGGGATAGCTGCGTAAACAGGTGATATGATAAAAATTGCATCGGCAGCAATCATTTTATCATATATTATTTGGAACTTATCATTATCGTTAGGCGATAAAACACAATGACCCGCTTCACCACAGCAATGACAGGAAGTACATCCTTCTACCCTGTTATCTGCCAAGTGCAAAAAGTCGAAATCAAAATATTCACTATATTTACACATTGCCTTTTCTATATCAGAATTTTTTCCTCCAAGTCTATGTGAGGCAAATATAACAAGAATTTTCATATATTTTCTCCAATTACAGTCAGCTTTTCAAAACTTATTTTCTAACAGATCATACACATACTGCATATTATCAAGAGGGACAAATTCTTTTGATTCAATCATTTTTAAAATAATATCAGAAGCTGCCCACATTGCATCACAGGCTTCATCCTCCTGGAAAGTTACATTATCAATACTACAATCATAATCAAAAATATATACATCACAAAAATCCTGATAGATCGGTCTTTTAATTGTTTTAAGCAATCTACCATTATCCCTGGGCAATGCTATACCCAACTCTTCCTTAACTTCTCGTAATGCAGCGTCCATGCTGCTCTCACCTGCAAGGGCAGAACCGCCGGTACATTCCCACATGAGGGGATAAAATTTATTTGCCGTTCTGCGTGATATTAACCATTCGTTATTCTTGTTTTTTATCCATACATGTACAACTAAATGGTATTCATCGCTTTGCCGAGGGTGATCACATCTTCTAATTATTTTACCGGTCAGATTTCTATTTTTATCATAAACATCCCAAATTTCATCCATAGAAACACCTCTTTGCAAAGATTAAACTACTTATCAAAACTTTCTTCATATAGTGCACCTCAAAGGAGAAGAAAGCATAAAAGGAAAAGGAAGTCAAATAAGGAAAAAAAGACGTTGAAAACAACGTCTTTTGTTTAGTGTCGGCGTTACCTATTTTCC
>CAYNGP010000190.1:0-1586 GCA_964396885.1 uncultured Bacteroides sp. | reverse complement strand
TGCATTTGTGGAATCCATCGTTACCATGGATCAGATAAGAGGTAATATGTAAAAAGGTCATGATGATAATTTAAAAATCACTATGACAATTATTGCAGTGCCATTGTTTGCCTGCCTTGCCAGCAGCAAAAATTCCAAATAATGCAATGCTTCCAGCTTTAGACATTCCAGATATCTTCTTCACATTAGTCGCATGGCAATATGGGCACTCAACTCCAAATTTATTTCCTTTGTCTCTCCCCTCTAAGATAGCTTTACCATGTTCTAATGTAGCTTCTATTTTAGCCCAGCGTTGTTGTAAATCGCTATCTCTATGATTAAAAAGATATTCATCAAATTCTGGAGAAGTTTTAACAAGTTCTTCTCTAAGAAGCTCCTTCTGTTCATTTTTAATTAGTGAAGGATTTCCATCAAGCCAATATTTTTCTGGTACAGGATACACTTTTGATTTACAATAATCACATGTATCATCCATATAACCTGTTTTATCTGCTACTCTATCAACTACTCTTCCACATTTTTTACAGTAGTGTAAACCGTTTGTATGTGTGTAGTTTCTTGCTTGCTGTTCATTTATTTTGTTTTCCTGGTATTGCGAATAATCACAAAGATTTTGTTTATATTTTTTTATTTGATTTTCATATTCTTCCATTGAAAACAATGGATTGTTTGCAACCTCATTTTTAATAAAATTATCTTTGCGAGAAAGTATTTCGTCTATTCTTTTACTTTTCTCCTCATCAGTTTCTAACCTGCGAATTTCAAATATTAATGCAGACCAATCGTCATTAAATATACGATATTTTTGCTTCATTTCTTCCGATAATAAGTTTAGTTTTGTACCACAGTTTTTACACTTTTTATTAAATAAAACATGACCAATATAGCCACATTTTTTGCAATAACTAACCACTAATAATCCCTCCAGTATAATCTCCTTATTAATTTATTTTATCACAAATATAATAAGATGTCTACAACCTTATCGTAAGTCTCCACACTTTACACAAACTACTCTCCACAAGTAGTTATTATCGTATCCACAACGATAAAATATAATAGTATGATATTTAAAACATTTGACAGTCAAATTGATAAAATAAGTTCTAAATGGGGAATGTTTGGACGTTCATTTAATGACATTGGAACATCTATTATTGGAAGAATAACTGATATTAAAAAGTCCTTTCAAGCAACAAATGGTGATTTGATCGGTTCATTTAAAGATTCTGATAGTATTTGGAAACGCTTATATCCAAGTAAAGAAAGCATAAAGTCACAGTTAATTGATATAGATAATCTGATACCAAAAATAGATAAAAACAACTTTGATTTTGATTATTGGATAAATAAACTAAACGATATAGACAAACAAGTCAAAGCCGGCGAATCATCTTGGCAAGATTACTCTAATGGATTAGATGATAATCAAAAATGGATTGCAAAATGGGGACAAGAAACAGAAGGCCAAATTCGTACACAAAATGACCTCATAAAAGCCAATCAGCAAGCCCGTGAGTCAGCAATCGAACACAACAATGCCCTAAAACAGCAAACCCTTGGTGCCAAAGCTGCCACAGCAGCGA
>CAYNGP010000189.1:0-1587 GCA_964396885.1 uncultured Bacteroides sp. | reverse complement strand
ATAATACCTTGTATCATTTTGATATGTACCGTATTGACGGCTGGGATGACCTTTATTCTACAGGCTTTTTTGACTTTCTTGAAACAGATGGTTATATGTCTATCGAGTGGAGCGAAAATGTTTATGGTGCTCTGCCTGATGATGCGGTGATTATTGAAATCACTAAATTGGATGATGATACAAGACATTTTAAAATTTATAAAAAATATGAGGAAGAATAATGCTTTTATCTGTTGATTCCTCGGCGGTTACGGCATCCGTTGCACTGACCGACGGTGAAAAGGTAATTAAAAGTGAATTTATTAACGCAGGGCTTACCCATAGTGAAACGCTTTTGCCTATGATTAAAAGGGTAATGGAAGGCCATAGCTTTGATGAGCTGGAGGCGATTGCCATCACAGCAGGGCCCGGCTCATTCACGGGAGTAAGAATAGGCGTTGCAACGGTTAAGGGGCTTGCCTTTAATCGTGATATTCCCTGCATTTCTGTTTCTGTTTTGGAGGCTATTGCTCATAATTTTTGTGATGAGGATTGCGTTGTCTGTGCAGTTATGGATGCACGACGAATGCAGTTTTATAACGCTTTGTTTGAGGTGAAGAATGGCGTTGTCAGCCGCCTTTGCGAAGACAGAGCAATTTCAATTGATGATTTGAGAAAAGAAATTTCAGGCTATGACAGAGTGATTGTAGCAGGTGACGGTGCAGTGCTCTTTTGTGAAAATATCGGGCTTGATAATGTTATTTTGGCTGATGAGGAAAAACGCTGGCAGAATGGTGTCGGCGTTACAAAGGCAGCTTTAAATAAAGAAAAAAATTCAGCAGCAGCTTTAATGCCTGTCTATTTAAGGCTCAGTCAGGCAGAGCGTGAACTGAAATTGAAAAAAGGAGAATAACTATGATTGCTATCGGCAGTGACCACGCAGGCTTTCCGCTTAAGGAGGAAATCCGTAAGTATTTAGAAGAAAACAATATTGATTACATAGATGTAGGCTGTTACACACCGGAGCGCTTTGACTATGCAATTTCTGCACAAAAGGCTTGCGACAAGGTTGTATCAGGTGAGTGTGACAAGGCAATTCTTTGCTGTGGCACAGGTGTCGGTATTTCTATGGCAGCTAATAAGGTGAAGGGTATTCGTGCTTGCTGCTGCAGTGACTGGTTCAGTGCAAAATATACTCGTGCTCATAATGATGCAAATGTGCTTTGCATGGGTGACCGAGTTATCGGTGCAGGCTTGGCAATTGGGCTTGTGGATGTTTTCCTGAACACAGAGTTTGAGGGTGGACGCCACGCCACAAGAGTTGACCAGATTATGGCAATTGAAAAAGGCGAAAAACTATATTGATTTTTACAGAATTTTATAATTGTTTAATCGTAGGGGCGGATATTATCCGCCCGCTTTTTTTATAAATTTATAATTTGCTATTGAAAAATTTTTCCTTATAATGTAATATATTATAAATAATAAATACAGTAAGTGATTTCTTTAAACGAATGTAAAAAAATTATTTGCTTTATCCTTTAGGAGTTAAGTATGGAAAAAATCACAGGTAAAAATAATGATTTAATAAAGAGCGTCAAAAAGCTA
>CAYNGP010000188.1:0-1610 GCA_964396885.1 uncultured Bacteroides sp. | reverse complement strand
ATCAGCACAATGAGTGAGACAGATAAAGCCGGGCTGAACCAATCGGCCAAGTTATCCTTTTAGCAGCCTGTTCAGCCATCTGAAGAATAGCTGCCTGACTCTGATGCTTTTTATTTCCGCTCTTTTTAGCGTTATCCTTTTTAGGGTCTTTCTTATTATCTGCTTTTTTCTTCTTATTAAAATAGGAGTCAAAGCTCTTTACACTATTTTCCTGTGTCAGCTTTTCAAAAATAATATTCAACTCTTTTTCTTCAAGCACTGAGCCTGCAGTTTTTTTGCCGTCACTGTACTTTGAAAGAATGCCGATAATATCCTTGTTGGATTTTCCGAAATCCTTTGCAACATCTGATACTTTAACTTTAATTACCATTTGCAATTTCCTCCTGTTCAATTAGTGAAATAATTCTGTTTGAGAAGTTTACATCATCAACAGTCATAATGCCTGCTTTATAGCCCACTGAAAAATGTATTTCATTAATAGTTATGTCTGCCACTATCAGCGGAATGTCAAGCTTGAAATTTTCAAGTGTTCTTTCAAACTCCTTTACAAGCCGCTTTGATGAATCACAGCAAATCAACACCAATTGTGCTTTATGTGCTTTTATTGATTTTTCAGCCATGTCGTGACCCATTGAGAGCTTTCCTGCCCTGCGGGCCATACCGAGCATTGATAATGTTTTATCCTTCTGCATTAACCATTTCTTCTTCCATATTATTGAAAACCTCTTCGCTTATCTGCATTTGGAATGCACGCTCAAAGGCTCTTTTTTTCCTTGCCTTTTTTAAACATTCGAGATTGTTACAAACATAAGCACCTCTGCCTGCCTTTTTGCCTGTTAAATCGAGTGAAACCTCACCCTCACGGCTTTTAACAACTCTTACAAGTGTGCGCTTGTCAAACATTTCGCCACAGCCCACACACATCCTTAAAGGCACTTTTTTTGTTTTCATGCTATCTCTCCCAATTACTCCTGACCTTCAAAGAAGCCTGATTCAGGTTTAATGTCGATGTTCCAGCCTGTAAGTCTTACTGCCAGTCTTACGTTCTGACCCTTGTTGCCAATAGCCAGTGAAAGCTGGTCATCAGGAACTGTTGCTCTGCAGGTCTTAACCTCTTCATCAAGGATTTCAATGGAGCAAACCTCTGACGGAGCAAGTGCAGCTGCAACATACTCTGACGGATCTTCGCTGAACTTGATAATATCAATCTTTTCACCGCCGAGAACCTCAACAATGTTGGATACTCTCTGACCACGAGGACCGATACAAGCACCAACAGGATCAACATCCTCATCCTTGGTGTAAACAGAAATTTTTGTTCTTGAGCCTGCCTCACGTGAAACAGATTTGATTTCAATTGTACCATCATAAATTTCAGGCACTTCCTGTTCAAACAAACGGCGTACAAGACCCGGATGTGTTCTTGAAATCATAATCTTAGGTCCTTTGCCGCCTTCCTTAACATCAACAATAAATACCTTGATTGTCTGTCCCTCGGTAAGAACCTCACCCGGAACCTGCTCGCTCTTAGGAAGAACAGTCTGATTTTTGCCGATTTCAATTGTAGCATTGCCTGTTATAGGATCAATTCTTTCAACCTTAGCTGAAAC
>CAYNGP010000187.1:0-1734 GCA_964396885.1 uncultured Bacteroides sp. | reverse complement strand
CTGTTGCAGGTGCAGCAGTCTCTTGTGTTTCCTCAGCCTTTACCGGTTCAGGAATAGGCTGGCTGTATGTATCAACAGTTTTTTCTGCTGACGGCTCTGTGTAGCCCTTAGCCATTGTCAGGCACTTCTTAGGGCAGGCATTTACACAAGATTGGCACTGAACACAGCCCATTCTTTCAATTGACCAGGTTTTTGCTGCTCTGTCAACCTTGATTGCACCGCTCATACATTTGCGTGAGCAGATACCGCACATAATGCAGTTGTCAATATTGATTTCAACGTGACCTCTGCTGTTTTCAGGGTATTCCTTTGGTACAGCCGGATACTGAGAGGTAGCAGGCTTAGAAAATAAGTTCTTTAATGCAGTGAATGAAAAATCCATTATAGACATAATTTGTTACCTCCTATCTTTCTGTACAGCTGATACAAGGGTCAATTGTAAGAATCTGAAGCGGAACATCAGCAAGCTCTGAACCCGGTAAAATATGAATCAGTGATTCAATGTTTGTAAATGTGGGAGTACGAACTCTGAGTCTTTCAAGGAATTTAGTGCCGTTAGCCTTGGCATAATAAACTGCCTCGCCTCGTGGCTGCTCAGCTCTTACAAAGGCTTCACCGTTCGGATTGCCCTTAACCTGTGTTGCAATATCACCCTGTGGCATTTTGTCAACAAGCTGTTTGATGATACTGATTGACTGGAACAGCTCGCCGATACGAACAGCGCATCTGCCATAGCCGTCACAATCATTTGATGTGATAACATCAAAATCAATGTTGCCGTATGCTTCGTAGCCTGTTTTACGAATATCAACTTCAATTCCTGATGCTCTTGCCATAGGACCTACGGCACCAAGACGAACAGCATCCTCCTTTGAGAGAATACCAACACCCTTTAATCTTGAGCAAACAGTGTAATCGTTAAGGAATGTTTTTGTAAGTCTTTTAAGGTCATTTTCCATACCGCTGAAGATATCAACAAAATTCTTCAGCATAGATGAATCCATATCTCTGAGAACACCGCCGATTTTGTTGACAGAGAAAATAACTCTGCCGCCGGTTGATGCTTCAAACATATCAAGAACCTTTTCTCTCATTCTCCAGCACTGCATAAAGAGTGCATCAAAGCCGAATGCGTCGGCAAGTAAGCCGAGCCAGAGCAGGTGAGAGTGAATACGGCTCATTTCGCCCCAGATTGTACGGAGGAATTTACCTCTTTCAGGAACCTCTGCACCAAATATTTTTTCAATTGATTCGCAGTAGCACATACCGTGTTTAAAGGAACAGATACCGCAAATTCTTTCAATAACATACTGATAATCGTTAAAATCTCTTTTATCAGCTAAGCTTTCAAGACCTCTGTGAACAAAGCCGATTGAAGGGATTGCCTCAACAACCTTTTCATCCTCAAGAACCAAATCAAGGTGAATAGGCTCCGGAAGTACGGGGTGCTGAGGTCCGAATGGAACTATTGATCTTTCACCCATTAGCTTTGTACCTCCTCATCTTTTTTTACTACCTTAACTGCATCCTTAACTTCCTTTTTGAACGGAGTTTTTACTGCAATTCTGTAAAGCTTATCCTGGTAGTCAGGATTGATTGATTTAATCTGAACACCGAAAAGCTCCTTCATTTCATTCTCAAACAGCATAGCTGATGGGAAGAAGTCGGAAATGGTGTTGATTTCTGAGTCAATTGGAACTATGATTTTATAATTTTCAAAGGTGTAATCAAGTG
>CAYNGP010000186.1:0-1742 GCA_964396885.1 uncultured Bacteroides sp. | reverse complement strand
CGTCTGAAGTTACGTTAACAAGGGTTCGCATCATATCTGTAATTCTTTCGATTGTGAACAAGAATGCAAAACCTGCGACAAGCTGTTCAGGGCTTAATCCCATACCGTTAAGAACCAGAGCAATTGTAATCAAACCAGCTCCAGGGATACCAGCACTTGTACTAGATGCAACAATTGCTAAAAATGCGATTTGAACTATTATAAATGGAGTCAATGTTACGCCGTATGCTTGAGCTAAGAAAATAACTGCAACAACTTGTAATAAAGCAGTTCCATCCATATTCAATGTTGCGCCAAGAGGGATGACAAAGCTTGTAACTTTATGTGAGATACCGCGTTTTTCACAGCATGCGATTGTTAATGGTAATGTAGCAGATGAGCTTGCAGTACCGAATGCTACCATCATAGCTTCTGCAATAGCTGCGTATAACATCCACACAGGAACTTTTGAAAATATTCTTAAGAATACTGGGTATACAACAAACATTTGGATACCAAAACCAAGAGCGAGAACACCAAGGTATTTAGAGATACTCATAAAGATATCAATACCAAAAGCTGAAACTGCCACCGCTGTCAGTGCGAACACACCTGGTGCTGCAAAGCACATAATCCAGTCTGTGATTTTCATTGTAGCTGCAAAAACTGATTCAAAGAAGCTTACGAATGGTCTGTTGATTTCTCCGACACGAGCAAGAGCAACAGAGAAAATTACCGCAAATACGATAATAGGAACCATATCACCTGATGCAATTGATGCAAGAGGGTTTTTAGGTACGAAGCCTAAGATGATATTTAGTAAGTTGCCTTTTTGTGCTTCGATTGTAGTTGCAACCTGAGCTTGAATTCCTGTAGCAACGTCAGAATTGATATAAGCAGCAGCACCTAAACCTGGTTTAAACACTAAAGCAAGAATGGCACCGATAATGACTGCTACAACGGTTATTATGGCATAATAGAAAACCATTTTTGAACCTAGTTTTCCAAGTTGTTTGCTGTCACCTATACTGGTTATACCAATAACGATAGCTGAAATTACCAATGGAATAACAACCATTTGAATAAGTCTGATAAACAATTGTCCAATAAATGTAAAAGCTGTCATTACAACAGGATTAGGATACTGGTGTAGGAAAATCCCTGCTATAACACCAAGGACAAGTCCTAAAAAGATATGCCAGTTTCTCTTAAGTCCAAGCCCAAGAGCAATGAGCACTTGCATGTAAAGTTTCATAAAAACCTCTCAATATATACTTATAACTAGACTATTTTACTATTTTTTTCAGAAAATATCAAGCGAAATTTCGTACTTTTCTTTTTTCTTATTTGCGAGGCAAGGTTTTTCACTTCACTTCCAAACTGGTAGATGAGACTACAAGCCAAATGCATTTACCCCAAAGAAAAGTACCAAAAGAAAAAAGAAGCACGCTGGTTTCCTATGCCCTTTGGGCATTTGTTTGAATGGCTGTTATGGGCTGCGCCCATTCTCTTACGCTCGTGATTGTTGCTAACGTACTGCGAACGTGTTGCGTAAGCAACGATAGTGAGCGCAGTAGTGCAGGTTTGCCTGCAACATCCATTCAATCCCACACCTGTAAGGGTGTAGAAAACAATGCGTGTTTTTCCTTTCTTTTGGTACTTTTCTTTCCTTTTGCCTCGCAAATAAAAGGAAAGAAAAGTACAACAAAATTTTCTTTAAAAAAATATATGTTCATGATAACATTCCATTATGGAATTATTAT
>CAYNGP010000185.1:0-1743 GCA_964396885.1 uncultured Bacteroides sp. | reverse complement strand
GCACAGCTTCTTGACGGACTTGACGAGCAGACTGAAAAGAGATATATTCACCACTATAACTTCCCATCATACTCTGTTGGCGAAACAAAGCCGTCAAGGGGTCCGGGCAGACGTGAAATCGGTCACGGTGCACTTGCTGAAAAAGCACTTGTTCCTGTACTTCCAAGTGTTGACGAGTTCCCATATGCAATCAGAGTTGTATCTGAGGTTCTTTCATCAAACGGCTCAACATCACAGGGCTCAATCTGTGGCTCAACACTTTCACTTATGGCTGCCGGTGTTCCGATTAAGGCACCTGTTGCAGGTATCAGCTGTGGTCTTATCACAGGTGACGAGGGTGTTTACGGCGACTTTATGACAATGGTTGATATCCAGGGTCTTGAAGATTTCTACGGCGATATGGACTTTAAGGTTGCAGGTACTAAGAAGGGTATCACAGCAATCCAGATGGACCTTAAGGTACACGGCTTAACACCTGAAATCATTAAGGAAGCATTTGCTAAAACACACGCTGCAAGAGATTATATCCTTGATGAGGTTATGCTCCCTGTTATCAGCGAGCCAAGAAAAGAGCTTTCAAAGTATGCGCCTAAGATGTACACTCTTACAATCAATCCTGACAAAATCGGTGATGTTATCGGTAAGGGCGGCAAGGTTATTCAGGAAATTCAGGCTGATTATGATGTTAAGATTAACATTGAAGAGGACGGCAGAGTATTCATCAGCGGTGTAGATGCTGAGAAGTGCGAGGGTGCTGTTAACATTGTTAAGCTTATCGCTACAGATCCTGAGGTTGGTGCTTTCTATAATGGTATCGTTACAAGAGTAATGAACTTTGGTGCATTCGTTGAGATTGCTCCCGGCAAAGAAGGACTTGTTCATATTTCAAGACTTGATGTTAAGAGAACTGAGCAGGTTGAGGATGTAGTTAATGTTGGTGATTCAATCATCGTTAAGTGCATTGAGATTGACGATCAGGGCAGAATTAACCTTTCAAGAAGAGATGCACTCATCGAGCTTGAGGGTATGACTCCTGAAAACGAAATTGATGATACACCAAGAAAGCCAAGAAGAAATTTCAACAAAAGATAATCTTTGTTAATGATAAAAGCAGGTCAATGACCTGCTTTTTATTTTTTATTGTCTCTTCAGCAAAGACAAAACCCCCGGTTCTACCGGGGGAAATAGAAAGCTTTAGTAAAGATAAAAACGGCGAGCTTGATGCAAGCCGAGGGTATTGGCGAAAAAATAACCTCCAGGTATAATAGAAACGGTTTGGCAGCCGCGTTACTAAAATACAGGAGGTTAAAAGCAATGATAAAGAAAAACGGAAACAATGAAATAAAAACATTATCACATTCAACATACAGATGTCAGTACCATATAGTGTTTGCACCAAAATACAGGCGAAAAGAAATATATGGAAAGATAAAGAAAGACATCGGAGAAATCATCAGAAAATTGTGTGAGCAAAAAGGTGTAGAAATCATAGAGGCAGAAGCGTGCAAAGACCACATTCACCTTTTGGTATCAATACCACCATATCTTAGTGTAGCACAATTTATGGGATATCTCAAGGGAAAAAGTACACTAATGATTTTCGACCGACACGCAAATTTAAAGTATAAGTATGGCAATCGACATTTCTGGTGCAGAGGATATTATGTAGATACAGTCGGTCGAAATAGGAAAGTGATAGAAAAGTACATACAAAATCAGATAGAAGAAGATTTTGCGAATGAC
>CAYNGP010000184.1:0-1796 GCA_964396885.1 uncultured Bacteroides sp. | reverse complement strand
TCAACAGGGCAAAACCCAGCGCAAAAGAACTCATTAGCATATTTGAAGGACATATCGCAGATGGAACGCTTGCCCTTTGCGATGGGCTGAGAAGCTATCATGCATTTCCGGGGATTGCGGACTGCACCGTTAAGGATTGCAACAACCGGGACAGGGAAGATTCCTGTTTTTATAACTTGAATACAGTAAACGGGTTCCATAGTTTTATCAAACAGCGCTACGAGTTTTACCGTGGAGTGGCCAGTAAATATATCAACAGGTATAATGCATTATTTTCAGCTACCTATCGAAACGCTGAAACTATGATCAGACGGCTAATGGATACTGTACTGGCTATAACAGGTACTAATTATTATCACAGCAATAAGGAGGTAAAAGAAGCTAGCTTATTGGTTATATAGTTGCACCGACCCATTTACGGACTAACACCAAAATTATTTATGCATATATTTCACACAATGTATATCAACTTATTTTATAAACTACTTTGTCTACACTCTGATGTGAGGCATTATTATGTACTTCATACCTATTCTTTCTTTTGTAATTATTTATTTTACTTTTGCAGCAATATTGCTGAGAGAAGCTGCTAATTTCTTTTCTTCTTCCTCATCTCTGCGTATCTTTTCCCACTGCCTTAAAATCATCATTATAAAACTTTGCATCACTGGGAAAAACTCTAGACAATCGTCTTCACTTAACTCATGAATTCCTTTACTAATAATTCCATAAAATACATGATTATTTACTAATGATTTGGGAAGATACTCTGCTAACATTTCTATTTTTTCATTAACATGTACCTTGTCAAATTCTTCTTCTTTAATTTTCCCCTCTTCTATTGCCTTTTGACTAGCAGTTATAATAATACGTTCAAAAATCCTTCTAAGATATACAAAAGAACCCACTCCAATTCCGGAAGCATATAATCCGATGGCTCTTTTAAGCTCCTTTTCATCTTCCTTGGTCATAACTTTTCTATATTCTTTCAATTCAGGGAATGATAAATCTGCAACAGAAGGATATTGACCAATCTTTTTCATTTTATTTCCATATGTAAGAACAATATAGTCCAAATGATGTGTATTATCCATTGCACAAAAAAATTTAAATACCATTAATCGAGTATCATCCTCTAAAGTATTATTAGTCCATGTCCAAGGTTCTTCTGGAGTATTTGTAAAACGAGGGTCGCTCATATTTTGAATTTGTTGCCATGATACAATTTCTTCTTCTAAAGAACGTCCTTTTATTTCTTGATTACGATCATCATACCAATAATATGGAATCATCTCGCAAGAAAACACTCGACTTTCTCCACATTTAGGACAATAAATATCTATTTTTACATGTCCCCCTACCAAGTCAGCTAATTCAAAAATATTATCTTTTGTAATCTCTATTTCATCGTACAAGCCTTTATTTACAAGAAAATCTCCAAATACATTATCTATGCTTTTTATTTCTCTTGGAAATCGTTCATTAAACATATTTCTATTCATAGATATTGCTCTTTTCATTTTTTCATCTCCCATCAAATTATTACACTCAGATTTGTTCTACTAGCAATATAAAAGATACCTTATACATTATAACATTGTACGACGCATTATGCAATTCGTAAATAAATAAGAATAATTTTAAAATAGTATTGACAAAATACGCAATGAGTAATAATATTAAAACAATCATAGTACGAAATGCGTAATATGAGAAAATATAGTGCGAAAGGAGAATTAACATGGCAAAGACAAACTACATGATGACTGTTGATGATGTCGCTCAGGAATTGGGCG
>CAYNGP010000183.1:0-1849 GCA_964396885.1 uncultured Bacteroides sp. | reverse complement strand
CCACAAATTTAACATTTTATTCTCTATCTCATGCACTGATTTTTCGGCTTGAGCCCGAATTAGGGAATCAGGAGGCAGAAAAACAATTCTAATAATGAAAAAACTAAGGTTCATTTGTGCTACACTGACGGCATTTATCTGTTTCAGCTGTAACGAAAAAACAGCAGAAACATCGGATGATTCAACCGATTCTGTAGTAGACATCGAGGAAGTGCCGTTTTCCAATAATGAACAGGAAAACTACACACCGTATGAGTCTTCTGATGACAACAACTCAGATGTTGATATGTCAGATGGTGTAATTTGATTAATAAGAATTCCTACTATAAACACTTATGAAAAGATTAATCATTTATCTTTCCCTTGTTGTATATGGCATAGGTATTGGTTTCGCCCAGTCCCCCTCTGTTAGTTCAATGATAAAGGCTTTTGTCCCTCGTTCAAATGCAAAGCCAATAGCCGCTATGTTGGACGCCGCTGGTTATTCATATCAGTTTGAAAGCCCCGGGTATGATCAGTATATGGAATATATATTGTCCAAAAACTGTAAGGTAATACATCAGGAAGACTGGAGTAATATAAATTATCATCCCTCACCCAAAACCGCTCATTCAAGCATAGTTCAGCTCACCGTGTTAGGAGAATTTGTGACCTATATGAGTGTAAGGGTTTATTCCAAAGCTGCGTTCCTCAATTGGGTTTCTCAGTTAAAGGCCCTTGGCTATAAAACGACATCAAGCGATTCAGGTAACCGCGGTAGATCTTGGGAATATGCAGCTAAAGGTAAGCCTTCAATTACAATCTGGAATGACTATTCAGATACTTATGCACTAAGTATGTCTAAATAAGGGTATAAACTGCAAGCGTTTTTATATTTATGCAGATGTCGTAATCTATTGTATTTTAGTCAAAAATAAGGGTCTTGGGCTGATTTATCAGCTTCAGAGCCTTATTTTTTTTGAACTTGCTTGAAACAGGATAAAGGGTAGGCATGTCCATATCCATATCATTGTGTTTATCCTAATGATTCCCTACCGTTATAGATTGGCAACCTGTTTGAATGTCGCGGAATTGTTAGCTGTTAATCCTTGTAGTTCAAAAAATTGTTGTATCTTTGTAATGCATTCATTAAAAGAGGAGATAAGACTATGGCAAGACCTATCAAAGAAACCCCAATTCTGACAGGTGAGGATGCAATCCGTTTTGAAGAAAGAATGAGGCAGGTAGAGAGCCTTACTCATGAGCAGCGCGCTGAAAATAAGCGCAAGCTTAAGGAAGCTGTAGAAGATGCTAAGACGTTAATAACTGTATGCATCTAAGATGAAACTTGTCAGACTTACCGCTGATAGACCCCTCGCCAATTTTGATTGCGGAGATGAGGACTTGAACAATTTCCTGACAGAAGATGCTAAAAGTTTCCTTGTCAAACGCATCGCGAATTCCTTTATTCTTGAAGATGAAGGATGCGTAGCTGCCTACTTTTGTTTGCTCAACGATAAGATCAGCAAGCAGGAGGTGACTAACAGTCAGTGGCGAAAGATCAAGGACCGATTCCCTCACGGCAAGAAATTCAGTAGTTATCCGGCAGTAAAAATTGGCCGATTTGCAGTGTCCTCAAAACACTGAGGTTTGCAAATCGGCACAAAATTGATGAATATTATAAAAGATATGCTTGATAATGATAGCAATTATTCCGCCTTTCGCTTTATTACGGTTGATGCGTATCTCACGGCCATACCGTTTTATGAGAAAAACGGATTTGTCAAGCTGACACAAAAGGAAGAGAACGACACCACACGCCTGATGTTCTTTGATATGATGGAGTTGGAGTAAATATTTTGGGATGGAA
>CAYNGP010000182.1:0-1884 GCA_964396885.1 uncultured Bacteroides sp. | reverse complement strand
TCCTTTTCCGCTATTGACGATTCGTTGGCGGAGCTTAATGAGCTGTCGGAAAATCTGGATGCCATTGAAACGAACTTGACCAAAAGCATTTATTCAAATTCAGATAAAATGCTGTTGGAAATCAGCTCTGATCTTTACGCAGAATGCGGAGAGGCTAAAGAGGCATTATCACGCCTTCCTGTAAGCCAGATGAATTTGGGAAGCACCTATAAATTCATCAGCCAGGCAAGTGACTATTCAACCTATATTGCAAAAAAAATAGCCTCAGGCGAGAGCATTACTGATGAGGAGCACAAAAATCTTTCAACACTGCTCAATTATTCTAAAAAGCTTAACGAATCTGTTGAAGGCATGGTTTCAATCTGCAACAGCGGTGGCAGAATCACAGCAAGCAATGTTAAAAGCAGTGCCAATGTTAGTGTTAACGCCATATCAACCGATATGACTTCTGCAGAGGAAGCATTTAAAAACTACCCTACTCTTTTATACGATGGTCCTTTTGCCGACGCAGTACTGAACCGTGAAGCACAAATGATTAAAAACAAGGATACGATCAGCAAGGAGCAGGCACACGCCATTGCAGCGACAGCTCTGAATTGCAACATAAATCAGGTCGGCAATGAAAATGATATGGAAGGCAATATTCCCTGCTACACCTTCACCTGCGGTCAAAAAAATATCGGAATAACAAAACAAGGCGGATATGTTGCATTTATTCTATACGGCGGTAAAATAACACAATCGTCAATTACAGAAGACAATGCAAGAAACATTGCCAAAGCATATCTCAAAAATATCGGCTATGAAAATATGGCTGAAACCTATTATATGACGAATGAAAACGTGTGCGTCATCAACTTTGCTTACAGCAAAGACGGCGTAACTTATTACAGTGATTTAATCAAGATAGGCATTTCTATGGCAGACGGCAAGGTGCTTTCACTTGAAGCTGACGGCTTTTTAACAAATCATATTGACAGAGGTGCCTTTAAAGAAAAAATCAAGCTTGATGATGTCAAAAAAAATGTGAGCCCTTATCTTAAAGTATTAAGCACAAAAAAATGTGTAATCCCAAAAGATAATGGTCTTGAAATCGGCTGTTATGAGCTCCACTGTGAAAGCAGCGAAACCGGTGAAGAGGTCTTAATCTATATCAACGCTCAAAGCGGTGCAGAAGAGAACATTCTCCTTCTTCTTTACAGTGACGGCGGAACATTAACAAAATAATTTGAATAAAACAAAATTTTCGGGTTAACCTATTTTTGAAAGGAAGTCATATTATGAAAAGTAAAATTTTAATTATAGCATTAGCAATTGCAGTTATTGCAACTGTATTTATGGGTTGTTCTAAAAATGATAACAGAAACAATGCAACCACTACCAACACAACTGTTACCACCACAACAGCAGCAACAAACAATAACAACACAACAAACAATAATACAATAAACGACAACAATACCACAGACAGAAACGGCACAACAACTACAAATATGGTTGAGTCAAAAGCTGACCAGGTTGGCGACGACATCGGACAGGGTGCTGACGATGTGGCAAACGGTGTAGGCGGAGCAGTTGACAAAGCCGGCGACGCAGTAAAAGACGCATTAGATTAATATAAATTTCAAACAAAATTAAAACCGCTACTGAAAACAGTAGCGGTTTCATTTTACAAATTATTTACTTAAGCCTTTTTCATCAAAGTTGAGAATTGTTGAGATAACAACCTCATAGCCTGTTTTGATTGCTTCAGGAACTAATCTGTCATAGTTATCACGTCTGTTATGGTAATAATCAGCAGGAGCCGGGTCCATAGCGGCAAGACAGGTTGCTGTAATACCTGCCTGTGTAAACGCAGCAGCATCGGATGAACCAAAGAATACA
>CAYNGP010000181.1:0-1928 GCA_964396885.1 uncultured Bacteroides sp. | reverse complement strand
TTGCCGTTTGTGACAATATCAGTTCGGAAGAGGCGACTAAGAAGTTGCTTTCCATCCTCGCAAAATAATTTGTATAATGGTCGATTAATACAGAAATAGCAGGGCAGAAGTTTCCTTATGTACTAAAATGTACTTCCGGTACTTCTGCCTTTATTTTTTACTGCTCGCCTCATTCCCCTCGAATAAAATGTTGCATATTTGTTTGATGTATAATAACCTATCTGCGTAAGTCAATCATTATTAGGAGTTTATGGTATGGGAATGCGGATGTTTGCTAAAAATTTAGTACGGTTGTTTAAGTTTGATTTGAAAACCCATCACAAAGCCGTTCGTGAATTTAATAATTTTCCTAAAATGCTTGATAATCTTAAGTATGAAATTGCCGATGAAATAAATTGTCTTAAGCTTCCTAAAGTTTTAGGGCAGTTTGAAAGCGTTGAGGCTATTTTAAATTCCAATAAGAGTGTTGCTCGTTTCGGGGATGGGGAATTTAATTTAATAATGGGTAACAGCATTGGTTTTCAGGAGTATAATCAGGAACTTTCTGATCGTTTGAAAGAAATTTTAACGACGAAAGATGAAGGAATGTTGATTGGTATTTCTAATCGTTTTGGCTCTCTTGATGATGTTAATGCGCAAGTCAGAGCATATTGGCGGAGCTTTATGGCAGAACATCGTCAGGAGCTTTATAGCTATCTTGATTTTGATAAAACATATCTTGATACCTGTATGACTGCTCATTCCATTGAAGTTGACGATCATAGAACAGAAGCGTGTCAGGCAGATACTGAGAGATATTATAATCTGGTTCGCCAAATTTGGGAAGGCAAAGATATTACCATCATTAAAGGTGAAGGAACGGAAAGCTTTGAGTATGATATTTATGATAATGCCAAATCGGTTAGCTATATTTATGGTCCGAAAGAGCATGCTTTTCGTGATTATAAACGAATTTTGTCTGAGGCTGAGAAATTACCTCAAGATCGGTTGATTATTGCTGTTCTTGGTCCGGCAGCCAAATTATTAGCATACGATTTGCACAAAAAAGGGTATCGTGTTTTGGATATCGGTCATATGGGTAAAGCCTATAATTGGTTGAAAACGCACAATGATAAAATCGTTGCAGGTCAATTTTTTGCGGCTTAACAGAGCTTAAATAAAAGTTTGCGTCTGTGGTAAAAAAAAGCCTCGGGAAACCGAGGCTTTTGTCAGTTTTAAAACTCCATTTTATTGATTTTGTTTGAGAGTGTTGTGTGTGATGATTCATTAGGGGAGAGCGTTTTTCCTGGACAAAATTTTGAATTCATGTTATTTTATTGTTAAATATTAATTTAACAGATAGGAGATGTGTAGATGATAAATATTATTCTTGCGGATTAGTAACTGGATATTTGCATGGGAAATAAACAGGTTTAGGGAATATTGTTTCTATGGGCGGCAGGGTGATGGATATATCTGCCGGGCAGGTTTGGCCTGCAAAAGGCACGGACAGGAAATAGTATGGTTCATAAGCCAGGGATTTCTCATGTTGCAGGAATAATTTTATCTGATATCTTATTATATATACAGTTTGGGAAACATGTCATTATCTAAATGTATTATTGCTTGTCGGCAGCATTTTGATGTGTTTATGGCAAGTGAGGACTGTGGTTTTATGGGTGCAGAAAATTATTTCTGCGCTTTTTTTGTGCATAGGGGGCGTATAAGGAAAGCAGCAGCTATCCCAACATGCGCTCAGCACGGGGAACAGGGCTAAACTCCCCTGCCCGGTTGTGCAGATACATGGCTGGTATATAAATCACATTCTGCATAACGGGCGGCAGGGTTGCCTATGAATCACAGGGGGTATGTATATGTCGCAAATTAGTGTAAACCATTTAACTTTTTATTATGACGGCAGCTATGATAATATATTTGATGATGTGTCT
>CAYNGP010000180.1:0-1966 GCA_964396885.1 uncultured Bacteroides sp. | reverse complement strand
AATCAGAAAATCAGTCATATTAGTAAGGATATTTACGGTCATTTCAGCGAGCATCTCGGCAGATGTATTTATGAGGGATTGTTTGTTGGCGAAGATTCAAAAATTCCGAATGTAAACGGTATGAGATGTGATGTTGTAAATGCACTCAAAGAAATGGGCATTCCTGTTCTTCGCTGGCCCGGCGGATGCTTTGCGGATGAATACCATTGGAAAGACGGTATCGGTCCACAGGAAAGCAGAAAGAAAATGATTAACACCCATTGGGGCGGTGTTGTTGAGGATAATTCCTTTGGTACGCACGAGTATTTTGAGCTTTGCAGACAGCTTGGCTGTGATACATATATCAACGGCAATGTCGGCTCAGGTACAGTTCAGGAAATGAACGAATGGGTTGAATATATGACCTTTGACGGCGTTTCTCCTATGGCAGAGCTCCGTAAGGAAAACGGACAGGAACAGCCTTGGAGAGTAAACTATTTCGGTGTCGGCAATGAATCATGGGGCTGCGGCGGTCATATGCGCCCTGAATATTATGCAGATCTTTATCTTCGTTTTAATACCTATGTAAGAAATTATGATAAGAGTAAAATGTGTTATCGTGTTGCCTGCGGTCCGAATGCGGAGGATTATGACTGGACAGATAAGGTAATGGAAATTGCACACAGCAAAATTGACGGCATTTCTCTCCATTACTATACAGATATCTGGGACTGCGAAACAAAAAACAAAAAATCTGCAACGGATTTTACTACACAGCAGTATTATCAGATTCTTGCGCAGGCATATAAGATGGATGAAATTATCAATCGCCATATTGAGCGAATGAATCGCCATGATTACAAGCACAGAGTTGATTTAATTGTTGATGAATGGGGCACCTGGTTTGAGGTTGAGCCCGGTACAAACCCCGGATTTTTGTATCAGCAGAACACAATGCGTGATGCAATTGCCGCTGCATTGACACTTAATATTTTTAATAAGCACAGCGACAGAATCAAGATGGCGAACATTGCACAAACAGTAAATGTGCTTCAGGCAGTTGCACTTACCGACGGCGAAAAAATGGTGCTTACCCCAACCTATTATGTTTTCAAAATGTTTAAGGAGCATCAGAATAATACATTGCTTGGTTCATTCATTACAACGGATGTGGATACCATTTACAGCAGAAAGCAT
Organism: uncultured Bacteroides sp.; assembly: GCA_964396885.1. Classification (GTDB taxonomy): domain Bacteria; phylum Bacillota; class Clostridia; order Oscillospirales; family Acutalibacteraceae; genus Eubacterium_R. Next base: position 790 of record CAYNGP010000180.1, on the reverse strand, counting down.
CCAACGGATGATGCAAATCTCAAGTTACCGCAGCTTATTGAATCTGCCTCTGTTGATGAAAACGGCGTGATTTATGCAACAATTGTCAATACATCGGCAACAAAATCTGCAAAGATAAAATGCCAGCTTGCCGATACAAAAATCAACAGCATTAAGGCAGAAATTCTGACAGGCGATATGCACGATAAGAATGATTTTGATTGCGCAGATGCTGTTAAAACACAGGAATTTACAGATTTCAGAAAGCTGAAAGATGGTTTTACCGCAACGCTTCCAAAATGCTCTATCGTAAAATTTATTATTGAATAATAAGTTTTTTCAGGATGCTTTAGTTTTTAAAACTTACACAAACTCATACAAACTTAAAGCAAAATATTTTTGCCGGTATTCGTTGACAGATATAAAAGCATCTGCTAATATTAGAACATAAAATTGAATATGTGTTTATGTTTTTAGTGATGTCAAAATCATCACTGCCCGCCCTTCTATTGAATAAAAATGGTTGGGATAGGATATAATTCAAGACTATTTTAAGTCGTTTACATAGTGAGTAAACACGCTATACAAGTAGAGTTACGAGCTCTGCTTGTTTGTGTTATTCACTTGTGTAAACGGCTTTTTATTTTCTTGACTATGTAAATAATTTATGAATTATCAAGAAAGAACCGTGATATTTTTAAACTTTTGTGGCTATAGGTGAGGAGGCGTTTTGAAAACATAAAAAGTGTGTCCAATACTTTAGCGAGCATCGGATTTTGACATACAAAATCCATTTAAGGCAGCAATCAAA
>CAYNGP010000179.1:0-1996 GCA_964396885.1 uncultured Bacteroides sp. | reverse complement strand
CCACCACAGATAAGGCAGCTTATGTCAAGCTCAAAGCCGGGCTCCACGAATGGGAAAAAGCCCGGGCGAAGGCGAACCTTAATATCCTTTTGGAACACCTCTGAAAGCATTGTTTTCATAAAGTAAATCAGGTTAGAAATTGAAATATTTTTGTCAACCATAACACCCTCCATCTGGAAGAAGGTGTTTTCGTGACAGGCATCTGTTGCCTCATTTCTGAAGCATCTGCCCGGGAAAATTGCCTTAATCGGCACACCGTCATTTACAAGTGCATCCTTATACTTTTTATAAATAGCATTCTGTGCAGCTGAGGTCTGGCTCTTTAAAAGCTGGCCATTCTCTAAATAATAGGTATCCTGCATATCTCTTGCAGGGTGATGCTTTGGAATATTAAGTGATTCAAAGCATTCATAGTCAGTTACAACCTCACTGTAATCCTCAACAGTAAAGCCCATTGATTTAAATATACGCTCAACCTCACGCTGTACTAATGTGATAGGATGATATGAGCCACGCGCAAGCTTTGCAGGCATTGAAATATCAAACTCAGGCATTGAATTGATTTCTCTTTCAATTTCCTTTTCCTTAAGCTCTGCTGTTTTTTCTGCAATTTTATTTGCAACAGCACCCTTGAGCTCATTAACCTTTGCGCCAAGCTCCTTTCTTTCTTCATTTGAAAGCTCTTTCATGCCTTTAAGCAAATCGGTAACACTGCCCTTTTTGCCAAGGTACTGAACACGAATACTTTCAAGCTCAGCCGAATTTTCAATTTTAGCAAGCTCGGCTTCAAACTTTTCTTTGAGAGCTGTAATTCTGCTTTCCATAATTCCCTCCTAAAAAATAAAAAAACCTTCACCTCATATGAGGCGAAAGTTAACTTCCGTGGTACCACTCAAATTGCAATTCAATCATTGCCGCTCTTTGCTTTAACGCAGCACTACGCCTGACTTAGTTGCTCGCCAGGAACTCACGAGCTGAAATTCAGCAACAAGCCTGTGTGCACTCTCACCACCCGTGCACTCTCTGAAACAAGGCAAATAACCTACTTACACCCGATCACAGTCTTAAATATTAATGAAATTATAAACCAAAAACCATGAATAAGTCAAGCATTTTAAAAAAAGTGTTGTAATTTTAGTAAAATATGTATATAATTAATTTGTAATGCTTTCAAAGGAGGTGGCTTTACCTTGACTGATAAAACAATGACATTCAGAATTGGTGATGAGAAAGAGGATATTATGAAGAATACCTTAACCGAGGTATTTGACGCACTGCAGGAGAAGGGCTATAACCCTATCAATCAGATAGTAGGTTACATTCTCTCAGAGGATCCAACATACATCACAACACACAACAATGCACGAAGCCTCATAAGGCGTATTGATCGTGATGAATTATTAGCGGCTATGGTAAAGTCTTATCTCGGCTAAATTAAGTTAAAAGGAGGGTTATCTTTGGCAGAGGGCAAAATGGAAAAATTCCTTGAATACAAAGGTAAGCCTTTGGTTAGATGCGGCAAAACCATTTACTATGGTAATATGAGCGACCCATATGTAATTTGTCTTAACATCATCAATGAGGATGAAAGCATTGATGATTTAAAGGTATCAGGCAAGGTTGCTATTCAGCTGCTTGATACTGACGAAAATGTATCACCAAAGGAAAAAATAGTTAAGAAAAGTGAAAAAGTCGGTCTTTTCAATGCATTAGACCTGGGTGCAGTTTGGCTCGAAAGAGCTTTAAAATAACAGACTGTCGATAAAGTGGGCTGGACCACGCACGAGAAATAAAAGTTATAATTATTTCTCATTTTAAAAATAGTGTTAAACGGAAGCTTACTTTTGACACCACAACCTAGGAGTAGCATTCTCAGCTGGGGCATAATTGGTGCTCCATCCCACAAAATCAAAACCAGTTCTGGCTAAAGTATGATAAGGGGAAGAAGCAATTCTAGTGGTATTGTAAATGGTGGAGGGCGCTGATCCGCTCGTAT
>CAYNGP010000178.1:0-2095 GCA_964396885.1 uncultured Bacteroides sp. | reverse complement strand
CTTCAATTTTTAAATGATGCGCAGACATTTTATCTTGCCACTGTAGATGAAAACGGCCAGCCCCATGTTCGTCCGTTTGGCGCAGCTGTTATCTTTGATGGTAAGCTTTACATCTGCACCAACAATTAAAAAGATGTTTATCAACAGATTAAGAAGAACCCTAAGATTGAGATTAGCGCAATGGTCGAAGGCAAATGGATTCGTCTTTGCAGCGAAGTCTGTGAGGATGACCGATTGGAAGCTCGTGCCGCTATGTTGGAAGCACATCCCGAACTCGGTAATATGTATAAAGCAGATGACGGTATAATGGTTGTACTGGCGTTGGTCAACGCAACAGCACAGATTTGTTCTATGACGGACGCACCGGAAACCATTACTTTCTAATGAACATTGTTCTTGGCTATGCAACGGAGAAGTCCCAATTATGAAAAATAACATTATTTATGCTCCACCTCTTGATATTCCGTCATTTCAACTGACAGTTACAGAAGGGTGCAGCCACAATAAATGTACTTTCTGTACGATGTTTCAGGGTATTGATTTCCAAATCATCCCAATCTATGAGATTGAGAACGACCTGCGTCAAGCGTCTGCTTATGGTCAGCAAATTGATAGGGTGTTTTTGGAAAGCGGTGACGCTTTTGTTCTTTCTGCAAAGCGTTTGCTTGAAATAGCTGAACTTATCCATCAATACCTGCCCAATGTCGAGGTAATTGCCGCCTATGCTTCTGTCAAAAACATTATGTCAAAAACAGATGCGGAGCTTAGCGCATTAGCAGAAGCAGGAATCGGTGAAATCAATATCGGTGTGGAATCCGGACTTGATGAAGTTCTTTCTTTTATGAATAAGGGATTTAATATCGTGCAGGCAAAAGAACAGCTCCTTCGTCTTCGTAAGGCTAATATGCCATTTTCCATTAACATCATTGGCGGTTCGGCAGGTCCGCAGAGACTACAGGAAAATGCACTTGCAAGTGCGGCATTTTGCAATGAAGTCAAGCCCGGACTGATTTATTTTATGCCGCTTCAGGTAGACAAAGAGAGTCGCCTTGCGCATGCAATGGAAAAGGGCGAATTCATAAAATCAAATCTCGGTGAGCTTATGACAGAAGAGATTGAATTCCTAAGTCATCTTGAATTGGGCGGTTGCACCTATTTTGCGGCACATATGTTAAATCCTGTTCAATTGGTAGGTTCTTTGCCAAACGATAAAGAACGAATGCTTGGCGAACTGCGGAATGGCTTGGAATATTACCGCAAGAAAGAGATGCTTTCGTATCAACTGAATTTTTGATGGCTTTAATATTTCTGAATTACAACTTTTATGTTGTTTTCATATAAAAAAGCGACGGCAAAGAGTGATACTTGCCGTCGCTTTGTCTTGTTCGGCTATAAGCAAGACAAGTCGTTTGTTTGAAACTTGAACATTTCCAACTTCAACATAATTTCCGTTTAATTCTTCATATAATGATTCCATTGTGTAAATCCTCCGATTTAATTAAATATGTTTACTACAATCAAATCATTCGGCTGTTTGCAAAGTTTTAGGACACCCTCTTTATCAAGGGTGTCCCAAGGATGCTATTTTTTATTTTTGTATGTCTTCAGCGTCGTTTATAATTTTTTCAAATTTTTGAAAAAGCACTTCCTTATCAACATTACAATTGTTAATGAAATTAATAAGTGATAAAGCAGAGCAAAAGCAAATACCATGCTCTAAATTTGAATATGAACGCAGTGATATATTTAAGCGTTCAGCCATTTCCTCCTGTGACAATTTAAGCTCGGCACGTTTTGTTATTAATTCATTTTTAAAACTGCTTTTCAGATGGTCCAGTGTTGACACTCTCAACACCTACCCAAATGTGCTAACAGTGCTGCTTTGTTGCTTCATTCTATATATTAGTTATTAAATCGGCAAATTGTAACGAAAAATTGTTTGTTATTTGCAATATTTTTATTTTCATAAATTTCATAAGAAATGAAGTGCTGATCGAGTATTTGATTATTTTTGAATTAGGATTTATTTACAGTGTTTTATAAAAAATAACGGCGGTTGTTTTCAACCGCCGTTTAATTATTTTTTATTTTTCGT
>CAYNGP010000177.1:0-2165 GCA_964396885.1 uncultured Bacteroides sp. | reverse complement strand
GTTGCGAGACTTTTCCTGCGAAGAGGATCGCCCCGGTGCTCTCCTCCGTGATGAAGTAAAGGAAAGGTTTATCCAAAGTTACAGTAACATATCTGACTTCTCCATTAGACCCCGCCATGAATATCCCTGTTACCGAGGCCGCCTTTACCCCCTCTTCTGTACATGAAAAAGCATTTGCTTGTTTGAAATTAGCAACAAAAACAGGGTTAATGGCATTGATCTTGTCAAGTTCGAGATTAGTTTTATCAAATATTTTCTTAACCCCCAGATCCATCATAACATCACCCAGAAAAATGTCGTTTTTTAATTCCAATTTAGGTATTATTATTTTAACTTCTTTCGTCGTAGACCCCTTTATAATATTTTTCCATTTTTCACTATCAATATTATTTAGAACTTTATCAAAATTGTTATCCCCTTCAGGAAGGATGCAATTTATAGAGAAAGAACCATTTTTAAATTTGAATTTAACGACAGTGCATTCCTCATCTTTAAAATATGGAGAGGATTGATAATGACTTTCCATCATTTGAGCCCAAACACTATTCCCATCATAATTCTTGAATTTCCTTGGAACAGTCAGTTTTTTATCAAACTCCTTTTCCCATTTTCCTTCGAAATAGATATTATTGAGAAGTCCGAAATGTAAGTCTTCAAAACTATTTTTTTTGGCAAAATCCTTGATCATTCCTCCGGTCTGGTTGCTTATCCATGAGTCCAGTTCTTCATTTGTCGGATCTTCAAATTTCTTGATTTTATAAAATTTGCTTAAGGTATTTATAAAATCTGGATTTATTGTAAATATTGATTTATGAAAAAATGCGTTTGCCACCTTGACTGTGGCGCTGCCGTTGTTTGATGTTATAGCCTCAATCAGTTTAGCAGAAAATTCATTCACGTCCTGCATTGAAGCAGCGTTATCGAGATGCAATGCGTGGAGCAATTCGTTCAGAGTCTCGCTACCAGGACGCGCTCCATTAGCGAGCATAGACATGCTCCAAGCCACTCCCTGTGGCGATACAAAAAAATTGGGATCATCCACTCTTTTATCAACAGCTTTAATAAAATCGAATGCGAAGTCATTTACGGCATCGACTGCAGCCGCTTCGCTACGTGTCAGCTGGATATTAATCGGATTATCAACTTCCGAATCTATCTGTAAATCGTCCTGGGAACAGGCTGCGAGTCCTAATGCGAGGACTGCAAGTGAAAATAAATTTCGTTTCATATTTATAAATTTTTAAAATTATATTATCAAATGATATAAATCAAGTATACCGAAAAATACATGTGTTTTATAGCTTTTGCCAAAGCTAAGGATAATTATTTGAAAAAGCAAATAATAAAAACATGTTTTACAGCATATTCTGATTTAATTTATATGACTAAGCAGAGCTTATAGTAACAGCAGAACACTTGTCTGCTTACCTCCTTCGATTTTCTGACAGCAGAACAGTAGTACTATTGGCAGTGCTTATGTACTTATATTCTCCTGTCTTTTTTTGGGGGACAGTAGAACAGTAGCACAGTAGCACAAAAAACATATTCTCCTGTTCTCCTGTCTATTTTTTGACAGTAGCACATTGTTCATTGTTCATTTTTCACTTTTAATTGTTCATTGTCTTTGACGGGTTTGCTATATATATGATACGGAAAAACCCAAAATACTGCATGGGAAATCAAAAAAATTTTTAATAAAATTATAAGATATTGGTTGTCAGGATAAAATAATTTGAAAAATTTTTCAGGTAAACTTTTTCTGAGAGGGCTTGAATCACCCACGCTGTGGGTTCAGATTAGAGGGTGGAGGTTGCAAAGGGTTGCAACGGCATAGCCGTTTCACCCCCGGTTAACGACAAACAGCCCTTCCAGGGCTTCTCACTTATCTAATCACGGAAAACTTCCCTAGTCTCTCGTCTCTGCTCTCTAGACTTTAATTATGCATTATGCATTCTTAATCCTTCATTTTTTCTTGCCTCTTCTCTCTATCTCTATTCAAGGCGCTAACGCTTGGGGTAAGAATAATAAGGGCTGACGCCGAAGGTGAGAGGAAAGGAAAAATATAAAAAGGGTAATAAGGATAATAAGGATAATAAGGATAATAAGGATAAAAAGAATATTAATTATGGCGGATGTTTAAGGCGCTACGCTTGGGTAAGAATAAT
>CAYNGP010000176.1:0-2167 GCA_964396885.1 uncultured Bacteroides sp. | reverse complement strand
ATCTTTTGGGGTGCATATCAATTGTCCTTCGGCTTATTTTATGATATAATTTCCAGCGGAATTTACTTGTTGACGGTGCGTATGATGATTAGAAAACTAAAGGAAACAGATATAAATAAAGTTGCAGATATTTGGCTGAATACAAATTTAACTGCACACCAATTTATTCCTGCACAATACTGGAAGAGTCATTTTGAAGCGGTAAAAGAAATGCTCTTATGTACTGAGGTGTATGTTTATGAAGATGAAAATGAAGTGCAGGGCTTTGTCGGATTAAGTGATGATTATATTGAAGGGATTTTTGTCTGTGCGAAAGTACAATCAAACGGTATAGGCAAAAAGCTGTTGGACTTTGTTAAAAATAAAAAAATGCACCTTAAATTAAGTGTGTATCAAAAAAATATTCGAGCAATTGAATTTTATCAAAGAGAGCATTTTAAAATTCAGAGTGAGGGTATTGATGCAAACACAGGTGAAAAAGAATACATTATGATATGGGAGCAGTAAGTATTAATTTATGATAAAAATTGTAGGGTATGCCATCTCTTGCAGATATGGCATACCCTTTTATCAGTATAAAATAATATATTATTATTTCTGTAATGTAACAGTTGTTACAATTTTATCATCACTGAAAGATATTAACTCCTCGATTTCAATCTCCAAATCAGTTGATGTATCTCTAAGCTTATAAGCCTTTTTAACCTCTTTGCTTGCACCTGGTTTGATTTCAACATCAAGCAAATCAGTATCTTCATCGTCTAAGAATGTTGTTTCAAGTCCGATTCCATTTTGATAAATATGATCAACTAATGCAACATCAAAGCTTGCTGGGCTTTTTGAGTTGTTTGTAAATTCATATGTGATAAGAACAGTGTCAGCACCTTCCCAGTTTTTTGTAAGCTTTGCAGACTTTACTACACAACCATAATTACCAATTGTATTGCTATTGTTTTCAGTGGTATCTGCTTCAACAGAAGAAGCTGCCGCAACAGATGAATTTGTTGCGTTCGTGTCATTGTTCTTGTCACTATCTCCACCGGATGAACCAATTATGCCAATTACAATTAATACTACTACGATAACTGCAATTATTATTAGTCTTTTCTTTTTCTTCTTTTTCTTTTCGTCTTGTATTGCATTATTTACTGCTGCCTGCACCTCTGCATTATTTTGGGGTGCTCCATAAAAATTGTCTGCCATATTGCAAACCTCCTCTTTTTTGATACAACAATATTAACACATAAGTGTTCATATTGTCAACATATGTGTTCAAAAAAACTTAAATAATCGCATACACTATTTGTGAGGTGATGCGAATGTTTATACCAACACTGGATGCAAAAATAGTCGGACAGGTTGTAGCAGAATTAAGGAATGAAAAGGGAATATCTCAAGAAGTATTAAGTGGACTTGCTGACATCGGCAGAACCCATCTTTCTGCAATAGAACGTGGTGAACGAAAGCCAACACTGGAAACACTATATCGTATCGCTAATGCACTTAATATGAAAATGAGTGATATTATTATATTAATTGAAAACAAATTATAAAAAGTAGGGGAGGGCTTCCACGCCCTCCCGATTATTATTTATATTCATTTGTAGAGCAGGGGATTGCTCCTGCCGTCAAATCGTATTAACTATTAAGTATAGCAAAGTTTTCCTTGTTACACTTATACAGATTTTTAAATACCTTGAAGTTCCTGTCATAAACTTCCTTATTAGCCTTGTTTGGCTTGTATGTAGTTTTAACAGGAATAAGCTTTTTAACATCTGTCATCTTAGGAATAACGCCGATTCCCACAGCAATACAAGCAGCTGCACCCACAGCACCAATGTTCTGAGGTGACTCAACAACGACGACATCACGCTGTAAAACATCAGCTAAAATCTGGCAGGTTGTTTCACCAAGTGCACCGCCGCCGCAAAAACGAACTGCGTCTGTGGTCTTGAACTTCTTAACCTTATTCTCCTGTCTTTCAAGCATCCATCTCATATGGAAGCAGATACCCTCAACAACGGCTCTGATAAGCTCTGTCTTACCTGTGTCAAGTCGAATGTTAAAGAACATACCTGCAGCGTTAGGGTCTTCAAAAGGACAGCGGTTTCCGTGAAGCCAAGGCGTGAATACAACACCGTTTGAGCCTGCAGGGATTGAGTCAATT
>CAYNGP010000175.1:0-2234 GCA_964396885.1 uncultured Bacteroides sp. | reverse complement strand
CAAGTTTAAATTCATCATTATCCATTTGACAAATCCTCCTGTTTTAAACAACAATTAAACCGTTTTGAGTAACAATATAATGAACAGAAACATCATACTCATCCCGTGGCAGATGATCTTCAATCAGTTCATTATAACACACACCAACAGAAATTAAAGTATTATTTTTTAAAAACCTGTCATAATACCCCTTGCCATAGCCAAGGCGATAACCCCTTTTATCATAAGCTATAGCGGGTACAATACAGATTGAATTTGCAAAATCAGTTACCTTTTCGCATTTTTTGGTATCAGGCTCTCTGACGCCAAAAAAACCAGATTTTAAATCATCCAGTGAATGAATATAATAAAAATCCATATTACCCTTATCATCGGTACAAACAGGAAGTGCAACCCTTTTGCCGAGAATAAGAGCATCTGTTATACAGTCATCAACATTGATTTCATCATCAAGGCAGGCGTAAAAAAGCACCTGCTCAGCATCCAAATATAAATCACTGCAAATTAAATTTTCTCTTATGAATTCATCGCTTTGCAGCTTTTTTTCAATATTTTTACGTTTTTGCTTTAATTCTTTTCTCAGTTCCTTTTTTATCTGCATTGTATGGTTTCCTTAATATGCTCAGCAGTAGCTTTATCAGTAAGCATTTCAACAATCTTCAAGCCAAATTCAGTGGCAACACCTGCACCCTTTGCAGTGATAAAATTGCCGTCAACAGTAACGTTATTATCAGATATTTCAGCGCCCTCTAAATCCTTTTCAAAGCCAGGGAAAGCAATGGCCTTTTTACCATTCAACAAGCCTTTATGACCAAGTATTGACGGTGCCGCACAAATAGCACAAATAAGTGCGTTTTCATCATCATTTGCTTTATCAACAGTATCCTGAACTACATTGTTATTTTCCAAATTCAGTGTTCCCGGCATACCACCCGGAAGAATTACGGCATCAACATTATCATAAACAAATTCGTCGATTGTTATGTCAGCAGTTACCTCAACACCACAGGATGAAATAACTGTTTTGCCTGTAACACCAACCGTTTTTACATCAAGCTTTGCACGTCTTAACATATCAACAGGTGCAAGTGCTTCAATGATTTCAAAACCATCTGCTAAAAATAAATATACCATATCAGTCACCTTTCACAAACGCAAGTGCGATCGGCTCGTTCAAGGAACAGCCTTCAAAAAGATATTCTTTTATTTCGCTGCATTCGTTAAATTCTATATCATCAACATTAATAATTTTTCTGAAATTTCTTTTTCTGTAATATTTAACAAGCTCGTCATCAGCCGGAATCAAAAGCGCATTAACATATTTTTTAGTTGCATAGTCAAGAAGCTTTGACATATATCCCATGCACCTGAATTTTTCAAAAGTACAGGCAGCATAGATATATTTATAATCAACAGCATTAACCTTTGCATCAACTAAAAACAACATTGCTGCAAGCTCTTCATTATCAAAGAGCATTAAGACACTTTTATTTTTACAGTTATCTATAAAAAACAGCACATCCTCTTTGCTGTCACCAAAAGCCTCCTGCCATAATGAAACAACATCACGGTTGTAATGAATACTTTCAACAATCTTAACCATTATATGCAGCAACACCTTTTTTCAAAAGTATTTCAGGATTATAGGATTGCTTGGCTTTTCTAAGACCTTCAAGTCCTAAATCCTCTTCCCTGTTAACAAACTGATAATTCATTAAGCAGTTGCGGGTGAATTCCTGATTAATAATCGGATATGCACCCTGTATTTCAGGCGGAGCTTTTTCAAAATGCGTAACAAACAGCTCATCCGAATGCCTTTCACCCATAGTATACGCAATAGCTTTGCCGTCAACCTTTAGAATTCCGCCGACAAAACCAAGCTTCTCATAATTTTCAAAAGCGGTCAGGACCGCTTCAAATTCAAAGGAATAGTCCGCATCATCCTCGTGCGTATTAATCCAGTTTGAATGAAGGTCAATGCATTCACTAATGTTACTGCTATTAATAATCTCAAACGACCAGTCAGGATTATTCTTTTTAAAATTCGTAATATGATTACGCTTTCCATGATATTTTTTGCCACTGAGATTTGCCATTTTTTCTACAGAATAAATATAATCAAAATCACCGTCATCATAGCTGTAGTCAAACCTATCAGAAAAATATTCATCAAGAAGCTTTTTATAATTTTCAGTTACACCATAAATAACAGGTGTAACTTTATATGACTTTGC
>CAYNGP010000174.1:0-2237 GCA_964396885.1 uncultured Bacteroides sp. | reverse complement strand
GATAAGATGCAAAAAGGACTTCTTCTTACTGCAAGTTCCGTTACTGTTGCAGGTCTTACAAAGGGCAAGGATTATACTGTTGTAACCACCGGACTTGAAGATGGTTGCACATTCCACGTTGTATTTAATCAGGATTTCCTCGACACAATCACAGCTGACACAAATAATAGAGAACTTGTTGTTACATACTCAGCAGTTCTCACACCGGATGCACTTGACGATGGTGCTCTTGTAAGCGGCATCAAGAATGAAGCTAAACTTACATATGGTGATCACAATGAAACTGAATGGGATGAAACTATCACTAAGACTCACGACCTTACACTTTTGAAGTATGACGGTGCTGACGCTGAAAAGAATCCTCTTGCAGGTGCTAAATTCCAATTGAGACGTTCAAGTGATTCACAGGCAGTATCACTTGTTAGGATTGATGATAATACCTATCGTTTGGCTCGTTCCGCTGACCCGGAAAATACGAGAGTTTCAAGTTTTACCACAAATAATAAGGGCGCTATCTCAATTGTTGGTCTTGACTCAGATGACTATGTTCTTACTGAAACAGAAGCTCCGGCAGGATTTAATATCCTTGTTGAGGACACAGAAGTTACAATTTCAAATAATGATACAGTTGTAACTGTTGAGGTTGCCAATAACAAAGGTACTGAGCTTCCCTCCACAGGTGGTATCGGTACAACAATCTTCTATGTTGTAGGTGCTATCCTTGTTGTAGGTGCAGCAGTTATTCTCATTGCAAAGAGACGTGTAAGAGCTACAGAAGCTTAACATTTAACAACGTTTAAAATGGTGGATTATGGGGAGGTTTCTTCCCATAATCCACAGAAGCAAGGAGAACCCTATCATGAAAAAAGGAAGATTATCTTCTGTAATTTTAATACTTATTTTTCTTGTAGGGCTGTCCTTACTTCTGTACCCTACTGTTAGTGAATGGTGGAACTCATTTCATTCCTCCAAGGCCATTTCAAATTATGAAGAAGTGGTTGACAGTCTGAAAGAAGAGGAATATGAGCGTTTTCTGAAAGAGGCACAGGAGTATAACCAATCTTTTATAAAGCATCAGCTTAACGATGAAGAGTATGTGAAATATGAAAGCATATTAAATGTTGGCGGAAACGGTATTATGGGATACATTGAAATTCCGTTGATTGATGTTTCACTTCCTATTTATCACGGAACAGCTGAATCTGTTTTACAAGTTGCGGTCGGTCATCTGGAATGGACCTCATTACCTGTTGGAGGTAAAGGTACTCATTGCGTATTATCGGGTCACAGAGGATTGCCGAGTGCAAAGCTGTTTTCCAACCTTGATAAATTGGCTAACGGTGATATTTTCATACTTAATGTCCTCAATGAAAAGCTGACATATGAAGTAGATCAGATTTTGATTGTCAACCCTGATGAGGTTGAGGCCCTTGATGTTATAAAAAGTGAAGATTATTGCACCCTTGTAACTTGCACGCCTTACGGCATAAATACACACAGACTATTAGTCAGAGGACATCGAATAGAGACTGTTGAGAATATAAAAATAAATGTTTCTGCTGATGCAACCGCAATTGATCCGTTAATTATGGCGCCGATTGTTGCTGCTCCTATGCTTTTTGTTCTTTTAATTTTCTTGCTTGTGAAATATCGCAAGAAGAAGTCTTAATAATAACATTTGAAAAGATGTTCCCCGCCTCTTTGGGCGGCGGGTTACACCTTTTTCTTTCAGCGGGAGTTGTAATCTCCCGCTGAAACGGGTTGAGTCCTCGGCAAATGTTGATGTTCGGGTGTTGCCCTCGATTAAATTACGAAGGAGTAAATTTATGAGAAAGGATAGTATCAAAAAGATATTGATTGTCTTGTTTGTTGGTATGCTTATGCTGTCAACATTTGTTCCTGCATTTGCCGCTAACAGTGATGAACTCGATTTGTCGAAACAAGGATCTGTCTCTATTTCTCTTCATGATGATGGTGCCGCATTATCTTTTGCCGAATTTACTCTTTATCGTGTTGCCGAAATCTCGGAAAGCAACGGTATCTATGAATACTCTTTTGTTGAAGCATTTGCAAACAGCGGGAAATCAACTGATGATTTGAGCAATGAAGAAACCGCTGAAGATCTTGCTGAATATGCAAGAAACTATAAAATCAGCGGTGTTTATGCTAAGACTGACAATAACGGTTCTGTGAAATTTGATGATCTTGAACTGGGTATGTATCTTGCTGTGCAGACA
>CAYNGP010000173.1:0-2241 GCA_964396885.1 uncultured Bacteroides sp. | reverse complement strand
TAAAAAATTTCTTATGCTTCACCATTTTCTTCAACTTCCTTTTTCCTTGTACTGATATAAGCCTTTATAAATTCATAGGCTATTGCACAGAATACCGAAGCTGCAGTGCCGACTGCAACAATCAGTATTGTATAAAGGCCCTGACTCTTGGCAGCATAATACTGAATACCTGTAAGCAAATCAATATGTGATGCTGCTGTTTTGTCATTATAGTCGTCAATGGTTTGGCTGAGATTTCCGTAAAGCTGAGCCATTTCATCCTTGATGTCAACAATCTGCTCCTCAACAGATTCTGTAAGTGCAGAGCTGTCAACGGTACCATCAAGCTCAGTGCTGAATTTTTCTATAACGCTGACGCAATGCTCTGCATCAAGAGCTGAATTGTTGGCAGCCTTTGAATAAGAAACATATTTTTGAATGAGCGTATCGTATGTTGTTTCTGTTTTCAAACGTCTTGAACCATATGTATCACTGTGGATATCATCCAATATAGCAAGATTGTCGTTGTTTTCATCTGTGATGTTATTATATGAGTTAGGTACATCCTTATTTGCCTCGGCAAATTTATCCATACGACTCTTTGTGAGCTCTGCACGAGCCGCATAGTCTTTTTGCGCAAGCTCAAAATTTTCTTTTCTCTCGGTATATTTTTCAATGAGAAGAGATTTGTTTTTAGTTATCTGACCTCTGTAAATATCAGCAAAAAGGTTTGAAACCTTGTAGTCCTGAAGATGTGTATATTCACTCTTAAGATCGACAAAGGTGAGTCCTGTTGACGGGGCACGGAATTCCTCGTCCTGAAGCTGATAGCCTTCAAGAGAGGTTATAGTAGAGTCAATACGATTGCTGATAATCTCGGCAATCTCGATATAATCATAATCGCCTAAATCACCATCAAAAGAAACGTCATTGATATATGCCTGTGTCGCGTGATTTTCCTGATAAAAATCAAGGTAGTTTTGCAGCAGAGAATCAAGTATATCTCTTGAGCTGGACTGGGAGGCACCAACCTCACCCTGATACGAAACGGTGAAGGTGTTTGGCAGATACTCATAATCCTCGCCTTCTTCCAGCTTTGCAGCCTTAATCTTAATCTCTGTTTCGGGAATGACAGAGGTAATAGTCACTCTTGAGCGGATTGAATCAACTGTATCGCTCAGCGATAAATCGTTTATTACAGCTGTAATAACATCGGGAGAAACAATCTCATAAGGGTCAAAGTCCTTTTCGTCAGGCGTTTTGCCTCTGGCAATACTGCTGTCATTATATCTGATTACAACCTGCGCATTATAGCTTTGATACATTTCAATATAAGCAATAGATATTAAAAATGATACTAAGGCTACTATAATGATCACAAACTTCCATTTATAAATATACCTAAATATATCCCAAATACTGTATTTCATATTTTATTCCTCATCAAGCTTCATTTTTCTTGTTAAAAATTTCAGCAGTTTTTTTAACTTGTCTGAAAATTTAACGACTATAAATTTATAAAGTACTACTATTGCAAAAATAACCACAATGAAGAATAAAGCTATTTTGATAAACGTTTTTACATAGGACATTTTTGAAATAGGATGCTGAATAATCGTAATATAATTATTTGATACTGACTCAATATAGTCATTATCTGTCTGAATAGCCAAATCAGACACCTTACTGATATAGTTGCTGATTTCACTAATCATAACCTCGGCATTTTTTACAGCGTCCTGCGGTGCTGCAGGAACGCTTGAATATTTGTCAACAAGATATTGAAATGAGTCAATCTTCTTTGCCAAATCCGTAGCCTTCAAGCCATCGTTGTACGACTCGTTGACCACCAGGTCAAGACCTGTTTTTGTTCGGCCCATATAATACTCGTTATTAACATCAACAGACGGAACAAATGCCACACCCGTAATGTGAGAATTATATATATCCATAGCATCTTTGGCAATAATGGAGCCCTGATTTGACTTATTATAAAGCAGGGATCTCTTTTCAATATTGTAATCCTGTTTTCTGAGAAACGCCGGCTTATCCTCTGAAATACCGTTTTGAGTAATATAAGCCTCCAGCTTTTCAAGATTGACATCCCTGATATTAAGCAGCATTGAAACCAAATTGCTGTAGGAATAGCCTGTACTCTTTGACCTGAAGGTATTGCTCTCAGAGCTGTATTTATCAAGATATCTCAGCATAGCCGTAACCTTGTCTGACATAATCTGACACTGCTCGCCGTAATCATATTTT
>CAYNGP010000172.1:0-2261 GCA_964396885.1 uncultured Bacteroides sp. | reverse complement strand
CATTCACATCCTTTGAACGGCAGTCAACAAATTTCTGAATACGGTTTGTCATATCCATTTTTGACTGAAGGGAGGTTTTAAGAGTTTTTCTGGTATTCTCTGCCTTAACTCTGGCACGCATATTGATGAGCACCTGATTGGATATTTTATCAGCATCCATTTTATTTTCGATAAAATAAACCTCAAGCTGACGGCGGAAGAAATCAGTCATAGCCTCCTGAATAAACTTATTTGTGATTGCCTTTTTAGTCTGATTTTCATAAGAGGTCTGCGTTGAAAAGGAGGACACAACAAAGATAATGCAGTCCTCAACATCCTGCACATTAATCTGTCCGTCACTTTTAGCGTATTTATTATTTGCTTTTAAATAAGCATTTATTTGATTAACAAATGCACTTTTGAATGCTTTTTCAGGTGCACCGCCGTGCTCAAGATAGCTTGAGTTATGGTAGTATTCCTTAAGCTGCGTTTTTAGTGAAAAGCACAATGCGGCCTTAATTTTCAGCTTATATTCAGGCAAATCATCTCTGTCTTTACCACGGCGCTCACACTCCCAGTACTGAGGGGTAGTAAATGCCTTATCATCTGCGAGCTCTTTAACGTAATCTGAAATACCATCATTATAGCAGAATTCAAATGTTTCAAACTTAGAGGCAGACACCTGATCCTTTAAGATAAACTTAATACCGTCATTGACAATTGCCTGTCTTTTAATCGTTTCCTTATAATAATCAAGAGGGATATTTATATCGGTAAAAACATCTAAATCGGGCTTCCAGCGGATACGAGTACCTGTATCTTTTTTATCATATTTTTCTTTAACGAGTCCGCCGACATTTTCACCCATTTCAAAATGGAGGGTATACTTATAGCCACTGGTGTGCACCTCGGCATCCATATATTCAGAAGCATACTGAGTAGCACAAAGACCAAGACCGTTAAGACCTAATGAAAACTCATAGTTCTCACCGTCATTGTCGTACTTACCGCCTGCATACATCTCACAGAACAGAAGCTCCCAGTTATACTTTTCTTCATTCTTATTATAATCAACAGGTATACCACGTCCGAAATCCTGCACCTCAACCGAGCCGTCAAGAAAGCGTGTTACAACAATTTTGCCGCCAAAGCCTTCCCTCGCCTCGTCAATTGAGTTGGACATAATCTCAAACACTGCATGCTCGCAGCCTTCAAGACCATCTGAACCAAATATAACTGCCGGGCGCAGTCTTACTCGGTCAGCACCCTTAAGTGATTTAATACTGTCGTTGCCGTACTCTTTTTTCTTAGCCAAATTTATCCCTCCGAATAAAGTCCATACAATGAAATATATTACAATATCTTGTATAAAAAGTCAAGAATGCAAAAAAATGACGGTAGCAGTTGTATGCTACCGTCAAAATCTTATTTTATTCGTCAATCGGTGATGCATTACTGTCACTATCAGTATTTGCATTTTCATCAGAAACAACGCCTGCATCCTCAATTGTTGGCTCTGAAGCTGTTTCAGTTTCTTCAGCAGGAGCATCGGTATTATCTTCAATCTGCTCTTCATCGCAAGCTTCTTCAATATAACCCTTCTCCATCAATGATCTGAATTCATCGCCACTGATTTTTTCACGTTTTATGAGAGTTTCAGCAACAAGTACAAGTTGTTCATAATGTGCTTTCAAAATGCTTTCTGTTCTGTCATAAGCATTACGCATCATTCTTTCAATCTCAGCATCAATTCTTGCGGATGTAACATCACTGTAATTGTTAACGTGACCGTAATCTCTGCCAAGAAATACCTCGTTATTATCATCACTATAAACAACAGGACCGATTTCATCACTCATACCGTATTTTGAAACCATATCACGGCAGATGTTTGATGCTCTTTGAAGGTCATTGGATGCACCTGTTGAAATGTCGTGAAGTTCGAGCGCCTCAGCCACACGACCGCCAAGAAGGCTTACAAGCTCATCGAGCATAACATTCTTTGAAGGATAATTTTCATCCTGCGGTGTATACCATGTGTAACCGCCTGCTCCCATTCCGCGAGGAATAATGGAAATTTCTTTAACAGGATCACAGCCTTCAAGATAATAAGAAGATACAGCGTGACCTGCTTCATGATAAGCAGTAAGCTTTTTAGCCTTTTCGTTATATTTATGAGATTTCTTTTCAGTACCGATTTCAACCTTAGAAGTAGCATCGGAAATTTCAGCCATTGTAATAGCTTTCTTTCCTCGTCTTACAGCAAGTATAGCTGCTTCATT
>CAYNGP010000171.1:0-2270 GCA_964396885.1 uncultured Bacteroides sp. | reverse complement strand
GTCAGCTCTCTCATATCGTTTGACGGTATGCAGGTTACGGCACAGGTGGGGTGGTTGTCAATACAGAAGTTTTCAAGGTAATCAATGTGTCTTACAGGAATACCTTTAATCATATTGCCGCAAAGTGCCTCGTTTTTATCAAAAATACCAATCAGCTTAAAGCTGCTGTTTTTTGAGAAAATTTTATTGGTCACTGCTTTACCAAGGTTACCTGCACCAATCAGAATGGTTTTAACCTCTTTATCAACGCAGAGAATTTCACCGATTTTGGAGTGAAGTTCGGGCACATTGTATCCATAGCCCTGCTGACCGAAACCGCCAAAGCAATTGAAGTCATGTCTTATCTGTGATGCGGTTAAGCCCATTCTTGCTGCCAGCTCTTTTGAACTGATTCTTATAATACCGTTTTCCTTTAAAGATTGTAAAAAGCGGTAATATCTGGGCAGTCGCTTTATAACAGATATTGATATTTCGTCTTTGTTAGCCATTTTTACCCCTCTTATAAATAAACCTAAGGGCTTATTTTGTCATTTCAGTAATGGTTTCCATTACATAATCACCGAACTCACTGCAGGTGCAGCCGTTATCACGTCCTGTGATTGTGAGCTTCTTCTCCTCAAACATACACTTGTCAAGTGCTGCCTCAAGAGCGTTAGCCTCTTTCTGGTAACCAATGTGAGAAAGGAGCATAACTGATGCTCTGAGCATTGAGCAAGGGTCTGCATACTGACCTCTGCCCTCTGTAATCATTCTTGGTGCTGAGCCGTGAATAGCTTCAAACATAGCGTATTTCTTACCGATGTTTGCTGAACCTGCAGTACCAACACCGCCCTGAAATTCAGCAGCCTCATCTGTGATAATATCGCCGTAAAGGTTAGGGAGAACAAATACCTTAAAGTCTTTTCTTCTCATTGGGTCAATAAGCTTTGCTGTTGTAATATCAACATACCAGTCATCTGTCACAATGTCAGGATATTCCTTGCCGATGCTCTGTGCAGTCTTAAGGAATTTACCATCTGTAGTTTTAATAATATTAGACTTTGTGATGATTGAAACCTTGCCCTTGTTATTCTTCTTAGCATAATCATAAGCAAGCTTTGCAATTCTTTCACAGCCTTCCTGTGTAGCAACTGTAAAGTCAACAGCAAGGTCATCCGTAATGTTAACACCATGTGAGCCTACTGCATAGCCGCCTTCAGTGTTTTCTCTGAAGAATGTCCAGTCAATGCCTTCCTCAGCAACTCTTACAGGACGCATATTAGCAAAGAGGTCAAGCTCTTTTCTCATTGCAACATTAGCTGACTCAACGTTTGGCCATGGATCGCCGGCTCTTGGTGTAGTTGTAGGGCCTTTAAGAATAACGTGACAGCTCTTGAGCTCTGTGAGTACATCGTCAGGAATAGCCTTGTTGCAGGCTGCTCTGTTTTCAATTGTTAAGCCGTCAATTTCTTTAAATGCTACTTTGCCTCTTGCAACCTCATCCTTTAAAAGGAATGCAAGAACTCTTTCGCTTTCCTTCGTAATAATAGGGCCAATACCGTCACCGCCGCAGATACCGATAACAATCGTATCAAGTGCGTCATAGTCGGTGAAATCCTTGTCCTCTTTAATCTTCTTTGCTCTTGCAAGCTGTGCTTCCATTAATGAACGGAATTTTTCAACAGCTTCGTCAAGTGCCTTTTTCTCGTCAACCATAATTATATCTCCTTTGATTTTGTCAAATCTTATTTGTTAATTTCTCTTGTGTAGTCAAGCAGACCGCCGCAAACAAGCATTGCTCTCTGTCTGTCTGAAAGGTGGCTTGCATCAAGCTCGTACTCTTCACCGCTTGTGATGTTCTTAAGTACTACAGGCTTGTCATTTTCAATGCAATCCTTGATGTTAGGTAATGCAAGCTCATCCATCTGATTAATCTTGTCGTAATCCTCTTCATTCTTGAAGGTGAATGGGAGAATGCCTGCGTTAACCAGGTTAGCAACGTGAATACGTGCAAAGCTCTTTGTAACAACAGACTTAACGCCAAGATAAAGCGGAACTAATGCAGCGTGCTCTCTTGATGAGCCCTGACCATAGTTTGAACCACCAATGATGATACCCTTGCCCTCAGCCTTAATTCTCTCCGGGAAGCTTTCATCACATACAGCAAAGCAGTACTGTGAAAGGTGAGGAATGTTTGAACGGTAAGGTAAAATCTTAGCGCCTGCAGGCATAATGTGGTCTGTAGTGATGTTGTCACCAACCTTAAGTACAGCCTTTGCAGTGATTTCCTC
>CAYNGP010000170.1:0-2299 GCA_964396885.1 uncultured Bacteroides sp. | reverse complement strand
AATTCTCTACTTTTTCCATTTTTACTATTGACTTTTAATAGTTAGTCTTAATTATAATCTGATAAGCTGTGCCACTGCCTCAACGTGCGGAGTGCGTGGGAACATATCAACTGCAGTAACCTTTTGGGTTATGTAGTTTTTATTCTTTAGTATTTCCAGATCTCTTGCCAATGTAGCACTGTCGCAGGAAACATAAACGATTTTCTTTGGTGACATTTGCTCTACTGTATCAAGCAGTGCTTTGTCGCAGCCCTTACGAGGGGGATCAAGGATAATAATATCAGGCTTTATCCCCTCTTTTTTGAGTAGCTCTGCACCCTTGGCTGCATCCGAGCAAATGAATTTTGCATTTGTAATACCATTGAATTGGGCATTGATTTCAGCATTTTCAATAGCCTGCGGAATAATTTCAATACCCACAAGCTGTCTGACACGGTCTGCCATTGTCAAACCGATCGTACCAACACCGCAATATAAGTCGAGAAGCACTTCGTTACCTGTCAAGCCTGCGTACTCCCTCGCCTTATTATAAAGCCTTTCACACTGGCTATGGTTAACCTGATAGAAAGAATTCGGTGAAATCACAAACCTTTTGCCAAGGAGCACATCACAGATTGTATCACTGCCCCAGATGGTTTTTGAGGTTTTACCCAGAATAACATTCGTTCTGCTTTTATTTATATTCATCACAACAGATTTCAGATTCGGCAAACTTTCTCTCAAAAGTTCAACAAGTAAATCCTTTTGGGGAATACTTTCACCATTTATTACAGCACAAGCCATAAGTTCATCCGTGGCAAAGCCCTTGCGAAAATAAATATGCCTTAAAAGTCCCTTACCTGTGTTTTCGTCATATGAGGTAATATTGGCTTTCTCAACCCATTTTTCAAAGGCTTTAATACCCTGCTCAAATTCCTTTGGCTGCAAACGGCAGTCGAAACAAGATATAATTCTATGGCTTTTATAAGCATAAAAGCCTGCAAAAAGCTCGCCGTCACAGATTGATACAGGATACTGGGCTTTGTTTCTGTAATAATCAACAGACTCTGCACCAATGATTTCTTCTGCTTTAATACCAAGACGACCGATTCGTTCCAGCGAATCATTCACTCTGGAAAGCTTGTACTTAAGCTCCTCGTCATAGGTCATATTTCTGAATGAGCAGCCGCCGCATTTTTGAGAATAAGGGCAGTCACTTTCAATTCTTGAAGAGCTTGGTGAAATGATTTTATCAATCTTGCCAACAGCATAATTTTTTGAGCGTTTAATGATATGGGCAATGATTTTGTCACCGGGCACAGTTTCGTTAACAAAAACTGCTAAGCCGTTATACCTTCCCACACCACTGCCCTCAGAGGTCAGTGCGTCAATATTCAGTTCTATTTTATCATTCTTTGACAGTTCCACATTTTTACCTCTGAACATAATTTTACATTTAACATAATAACATATTCGTTTTAATTAATCAATAAAAAAAGCACATCTCATAGGAGATGTGCTTTTGTGATTTAATTTCTTTGAACGAATTAAGCAGCTGCTTCCTCGCCGTCCTTCTTCTTTTCCTTGAGAAGAACAAACTTTTCCATTGGGAAGAGAACAACCATCTGAACAAAGCCTGCTGCAAGACCAGCAATTGTTCTTGCAAGAGCATTGAGCCATGCCCAAGGAGCTTTTGCGATGATACCAACGAGCCAGCCCTGGAACCATGTTGAGAACAGGATAAGAGCAATCATAAGTACAATGTAGATAGCAAAATTGTACCAAGGTGCATCTGACTTGAATGTTGTCTTTTTGTTCTGATAGAAGCCATAGATGTTAGCAATAAGGTTTGAAAGGAAGAATGGGAGAAGATAACCCCAAGTAACGATACCGCCAATAACAACACCATTTTCAATAGTGCCGCCGATAACGTACTTACCAACCTGCTCAACACCCTCTGCTGTAGCTGCATCAAAAATTACGTTTGGAGCAAAGATGCCCTGTAAAAATGCAGGAAGTGTTGTTGTAACACGGTCAAAAATAAGAGGTAACACATTCGCAAGAACAAGCTGAATGATTGTTACAAGACCTGAAACAACAAGGAACTTAACAAGCTGCCAAACTGTTTTGATGAATGAGCCCTTTTCCTCAGCTGCGTTATCAAGACCGCCAAGGCTGAGCTTTTTCTTTTCGTCTGCCATAATTTTTTCTCCTTCATATGTAAAATATTACTTAGGCAATGAGTAGAAGCCCGAACCGTGGTTTAAATTGAGTGATTTGCCCTTACTCTGTGTTAAAAATACTCGGAATACGAAAGTAT
>CAYNGP010000169.1:0-2334 GCA_964396885.1 uncultured Bacteroides sp. | reverse complement strand
AATTCTTTAGAATGTTTAAATAATAAAGTTGATGAAAAATATGTCGAACACAAACAAAGTTCTTCACATTATTTATCACCATTTATACACGAATTTTTACACAATGTATATTTAAATCATATTTATGCAAATTATGGCAATAACGCTTTAAATATTTTATCAAAGCTTTTTGCAAGGCATATAACGGTTATGTTAATGAGGGTATAAGCCCGATCGGACTTCGAGTCGGTAGCCGTTCATATGAAAACGTGTATTCTTCCTTTTCAAAAACGGAAGAAAAAATGGCAAGAAGACTTTATAAGAATGTTTGCGCAAAGGACACACATAAGTTCCCTCTTACCGAAAGCAGAGCTGATGACAAATCTTTTATAGTAAAAAGAAAGCTTTTGGAAGAAAAGTTTTTTATGATAAAGGAAGTCGGAAAGCAAAACGGAGCAACCATAAACGATATGCTCGTTGCCGCATACTTCTATTCGCTCTATGAGCTTGCAGGCTACGGTAATGAAACTGCAGAAATCAAAGCAGAAATCATTAAAAACTGGTATCAGAACAATACAGATGCCAAGGAAAACCAAAAGGTCGGCACAATACTTTACTAATTATAAAATTAAATATTGAACAGATTAAATATTTATGTTAATATATTAACATGATTTTATACAGACTACGAACCAACGAAAAATAGGAGGATTGTTTATGAATATAGCTCTTATAGCCCACGATGCTAAAAAAGAACTTTTGGTGCAATTTTGTATTGCATATTGCGGAATTATCAGCAGACACGATGTTTGCGCCACAGGCACCACAGGCAAGCTTGTCAGCGAGGCTACAGGATTAAAGATTAACTGCTTTTTAGGCGGCAGCCAGGGCGGCAGCCAGCAGATTGCCAGCCGTATTGCCTGCAACGAAATTGATTTACTGATTTTCTTCAGAGATCCTCTTACACCAAAACCACACGAACCAAATGACAATGATTTGCTTCGTTTATGCGATGTTCACAACATTCCATATGCAACAAACATTGCTACGGCAGAAGCACTGATCAGAGGTGTTGAGCGCGGTGACTTTGAGTGGAGGGAAATTGTAAACCCCAGATATAATCCGTCTAAATAAACAGAAAATGGGTGAACCGATATTGTTCACCCGATTTTGATATAGCGAGGTATATTTATGGCATTAATAACGAAAGCAATTAAGGGAACAAAGGATGTTCTCCCTAAAGATGTATACAAAAATCAATATATTGAGGCAACCTGTCTTGGTGTTGCAGAACAGTTCGGATTTAAAGAAATCAGAACACCTGTTTTTGAACACACTGAGCTTTTTCAGCGTGGTGTAGGTGACACAACAGATGTTGTACAAAAAGAGATGTACACCTTTGATGATAAGGGCGGACGCTCAATCACACTCAGACCTGAAGGTACAGCAGGTGCTGTTCGTTCTTACCTTGAAAACGGACTTTGCAACGAGGCTCTTCCGCAAAAGGTGTGCTACAACACCTCCTGCTACAGATATGAAAAACCGCAGGCAGGCAGACTCAGAGAATTTCACCAGTTCGGTGTGGAGTGCTTCGGCAGTGCATCACCGCTTGCAGATGCTGAAATTATTGCACTGGCAAAAACAATATTTGACAATTTAGAGGTTAAGGATTTAAGCCTTGAGATTAACTCCATCGGCTGCCCTACCTGCAGAGCAGAATACCACAAGGCGCTCAAAGAGTATTTTAACGCAAGAAAAGACGAGCTCTGCGACACCTGTAAGGACAGACTTGACAGAAACCCAATGCGTATTCTTGACTGCAAAAGCCCTGTTTGTTCTGAAATTGCAAAGGATGCACCTGTTATGCTTGACTACCTTTGTGATGAATGTAAAGAGCACTTTGATAAAGTGCAGGAATATTTAAAGGCACAGAGCATTGAGTTCAACATCAATCCGAAAATCGTAAGAGGACTTGATTACTACACCAAAACCGTATTTGAATTTGTATCAAGCTCAATCGGTGCACAGGGTACTGTTTGCGGCGGCGGACGTTATGACGGACTTGTTGAGGAGCTTGGCGGTCAGAAAACGGCTTCACTGGGCTTTGGTATGGGTCTTGAAAGACTTATGCTTTTGATGGAAGCACAAAACTGTCCATTCCCTGAGCCACAGGCAGCAGATTTATTCATCGTTGCTCTTGGTGATAAGGCAGTGCTCAAGGCTCTTGAAATATCAAAGGATATGAGAGCAGAGGGCTTTGGCTGCTTAATGGATTTAAGCCAGCGTTCCGTAAGAGCACAAATGAAATATGCAGACAAGCTTGGTGCAAAATTCAACATTGTTATCGGTGATAAC
>CAYNGP010000168.1:0-2341 GCA_964396885.1 uncultured Bacteroides sp. | reverse complement strand
TTATAACAGCAAATAATATGAAATACATTGAAATAAATATATCATTCAAAGGAGAAAGATTGTGGTAAAAAGAAAGGCTATCTTACATATCGATGGAGGTATCTGTTCTCAGATTTTTTTCTTTGCACGAGGGCTGTACTTGGAACGACAAGGCTATGATGTAAAATATGATTTGCGGTGGTTTAAAAACTATGGAAAAGATATGGATAATAAATTTGACCGCAGTTTTGTTATGAATAAGGCTTTTCCTAACCTGAAATATAAAGTCGCTTCGGATTTTTTTGCAGGTTTATATGAAAAATATTTTACCCAAGATGGGATAGAGGCTAAAAAACCATATCGCCTATATATAAAAAAATATGAAGGTCGACAGGAATGTTTCACAAAATATAAAGATATATTCGCTAAATATTTTAATCCGGTGGACTTAAATTTAGTTCAAGATTTAGCAACGGAAATACAACAATGTAATTCATGCGCGGTTCATGTTAGACGGGGAGATTTGTCAAGCTATGACCCATACTATGGAAATCCACCAACTGTAGAATATTTTATAAAAGCGATAAATTATGTGCTGCAACACAGACCGGACAGTGTATTTTATTTCTTTTCAGACGAGATGGATTGGGTATCCGACAATATTATTCCCGCATTAGGTAACAGAATCAAATATAAAATATGTGATAAAAATGGCTCGGATAAAGGATATTTAGATTTGTATTTAATATCTAGGGCAAAATCTATTATTGCAAGTCAGGGCTCATTTGGCTCAACAGCACGTGATTTAACACAGAATCCTGACTTATTATTTGTTTCAATGAAAGATATCAATTTGTCATAAATGATGAAAGATATCACAGAAAGGAATACAAATGGCTAAAATTTCTATTTTATGTCCAAGCTATAATCACGAAAGATATGTTGAGGATTTTATTAACAGTATTTATTCCCAGACAATCCAAGATTGGGAGTTGATTATCGTTGATGATTGTTCGCAGGATAATAACGTTCGTATAATAGAATCATTTAATGATAACAGAATAAAACTAATCAAACACCCTTATAACAAGGGAATAAATTCTGCTTTGCAAACAGCATTTGAAAATTCATCTGCTGATATTTTATGTTTTATTGCATCAGATGACACATTAGACCCCAGATATTGTGAAACCGTTATCAATTTATTTCAAAAACATTTAACTAAAAATGTTATTTACTTCCCCTTGCACCTGATGGATGTCGGCGGGAATAAATTAGAAAAAATAATGAAACTCCCTAAAAAAGATAAATTTGAAATTTTACATGATAGCTTTTTCGGGGAAAACCAATTACCATCTCCCGGAATGGCTATGCGGAGAATGGCACTCAAAGAAATTTTACCACTTCCCAATTGTTTATTTCAGTGCCAAGACTGGGATATGCATAATAAGTTGCTTTGTAAAAATGATATTTTATTAAGTGATGTTGCTTTAGTTAATTACAGAACCAACAACAGCAATAGCGTATCATCATTTTCTTATAAAAAATGTCAGAGAGAAGATATTGAGAAAAAGTTACTTATGGACTATTTTACAACTTTGCCAGTTTCTTTAATCAAAGATATCTTTTTTCAGGAAGATACATCAAAATTAACATCAGATAATATCCCTATTTTCTTAGGATTTCAGGCTTTAAAATCAAACATTTCAGTCAAGCAACAATGGGGTTATGAAGTAATTTGCAAATTTTGTGATAGTAATGAAAAATATAATTTGCTGTTTGATTTGTATGGTTATGATTTCAAAAAATTTATTTCTCAATCTGATTTGCCGGTAGAGAACGAATTTCAAAAAACATTAGAAAATAAAATCAAAAAATATAAAAAGAAAATTAAAAAATATAAACGGCTCGTAATATTTTCCTGCTTGTTTGGGATAATCTCTATTATTACAATGTTCGTTATATCAAATTTTTAGGTATCACAATATTTAAATATACAAAGGCTAAAAGATGATTAAATTTTTAGATTTACATAAAATAAACGAGCGTTTTCGTGGTGAAATTGATGCGCGAATTAAAGGTATTTTAGATTCCGGATGGTATTTGCAAGGAGCGCAAAATGAAGCTTTTTCACAAAATTTTGCAACATTTTGCGGAACAAAACATGCTCTCGGTGTGGCAAATGGATTGGATGCAATCAATCTGATTATCAAAGGATATGGATTTGGTGAGGGGGATGAAATCATTGTTCCCGCCAACACATTTATCGCAACAATTTTGGCCGTTTCAGAAAATCATTGCAAGCCTGTTTTGGTTGAACCGGATATCAACACTTATTGCATTAATCCGGACTTGATTGAAG
>CAYNGP010000167.1:0-2392 GCA_964396885.1 uncultured Bacteroides sp. | reverse complement strand
CCATTGCATATTCTTGAATAGCTTTCTCTTATATCCTTTGTATAAACATAGCCTGCAACGCCGATTACCAACGTATCAAGAATAAGAGTCATCAGCAAAAACAACACGACCACCATACTATGAGATTTGCCGCTTTTTATCTTTTTTCTTTTCATATATCCCTCACTACAGACATTAAGAATTATATTCTTTCATTATTTTATCCTTAACACGAATAAAGCATTTTAAAATATCGGGATCAAAATGTCCCTCGTCCTGCGAAATCATTTCAAATGCCTTTTCAGGACTTACTGCCGAACGATAACATTTTGCCTGCACAATGGCATCAAAAACATCAACTATGGCAACAATTCTGGCAGCAAGCGGAATATCCTCACCGCTCAGCTGTGCCATATATCCACTGCCGTCGTAGTGCTCGTGATGATAAAGCGCAATATCATAAGCAACATCAAGATACTTTGCTTTTGGCATTGACTTTTTAACATTGGCTATAATATCTGCACCATATTGAACATGATTTTTGATGATGTTAAACTCATCATCTGAAAGACTTGACGGCTTATATATAATTTCATCAGGCACGGAAAGCTTGCCTATATCGTGAAGCGGTGCAGCAAGCTCTAACATTTTAAGCATATCAGCATCTAACTCCTGCGAAAACTTTTCATCCCTTGAAAGCTCTTCGCAAAGTATTCTTGTATATGCACCAACATGATCCTTATATTTCTCTGAAACAACATCCGAACGACTCATAACGGAAGAAAAGGTACGAATCGCATCTCTCTGGTGCATACGATTTTGAGTGTCGATACCGATTTTCTTCTCAAACACCTTGGCAGATGCCTTTAAAATTTTCTGCAAATCAGAAACAGAATAATAACTGTTGGATGCCAGCTTACGCATATGCTTTATGCAGTCCCTTCTTACAGGCTTTTCCATATCATAGCTCAGCCTGTTTACCGGGTTGACAATTTTGATTTTGATATAAGCAAAAATGAACAGATAAAGTGCTGCTATAATCACAAAAAGAACCATACCAAAGGATTTGACAAAGCCTGTTCGCTCTGCTGTAATCGTGCTCATTGATATGCCGCTGCAGACATAGGCGGTGCATTTGCCGTTTGAATCAAAAATAGGCATACAGTAGGTAAGAACCTGACCGTCATAGCCATTTACCAATATGTTTTCAACCTTTTTGCCGGCTAAAAACTCATTCTTGTAAACATCCCATTTATTATCGTAACTGACAACATTACCCAAATCACGCCTTAATAAAGTTGATTTGGTATTATAAATGGTATACATTCCATCCTCTCTCATCTGGTATATGGCAATTGAGTCCAGATAAGGGATGTTGCCGTTAAGCTCTTCAAGCTTGTTGGTTGCCTGAATATAGCTGTGCGTATGCTCGCCCTTCAGCCAGATATCAACGCTGTCTGCATCAAATGAGCCTGCCACAACATGAGAAACGGTTTTGCATAGATTGGCATATCTTGTTTCAATCGCATTTGAATACAGAAATGCAGAGCCGACTATTGTAATAATATAAATGGTTACACACATAAGAAAGCTTACAATTATATATCTGAAGCTCAATGAATTTTTTAATTTAGCTTTTTTCATATAAATACAAGTATCTCCTATTACGAATTAACTGTTTTCTTCATTCTCGATAATATATGCATCAAATTTTACATACTGCTCTTCCTTGGGCGGAAGCTTCATATAGTCGCCGTATAAATGAGTGAGCAAATCGTCGTATCGCTCCAGCCCCCATAGATAGGTATCCTCAAACGGCATAAGAATTCTTTTTTCAAAATATTCGCTTGGCATTGCCTCTTTGTCATAATCATATCTGCCTGCCAAAGCGCCGCACATAGCGGTTTTGGTATCATCATACAGCCTCAGCTGTTTTTCATACGAGTCAATTAATGATGAAAGCGAAATCAGTTTGAACAGCTTTGACCTGATTACTGCCGCTATTCTCTTGATAATCAAACCATTATATTTATAACCGGTGCGGTAATAAATGATTTTTCTCAGTCTGTTTATCTCTTTCTTATGGGCAATTCTGCTTTTTTCATCATCAGGAACATTGTCAAAGGGAATAATGTCCACATAAATTAATTTACAATCCTTTATATGATCTCTCATAAAATCATAGCTGTATGTATTGACAGCACCGATTCTTGTGATTGGAAATTCAAACTCACCAAATGTTTCATTGTTGATTAATACAAATTTATCACCCAGTGCACCTGCCTTGCAGACGGATATGAATTTGTCATAATCCTCTCTGCGCATACCGAAATCTATATCATAATCCCAGGGGATAAAGCCCTTGTGGCGAACAGCACCGAGCAATGTACCCGACACCATAAAATACTTAATA
>CAYNGP010000166.1:0-2402 GCA_964396885.1 uncultured Bacteroides sp. | reverse complement strand
GTTTTACCCACACCACCTTTTCCGGATGTTATTACAATAACTCGTCCGCTCATTATTTCTCCTTTTTATTCGTGTATTTTTTGTATAAAAATTTGTTTTTTTCTAATGCAAGCTTCTTCCGGTACAAAAGTATCCGTTTTTTGTATATACGGAATATTAATACTATCCGGACGTCTTGCAAATACATCAGCAATTCTTAACTGAATAGCGTTCATTTTCAAAGCTCTGATTTTGGCATACTGATTTCCTGAAGAACCTGCATGAGCAATTCCTCCAAGAACACCCCAAACCGTAATATCACCTTTAGCAATAATTTCCGAACCTGGATTTGCATCCCCAATAATAACTATATTACCTTCAGAAGTTATACTTTGACCAGAACGCAATGTTCTTTGAATATATAATGTAGGAAGTTTTTCGGTTTCTCTTAATGATTTTCTAATATCATCAAGATCAAGGATTGTCTCAATTTCATCATCATCAATCTTATTCGCATTTTCAAGAGTATCATTGAAATTCTTTAAATCAGAATTATCAGTTTCTGATGTTTCTTGAATTGATAACTCTGTATCTTCAATAGTTTCCACTCTTTCGAAGCTTTCTTCTCTGTCAATTTTTACAGTGTCCATTGATTGAATCTCTGGTATTGATTCTGTATCAGCATTAGCAAAAGTTTTAATTTCAGTGCCTTCATCGCCAAAGATTTTATCTAACGCTTTTTCTAATTCTTCATTAACTTTATCTTGATCTGCATTAAATTCAGGGGTCGGAACTTTATTTTCAAGAACTGATACTTCTATATTCAAATCCTCAGCAGATTTAACAGTAACATTTGAACTTGTGCTAACAAATTCAATTTCTGAATTCATAGATTCCACAAGAGCTTTAATGCTTGTTAATTCGGTCGGAGATAAGTCCACAGAACCAAGTTTTAAACACACCTTTTTACTTTGTGCATCGGGTAAATCTAAAATTCTACTCAATTCATAAATAATCTCTGAAGTCTTACCAGCATTGCTGACATCAACAATAAACCCGTTTTCAATGTATCCCTTGTCCATATTCATCCCTTTTTGCAAATCACTACTATAGATACCATGAATACATGAACATTTTTCAACATCAACGAAATGTTTCGAATTGTAATAATTTAATTATAATAATGCATCCTAAATCACAACAGATACAATACTTTTACACTAAATCAAATTATGCTACGGAATAATTTTGATATCTGTCAGCTATTTTTATATAATTTTTTGTTTCATTCGGCATATTCTTTTTGCCTGCTAAATATTTGTCAACATTTCCAGGTCCCCAATTATATGCTGCAAGTGCATTTTTAACATTGCCATTATATTTGTCAAGCAGTTTTTTTAGTAATCTTACACCACCGTCAATATTCTGAGCAGGATCCATAGGATTTGTAACACCTAAACTTTTAGCTGTTGCCGGCATTAATTGCATTAATCCCTGCGCTCCTGCACGTGAAGTTCTGTTGTTCTGAAACTGTGATTCCTGTTCAATAACAGCTAATACAAGACGTTCGTCGACACCGTATTTTTTTGCCGCTTTGCAAGCTAATTGAACATATTCGGTTTTAGAGAAAACTTTTTTAGAACCTGTCGAGCGTGACGCTGTTTGAGTTGTTTGAGATGTTGCAGATGAGGAGGTTGTAGCTGCAGAACTTGTTGAAACAGACTGTGTTTGAGATTGAGTATTATTTAAGAATGTTCTATAATTATACGAATTACTAAATGGTGAAACATAAGCTTGAGACGTGAATATTGAATTGTTTTGTATTGCAGGAAGCATATAAGAATAATTAGGTCGCACAACAGGCATCTGATACACAGGCATAGCATATTGCACCTGAACTTGCTGACGTGGAGCAAAAAACATGTTCATCATACTTTGCATCATACCAAATTGCATTATTTGAGAAAATATATTATTCCCACAATTACAATGATGCATAGGCATGCAACAGCTATTAAAATTTAGCACAGTTGGATAAAACATTCCCCTAATTTTCCTCTTATATATATAAAGTATCTATACAAAATATAATTGACTTAACAATTAAGCATGTTAAAATTTGTTAACAATTATTCTCTTTTAACTAATGTAAATTAATATTTTTATTATATTATAGTTCTAAGGGCAGGATATTATGATTTTTAACGAAACAAAAACACACGAAATCACAGTCGACGTCGTAATTGTAACTCTAAAAAACGATGCATTGCAGGTGTTGCTTGTTAAACGTACAAATGAACCGTTTAAAGATAAATGGGCAATACCCGGCGGATATGTAAGATTATCAGAAAATCTTGATCAAGCTGCTTTGAGAATATTAAAAGAAAGAACAAATGTTGATAACATTTATCTTGAACAGTTAT
>CAYNGP010000165.1:0-2520 GCA_964396885.1 uncultured Bacteroides sp. | reverse complement strand
ATTTTTCAGCAGAGTGTTCAGAATTTACAGCGGTGGAGTATTTGCTGTGGCATCTGCTCTCATACTGGCTTGTCAGCTTATTACAAAAATTCTTGTTGCACCATCTTATTATGAGTCATGGAAATTCGTGCCGATACTCATTATTGCTACAACATATTCCTGTATCGTTAATTTCCTTGCGTCAGTATATATGGCAGAGAAAAAGTCGCTTATGGCTTTGCTGACAGCACTGAGCGGTGCAGTGACCAATATTGTTCTCAATCTGTTGTTTATACCTAAAATCGGTGCGAACGGTGCTGCTGTTGCCACAGTTTGTGCATTCCTTGTAGTATTTGCAACAAGAGGCGCCAATACCAGAAAGTATATCAAAATTAATTTCCAGCTGCCTATAATGATTTGTGAAACGGTTATATTAATAGTGCAGAGTGCATTGATGCTTTTGATGAAGGGCGGAGTTTTACTTTATATTATAGAAATTGCATTGTTTGTTTTAATGATATTTATGAATATCAGACCGATTCAGGAACTTGCAGGATTACTATTGAATAAGTTTTTAAAGCGTGGAAAAAAGAAATAAGAACATATATTTCAATAGTTACTATTGCAAAAATGGCAATTTTAGTATATAATGTACAAAGTGATTAACTAATTAATTAAAATTTTCAATATAATTTGGAGGATTTGTATGAAAAAAATGACTGTTGCTCAGGCTAAGAAAGCTATTAGCGACAAGCTGAGCCATTTCTTTGGCGTAGATCCTAAAACTGCAACAAACGAGCAGTATTACAAAGCTGTGGCTATGATTATCAGAGATAAGCTCACAGAACAGAACAGCGAATTCCGTGCTGAAGCAAAGGGACAGGATTCTAAGGAAATCTACTATCTTTGTATGGAATTCTTAATGGGTCGTTCATTAAAAAATAATCTTTACAATCTTGATCTTGTTGATACCTTTGATGAGGCACTCAAGTCTTTTGATGTTAAGCTTGACAGACTTTATGATGAAGAAATTGACGCAGGTCTTGGTAATGGTGGTCTTGGCAGACTTGCAGCCTGCTACCTTGATGGTCTTGCTACAAACGGCTTTCAGTCAATGGGCTATTCTATCCGTTATGAGGCCGGTATCTTTAAGCAAAAGCTTGTTGACGGCTGGCAGACAGAGCTTCCTGATTTCTGGCTTCCCGGTGGTGAGGTTTGGCTTGTTCCTCGTGAGGAGAGATCATGTCAGGTTAACTTTGAGGGCTGGATTGAGGATAGCTGGGATGGTGATTATCACCATGTTGAGCATAGAGAT
Organism: uncultured Bacteroides sp.; assembly: GCA_964396885.1. Classification (GTDB taxonomy): domain Bacteria; phylum Bacillota; class Clostridia; order Oscillospirales; family Acutalibacteraceae; genus Eubacterium_R. The sequence goes on along the minus strand of CAYNGP010000165.1, from coordinate 1,226 downwards.
TGCAACACTGTTACTGCAGTACCTTATGATATGTATGTTTCAGGTAAAGGCAAGGGTGTTTCAAGATTAAGACTTTGGGCAGCAAGAAAACCTGAGCTTGATATGGGCTTATTTAATTCAGGCTCATATGTTAAGGCTATGGAGCAGTCAGCTATGGCTGAGGCTATTTCAAAGGTTCTTTATCCTGCTGATAACACACAGGAGGGTAAGTCACTCAGACTTCGCCAGCAGTACTTCCTTGTTTCTGCCTCTGTTCAGGATATTATCAAGCGTCACTTAACACGCTACGGCACACTGGATAACCTGCCTGATAAGGTAGCAATTCATATTAATGATACACATCCTACAATGGCTATTCCTGAGCTTATGAGAATTATGCTCGACGAATGCGGCTATGATTGGGATACTGCTTGGAATATTGTTACAAATACAGTAGCATATACAAACCACACTGTTATGAAGGAAGCACTTGAGTGCTGGAGCGAGGATTTATACAGAAGACTTCTTCCTCGTATTTATGAAATCACTAAGGAAATTGATAATCGTTTCAGAGCATATGTTTGGGGTGTAACCCACGATGCTGATAAGGTTGAACGTATGGCAATCGTTTCAGGCGGTGCTATCAGAATGGCTAACCTTTGTGTTGCAGGTTCACACTCAGTTAATGGTGTATCTGCTCTTCACAGCGAAATTTTAAAGGATACTGTATTTAACGATTTCTATACCATCACTCCTGATAAGTTCAAAAATGTAACAAACGGTATTGCTTTCAGAAGATGGATTTGCCAGTCAAACCCTGAGCTTACAAAGTTTATTACTGAGCTTATCGGTGACGGCTTTATTACAAAGAGTGACGAGCTGTTAAAGCTTCGTGATTATAAGGACGACAAGCAGGTGCTTGACAGAATCAGCGGCATCAAGCTTGCAAACAAAGAGCGTTTTGCTGAAATTGTTAAGAAGAGAAACGGCATCGTTCTTGATCCTACATCTATTTTTGATGTACAGGTTAAAAGACTTCACGAGTATAAGCGTCAGCAGCTTAATGTTTTAAATATCATTGCTGAATATCAGATGCTTAAGGCTAATCCGAATATGGACTTTGAGCCGAGAACATATATCTTTGCTTCTAAGGGGTTCCCTCATTGACTTTAAGCGCTATACGCTTGCCATACTGAATATTGAGCGGTGCTCCGGTAGTGCTTGTCAGATTCAGACCATTCAGTACG
>CAYNGP010000164.1:0-2560 GCA_964396885.1 uncultured Bacteroides sp. | reverse complement strand
TCAAAGTCAAGGAGATGGAAATTTGAAAAGAGCACTGATTATATATGCTATATTATTTGCAATCACAATAGCAGTACCTGCAATCGTTTGCTTTGGTAAATTTGCAAATAACAACAACGGCGAGCTTGTTAATATTTTCAGGCAGTGTATTACTCTATTTGGGTATTATCACTGATTTTCTTCAGCTTCATTTTTGAATCTACAGAAATCGTTACAGTTTTAAAGTACTTATCCCAGTCATCAGATAAAAGCTCATAGGATTTAGGGCTGTCCTTTGCAAGAAATTCCCCTACTCTTATAGCATCACTATCATATTTCTGGCAGGCATCAAATGCCCTGTTGCAAAGGTATGCTATCTTTTCCTCGGTTTTTTCACAAATTTTTTTAAGGCAATCCTCCTTAAGAACATTGGCAACACCCTTTTCAACCTCGTTAATCATAAGATGGCCGTCAACCTTCACCTTAAAAACAACATTTCCATCAACAATTTCAATACTTTTTTTGACCTTGGATGGTATTACCTCAACACCCACATTGCCCAAATCATCATCAACAAATTCAAGATAACAATTTCTTATCTTGCCTGTTATAAACATAAAACCAAGGGTTTCATCATTATCAAGGATATAGGATAACTTATCATCATTGAATATAGCTATACCGCTGAGCTCAACATTATTCTCGTCTGCCCTTTCCTTTACAACCGGTATATACATATCTGTAGTTTTATCGCTGTATGTGTTAAGCAAATCGTTGGTCGTAATAAAAATGCTTGTACCCATTTTTTGTCCGTTGCTGATGAGATAAACAAGATTTTCAACAGGAACGTGTGAATCATCCTCGGTATTTTCAAGCACCTTTTTAGCATCACCATCTGCCATACAAACTGCAACATCCGCTCTGGCATCAGACGAACGCAGAAAATAGTCAAGCTTGTTATTGAGGTCGGTTTCACAAACCTCACGGCTGAACACAATGACTTTGTTATGGCCAAAAAAAAGCTCCTTGGACATTGCTTTATTCAGGTTTGAAATGGCCTCCACAATGGTTTTTCCCTGTTCAATCGTGTTAATGGTCATATTGCCCTCAGGCTTTTCTGTACCGGTTGATTTGCCGGGATTAAGGCTCTGCACAGTTAACTGCACGCCATCCTCGGTATTATCAATACCGATACCCTCAATAACAATCAAATTTTTTAAATTCGTCTGATTCATACAGCCTGAAAAAAGAGAGCATATCAGCACAAGACAAATAATTATTTTAAAACTTCTCAATTAGCTCTTCACCTAAATTCTTTTTCTTAAAAATAAGGGTAAACAACGGTATCAGCACACAAGACACAACATAAGGTGCTACGAAAATTGACGGAGATACCGTACTGGTTTCGCTGAACTCAGTAAGTGCAAAAGCAACAGCTAATGACAGCACGGAAGCAACTATACATTTTGTATTATTTTTACCGCTTTTGATTGATATTGATGCACAGTAAATAAGCATAACGGCTTTTATGAAAATGCCGAAAATCCAGAAAGAAATCTGCAGCACATCCAGTCTTTCAAACAGACCGATTTTAGCAAGCTGAAACATTGTATAAACCGGAAATGCCTGCAGGGTTGCTGCATCGCCCATCGTTCCGTTCACAAAAAGTATTAATAAAAATGTTGTCAAAAACGACGCTATAACAGAGAAAATAAAGGGTTTTACTGCAGAGCCGTTAACTCTTTTGCCAAGGCACAGCAGCAGCACCACCTCAACAGAGCTGGATGAAACATACATAACATTTTTAAAAATATCCTGCGTGCTGTTGGTGATAACAGGGTAGAGATTTATCTCATCATAATTCTTCATATTAAAGCCTATACCGGCAACAATCGTCATTACTATCAGTATAAATCCAAAGGCTGAAAACCTGCTCAGACCCTCAATTCCAAAGCGTGAGGAATAGCCTGCGCACACTGTGATAATTACGGAAAATACCCATGCAGAAGCCTCCGGATTCAAAACCGTTGATGCAAAATAGGAAAATCTGCTGATGTTTACGCCTGCTAAAAACACAAAATAAAGTGCATAAAAAAGATTTACACCCTTTACATCAAAAGGGTTTTTATTATTTTTATAGCACCATAAAGCCGGCAGGCACAGCAAAAGATTAAGCCCCAATGCAAGCACAATACTCACAAGCATATCCGTGTTGACCATACCTGATGTAACAGACTGAATATTTGTCAGTGTTACAACGATTCTGCTGATATAAAGCAGAAAGAAAATACTAATCGGAGCAATTTTATTTCTTTGTGAATTTATCAATATGAGCACCTCTCAGTTCATTAACTCTAACCTTTCGCTGCGATAGCTTTTTCCAGCTTTCTCGATAGAAAATGTCGCCCAGCGAATGTTTGTCAAGCGGTGAAATTGGTGATGACAACGGTACGCCGTAAGGATTAATACTGCATATATTTATAAACAATACACCTGCACCTAAAATTATGCCGTACATTCCCGTTAAGCCGCCAATCAAAATGAACAAAAATCTGAGCACGGAAACGCTCTCATAAAGCGG
>CAYNGP010000163.1:0-2625 GCA_964396885.1 uncultured Bacteroides sp. | reverse complement strand
GTCATCAAGCTGGGCAATTTCTGCTTCCATTTCAGCACAAATCGGAAGTGTTTCAGCACCCTCTGCCGCAGCAATTTCCTCAACTGTTTTGTAGAATGAATTGTTGTTAATTCCGTCAGTGAAATCATTTTCACCCATATTGCAGGCATAGATAACAGGCTTGATTGTAAGTAAGGAAACCTCTTTGAGATATTCCTGCTCTTCATCATCAATCTCAATACTTCTTGCAGTTTTGCCCTGCTCCATTTCAGCCTGCAGTCTTTCAAGGAAATCAACCTCAGGTGCAAGCTTTTTGTCGCCTTTCATAGCCTTTTTTCTGCTGTCAATTCTTCTTGCAAGAATGTCTAAGTCAGAAAGAATTAACTCAAGATTGATTGTTTCAATATCTCTTGCAGGGTCAATGCTTCCGTCAACATGCGTGATGTCGTCATTTTCAAAGCAACGAACAACATGAATAACAGCATCAACCTCACGGATGTGTGACAAAAACTTGTTGCCAAGACCTTCGCCCTGTGATGCACCCTTAACAAGTCCTGCAATGTCAACAAATTCAATTGTTGCAGGGGTGAACTTGTCAGGCTCGTACATTTCAGCAAGCTTATTGAGTCTTTCATCAGGTACGCAAACCATACCGACATTTGGCTCAATTGTGCAGAAAGGGTAGTTGGCACTTTGTGCACCTGCATTTGTTATAGCGTTAAAAAGTGTACTTTTGCCTACATTAGGCAATCCTACAATACCAAGCTTCATATGTAAATCTCCCTGTATTTAAAATTCAATTGCATAATCCTGTATATTATATATCAAAAAAATCCTTTTTACAAGTACTAAATACACTTGACTTTGACAAGCAAATAATATATTATATTTCTAATAATTTTTTAGATAGTGTAAAGCTTTGCAGATTTTTGTCATAGCTTGACACTTTTTGAGAAAAGAGAGGCGAAAATTATGAAACTCAATGGCTCGCAGATTGTTCTTGAGGTTCTCAAGGAACAAGGGGTAGATACTATTTTCGGCTACCCGGGCGGTACAATTCTGAATATTTTTGATGAGCTTTATAAGTATGGTGATACGTTCAACCATATTCTTACAGCTCATGAGCAGGGTGCATCTCACGCCGCAGACGGTTATGCACGTGCAACCGGAAAGGTCGGCGTCTGCTTTGCAACCTCCGGTCCCGGTTCAACGAATCTTGTCACAGGTATTGCAACTGCTTATATGGATTCAATTCCTGTTGTTGCTATCACCTGTAACTACGCTACAGAGGGTCTTGGCAGAGACTCTTTCCAGGAGATTGATATTACAGGTGTGACAATGCCGATTACAAAGCATAATTTTATGGTTAAAGATGTTAATGAGCTTGCTGACACCATCCGTCGTGCATTTGCCATTGCACAGAGCGGACGTAAAGGTCCTGTTCTTGTTGATATTCCAAAGGATATTACTGCAGCTATGTGCGAATATGAGCCACAGCCAAAAGTTGAGGCTGATACCCATAAAATGCCGAAGGAAAAATGTGTTAAAAGAGCAGTTGAACTCCTTTCAAGTGCAAAGAAGCCGATTATTTATGTTGGCGGCGGTGCTATCCTTTCAGAGGTTGGTCAGGATTTGATTACCTTTGCCGAAAAGATTGATGCGCCTGTTGTTTCATCACTTATGGGTCTTGGTGCAGTTCCTAACGGTCATCCGCTTCATTTGGGTCTTATCGGTATGCATGGTCATTATGAGTGCAACAAGGCGGCTCACGATTGTGATGTTCTCATTGTATGCGGTGCAAGATTTTCAGACCGTGTTGCTGGCAACAGAGCCAAGTTTGCTCCGAATGCTGAAATTCTGCATATTGATATTGATTCAGCCGAGATGGATAAGAATATCGTTTCAAATTACCATTTAAGAGGTAATCTTGCAGACGTTCTTCCTATGCTTACACGTGAGGTTGAGCAGCTTGACCACAGTGAGTGGAAGGCTGAGATTGAGGGCTTTAAGCGTCCTTTCAATCAGCTTCAGATTGGTGATTATGTAAATCCTCAGACAGTTATTGAAGCAATTGACAATAAGACTGCAGACGATACAATTGTTGTTACCGACGTTGGTCAGCATCAGCTGTGGGCAGCACAGTTCTATAAATACAAGCTTCCGCGTACACTTTTAACATCAGGCGGCTTGGGCACAATGGGTTACTCAATGGGTGCTGCAATGGGTGCTGCAGTCGGTTGTCCTGATAAGCGTGTTATTATGTTTGTAGGCGACGGCGGCTTCCATATGAATTTAACCGAGCTTGCAACGATGGCTTCATATAACATTCCTGTAATTATGTTTGTTATGAACAATACAGTTCTCGGTATGGTTCGCCAGTGGCAGAAGATTTTCTACGGCAACCGTTTTTCAGATACAGATCCGCACAGAGCAACTGATTTTGTTAAGGTTGCTGAGGCTTTCGGTGTTAAGGGTCTGCGTATCAATACAAATGATGAAATTGATGCTGTTCTTGATGAGGCTCTTAAGGTTAATGGTCCTGTACTTATCGAATGCAGAATCTCACCGGATTCAAACGTTCTTCCGATGATACCTCCCGGAGGCTCTGTAAATGATATTAAGGAGGAGATGTAATTATGGCAGAAG
>CAYNGP010000162.1:0-2699 GCA_964396885.1 uncultured Bacteroides sp. | reverse complement strand
GTAATCTGAACCCATATGTCTTTTGATTGATGCGATTGTTTTGTCAGGGTTTGTGATTGCCTGACGCTTAGCAACGTTACCAACCATTCTTTCGCCGTCTTTTGAAAATGCAACAACTGACGGAGTTGTTCTTGCGCCCTCTGCGTTTGTGATTACAACCGGCTCGCCGCCTTCGATAACACTTACACAGCTGTTTGTTGTACCTAAATCAATACCGATAATCTTTGACATAATATTTGTCCTCCTGTAATAATGTAATTAAATTAGTTAGCTGTTTTAACCATTGCAGGTCTTACAACTTTATCATTTATTTTATAGCCTTTCTGAAAAACATCTGTGATAATGTTTTCGCCCAAGCTTTCATCCTCAATATGCATCACTGCATTGTGGAAATTGGGGTCAAACTGGTCACCGCTTTCACCGTAGACTGTAACGCCTAATTTTTCAAGGGATGCCATAAGTCCGTCATAAGTCATCTGAACGCCCTTCTTAAGTCCCTCATAATCCTCCTGCTCGTTTGACAATGCTCTTTCAAGATTATCAACTACGCTGAGAATTTCGCCGACTGCCTTCGCTGTTGCAAAGGTGAAGCTTTCTGTCTTTTCCTTTTCGCTTCTTTTTCTGAAATTAGCATATTCTGCAGTCAGTCTTAAAAGCTGATCCTTAGTGTCTGCCAATTCCTTTTCAAGGGGATTTTCTTCCGCTGTTTCTTCAGAAGTGGTTACTTCCTCTTCAACCTTTTCCTCTTCCTTTTCAGGAGCAGGCTTGCTGTTCTTTTTGCTCATATCGTACCTCCTTTTGAGAGTAATGTGTCAACTGTGTTTAAAATATATTTAACAACCGGGATGATGTGCTTGTAGTCAATTCTCGTTGAGCCAATCATACCCAATGCTGCTTTCTGATTGTTGCCATAGGTGAAATTAGAAATGATTGTTGATGTGTTCTTCATTTCATAAAGCGGATTTTCATCACCTATGAACAGTGCTGTTTTAACATTGCCTTTTGAAAATTGCTTGATGAGGTTAATCATCTGCGATTTATCTGTTAAGAAGGATAGCAGTCTATATACGTCACTGCCAAGCTCTTCGTGTGACAGCAGATTTGTTTCACCCTCAAAGCTTAATTTGCTTTGCGATGCTTCGCTGCACAGCGAACAAAGTGATGTCAGTGCCGGCAGTAAATCGAATATCCTGCCTTTGGCAATTAATATTGAGCTTTGAACAAGCGGCAGGTTAACGTCGGTAAGCGGTGTGCCTATGAACAATCTGTTCATAACCTCATAAAACAAAAATCTGAAATCGTCATCAATTGTGCAAGGAATATTAATGAGAGATGATTTGATTTTGTTCCCCATTGTCAGCATAACAAGCATTGCTTTTGAATTGCCTGCCGGAATAAGGTCAACACCCTGTATGCAGTCAAGCTCATCCTTCAGTGCACAGCTGAAGCCCACACAGCCCGTGTAGCCTGCAATCAGCCTTGCAGCGTCGCTTAAAAGTCTTTCGGGGTCACCTGCGTTAACAGACAGTACCTCGTTAATTTTCTGCGCATCGTATTCGCTGATACTCTTTTTTTCCATCATACTGTCTATATAATATCTGTATGATGCCTTGCTTGGAACTCTGCCTCCGCTGGTGTGTCTTTGCTCCAGCAAACCGAGCTCAGACAGATATGCCATCTCGTTTCTTACTGTGGCACTGGATACGGAGTAGGGGAGGAGCTGACATAAGGTTTTTGAACCCATAGGCTCGCCTGTGTTCAGATAATGCTCAATAATCAGATTGAGTATTGCTAAACGTCTTTCGCTGATCAAACCCTCCACCTCTTTTGATTTTTTGTTGTTAGCACTCTCTGTTGTTGAGTGCTAACTCTGTATTTATAGTATAACCAATTTTTAGTTTTGTCAATAGTTTTTTCTAAATATTGCTAAAAATTCATAATTCGTTAAAGGTTTATTTGTCTTGCATTGATTATGATATATGTTATAATAGTTTTAATAACAGTGTGAAGGGGAAATGCTCAGTGAATAATTATGTAAAGAGTGATTTGTTCAGATATTATGGAAGATGTGATTTCAAAACCTTTATTAAAGGATATATTAAAAACAGAAATTTCAGATTTCAGTATGCTCTTCGTATGTGCCAGACAAAGGGTGTGTCAAAGCTGTGGGGTGAATTTTTATGGAAGCTTAACAGGGAAAAAAAGATGTTTCAGATTCCTAAAAATACAAAAATCGGTTACGGTTTGTATATCGGTCATTATTCTACGATTATTATTAATCCCACAACTGTTATCGGAAATAATGTGAATCTGTCACAATGTTTGACAATCGGTTCAACTGACGGAAAGGCTGCGGTAATCGGCGATAATGTTTATATCGGACCGAATGTGTGTGTTGTCGGTGATGTAACCATAGGAAGCAATGTTACAATTGGTGCAGGCAGTATTGTTACAAAATCCATTCCTGATAATGCGACAGCAGTCGGCAATTATGCAAAGGTGATTCATTATGATAATGCAGGTCGACTTGTGGGAAGAAGATGGAGCATAGATTGATTAGAGTGCAAATTTTTTGTAATCATATGTAAAAAAGGGTGCGGTTGGAACTGCACCCTTTTACTGTTTCCTCAAACAAAAAAGGTACGGTTTAAAAACCGTACCAATCAGTGTTACTGAATTAGTCAGCGAAATATCTCTTG
>CAYNGP010000161.1:0-2789 GCA_964396885.1 uncultured Bacteroides sp. | reverse complement strand
TATGAATTTTCTTGCCCTCTGCCTTATCAAGACCTGCACCAAGATATTTCATAACCTCTCTGTGACCGCCGATACCGCCTGCACCCGGATAACCACCAGCGATAATCTTACCGAAGATTGTGATATCAGGATCAATACCATAGTAGCCCTGAGCACCTGATAAACCGATACGGAAGCCTGTAACAACCTCATCACAAACGAGGAGAGCGCCGTACTTGCGGCAAAGTGCCTGAACACCCTTTGGGAAATCCTTATCAACAGGACGTGTTGCTGACTCAGGTCCGCATGGCTCAATGAATACAGCAGCAGTGCCGCCGCGGAATTTATTTAAGATGAGTTTCTTTTCTAAGCTCTTAAGGTCATTAGGGAAGAACTCCTGTGTGTGCTTGAATACGAACATCGGCACACCGTGTGACTGCATATTAAGAGTACCGGGAACACGCATACCCCAAGCAAGCTGATCTGACCAGCCGTGGTAAGCACCGCCCATTTTGATAACGTTCTTATGACCTGTTGCAAGACGAGCAACACGAACAGCACACATACAAGCCTCAGTACCTGAACCGAGCATACGGAACATCTCTACTGAAGGAACGCACTCGCTGATTTTCTTAGCAAGCTTATACTCATAAGGATGGAAAAGACCTGTTGAAGGACCGCAGTCATCAAGAAGCTCTTTAACCTTCTCTTTAACAACATCGTCATTTGAACCGATGATTGTAGGACCGCCTGCCTGCAGGAAGTCGAAATATTCGTTGCCGTCAACGTCCCAGAGTCTGTTGCCCTTAGCTTTGGTCATAACGATTGGGAAAGGATAGTTAAATGCAAGGTTGTGCTGAACACCGCCAGGAATAACCTCCTTAGCCTCAGTAATCATTTCCTTTGACTTAGAACACTTCTTTGCAAAGTACTCTTCCTCGTACTTCTTAAGAGCGTCACGATTAATAGAATAAACTGGTTTTTTGATGAGCGCATCGAGCTGTGCTGTGAGAAGCGCTGCATCAGGATACTCGGTAATGGCAAATCTTGTATCCATAGGTAAATCCCCCTTTTATATTTTTGTGTGAGTGACCGCTCACCTCACGTATGTGTGAGTAGTTGCTCACCATATTTACACATTAAGTATATCACTTTTTAACGATTTGTCAAATGTTTTTGAAGTAAATTTTAGTAAATTTATTGCAAATGATTCAAAATAATGTTAGTATATCTATAATATTCAACGCAAACATCAGGGGGATTTGTAGACCTTGCACAAATAGACAATTATCTTTTTGTGCAACGATACAAAATTTAGAAAAAATGTTGGAAAAACAATTTTGCAAGGATGCTTTCAAAAGAGTTGATGAAGACAGAAAAAATATCATCCTTGAGGCAGGCATTGAAGAATTTTCTTCAAAGGGCTATGAAAATGCGAACATTAATATCATTGCCAAAAACGCCGGTATATCAATAGGATTAATGTATAAGTATTTTTCTACCAAAGAAGATTTATTTATGACCTGTCTTACAAGAGGTATGGATATTTTAGAAAAAGCACTGTATGATATTATGATTAGTGATGACAAGCTGCTTGTTAAGGCAGAGAAGCTGATCAGAACAATCTGCATACATTCAAGAAAGCACTCTAACTACATTAAAATGTACAATGAAATTTGTGCTGAAAAAGGCTCGATTGAAAAAATAAGATCAATGGTTGAGGAAATTGAGAGCCAGCGAAGTTCAATATATATTACAACCATAGGCAAGGCTCTTAAACAAGGCGAAGTAAGACCCGACCTTGACCCAAGGTTGTTTGCTTATTTTCTTGACAATCTGCTGACTACCCTTCAGTTTTCATACACCTGTGATTATTATAAGGAAAAACTGAGAGTTTACACAGGTGTTGATGTTAATGAAAATAACGAGGAGCAGGTTATCATTCAGCTTTTAAAATTCATTGAATCAGCATTTACATTTGAAAAATAGTTTGTTATATTGTTTGTATTATCTTAGGAGGACATTAAAATATGAGTAAATACGTAATCACCTATGATATTGGCACAACCGGTATCAAAACCTGTTTGATTGAGATTGATAAAACGATGAAAATTCTTGCATCATCAACAGCAGGTTACAATCTTTATGTTGATGAAGAAACAGGCGTAAAAGGCGGATCTGAGCAGGATGCTGACGAGTGGTGGGAAGCTATGTGCACAACCACAAAGACAGTTTTTGCCAAAGTTCCGAACGTAACAAATGAGCAGATTGAGGGCATCAGCTTCTGTTCTGCAATGCAGGGTCTTGTTCTTGTTGACAAAGAGGGCAAATGCATCCGCCGTCCTATGACATATATGGACCAGAGAGCAAGAGAAGAGCTGAAAAAAGGTATTGCCCATGGTGTACAGGTTGCAGGAGCTGAGGTTACAAAGCTTTTGAAATATTTAAGATACACAGGTGCAGTAAGTTCATCTGTTAAAGACCCTATCTGGAAATACAGATGGGTTGAGGCGCACGAGCCTGAAAACTTTAAAAAGATTTACAAGTGGCTCGATATTAAGGAATACTTAATTCTCCGTGCCAGCGGTGAATTTGTTATGACACAGGATTCTGCTTTCGGTACACTTCTTTATGATACAAGAAAAGGTCATGAAGGCTGGTGCAAGCCTGTATGCGATATGGTTGGTGTTAAGATGGAACACCTTGCACCAATCAAAAAGAGCACAGAAAAGGTTGGCGAGGTTACTGAAAAGGCTGCTAAAGAGCTTGGTCTTGCACCCGGCACAGCAGTTTACGGCGGCGGCGGTGAC
>CAYNGP010000160.1:0-2789 GCA_964396885.1 uncultured Bacteroides sp. | reverse complement strand
CGGTATTACTCGTGAAAGCAACCTATATACCTTGCTTGAAATTTGAGCCACCCCACACCAAGCAGTTGGTCAGAAACAACTTAAAACCCTTCTGACGATAAAAATGAAAGCACAGCAAAGTAACAGAAAAAGAAAGCCTTGTCGCAAAACTGTTGGCAATATCTGCAGAGTTCTAAAACAAGTAGGATAACGATAGACAAAGAGAGCAAAAGGCAAATAAACAGCATTTGTGACGATAGTTTTCAAGGCACAACTTAAGCAGATTTTAAAGGTCGATTTTGAAGCAGGAGAAAGCAACAACGCCTAAACAGGCGTTGCTGCAATACACATCGGACGGCAGTGCCGACCGAATTATCCCAATGTTAAGACATATTTCAATGATTTTGCAATCTAAAAAGTTAGGGGTTGTGGTATGTGCCTATAAATACACTTTGGTGTAAGTTTGGGTGTTGTAGATAAAGAAAAAGTACCAATTTCAAAGCAAATTCATCGGTGTTGTAAGTTGATGTATTAAAAATCAAGGAGGATTTATGGATTTAAATAATAAACAAAGAATTAGTCTTTATTTGGATAAAGATTTAGTTAAAAATGCAGATAAATTTATCAAGGAGTATGGTTACAAATCTCGCAATGAGTTCTATTCCTATGCAGTTGAAAACCTCATTGCTGACAAGTTATTGAAAGATAATAAGAATGTAATCAGTGACACACTCGCAAAAGCTATTGCGGAATGTTCAGAAGATAATGCAAAAACAATATCAAAAGGTCTGTTCCGTTACGCTGTTCAGCTCGAAATGGTTATGCGAATGATAGCAGAACAATTCGATTATCGCAAGGATGAAATTGAAGATATGCGAAAAGAAGCTATCAATAATGTTCGCAGAACAAGAGGAAAGATTAATTTGGAAGATATCATTACAGGATACTATAACGAATAGTAGATGAAAATTTGAAAAAGACAACCAATGAATTAAAATCAATTGCAACTGAAATATCAGGAGAATTTGGTTACTTTTTGAATATAACCGAAGTCGGAAAAGTATTTGGTATCAGCAGAGAATCTGCTCGAAAACTTATTGCAGACATTCCCACATCCGAACTCACAGGTAGCAAGAAATATTATCTTTACGATATTCTCAAAAAGGTTTACAAATAAACACAGTTAACTTTGTTGGTATTGGTGATAGATATTCAAGTACCAAAAGAGTAATATGTGTCACAAAGGAGTTGATAAATTATGTACGAAGAAAAACGACCTGACGGTTCAATACTCTACAGAATGACTCGTCAGGTTACAGACAACGATGGTAATAAAATTCGATTGACTGCTCGTGGCAAAAGCGAACGACAAGTCAAAAAGAATATGGAACAAAAGTTATTAAAGTGGCAGCGAGAACAGGATGAATTGAAAAATAAAACTATGTTTCTTGAGGTTAACTTTAAAGTATTCGCTGATAATTGGTATGAATTAAATATCAAGAACGCAAATATAAGTTCAACTACAAAGAATGATTACAAGTATTATTTATACAGCAACATCATTCCATACTTTGAAAAGTTCAAGCTATGCGATATCACTGAAGATGACTGCCAACGATTCCTAAACAAATATGTAGGATACAGCAAAGCTAATGTTTCAAAAATCAGAATGACATTAAGACGCGTGCTACGAAAAGCTCAAAAGCAAAAGTCAATTGGAGAGAATCCTGCCGAAGATATTATATTGCCACAAGTCACTGAAGGTAAAAGACGACCAATAACTGATGAAGAACGAGCATTGATTTTGAAGCAAGTTCCAAAACACTATGCAGGTGCTATGGTCTTAACTATGTTATGCTGTGGATTGCGTCCTGCTGAGATCAGACGAATGGAACTGGGTTGACTTTGATAATGCGATACTCATAGTTGGCAAAAGTAAAACAAAGGCTGGCACCGGCAGAAAGATACCAATACCGCCACAATTAGTAAAAGCCTTGCGAGAACGCAAGGCTAAAAACTTAAATAATCAATATGTATTTGTGCGATGCAAGAATCCAAACTTACCTATGGATGAGAATGCATTTTATCATGCATGGCATAATTTCAAAAGAGAAATGGATATTTCGAATGGTGCGATAGTGTACAGAAATCAAATTAAGGAAAGTACTCTTGCACCTGACCTTGAGCCTTACCTACTCCGTCACACATTCTGCACTGACTGCCAAGCAGCAGGTATACCGATAAATGTAGCAAAAGAATTAATGGGACACAGTGATATATCTGTAACCGCTAAAATATACACACATATGGTAGACGAAGTATTTGAACAGAATCGCCAAAGACTTGCAGAATTCACAGAAAACAAATTCAAGACAGCTTAAATTGTGAACCACCCCTACCTCAAAATGTAAGGACAAACAATATATAAAGGCAACTGATGTATAAATCGGTTGTCTTTATCATTGCTACAATTAAAATCGGCAATGTCTGTTGAATGTCTGCACTTTTGTTGGCAATGTTTGGCTGTTTTGTGCAGTTGGGATTACGATTTAGTGGCACATTGGTGTCACACAAGTGTCTCATTTCAGATAAAAACGAAATAAAAAAGCACCTTTTCAGACGCAAAATTATGCCAAAAGGCGAAAGAAAATGGACAGTTCGTGATGAACTGTCCAACTTTGGCAGAGGTATAAGGATTCGAACCTTAAATGACGGAGTCAGAGTGTAAAAATCACTTTTTGAAACACAGCATTTTAAACCAAATTTTCACTTTTAAGTCTCTCAAAAATCTCTCATAAAAATTTCTACAA
>CAYNGP010000159.1:0-2823 GCA_964396885.1 uncultured Bacteroides sp. | reverse complement strand
AAAGAAGCACACCACAAAATTGCTCAGAAAATTGCTGAGGGTTCAATGGTTCTTCTTAAGAATGATGATAATCTCCTTCCTCTTAAGAAGGGTCAGAAGGTTGCAGTTATCGGTGAAATGGCTAAGGCTCCTCGTTTCCAGGGTGCTGGTTCATCTGTTATCAACCCAACAATGCTTTCAAATGCATTTGATGAAATGAAGAATCTTGGCGTTGATATGTCTTATGCTCAGGGCTATTATAAATCAGCTCCTACTAAGAAGGATAAGAACAGAAAGAGCGATGATCAGCTTATTAAAGAGGCTTGTGACATTGCTAAGAACAGTGATGTTGCTGTTGTATTTGTTGGTCTTACGGAAGAGTTTGAGGGTGAGGGCTACGACAGAGAAAGCATTGAAATGCCTTCAAACCACAATGCACTCGTTTCAGCAGTAGCTGCTGCAAATCCGAACACAGTTGTTGTTCTTGCAGGTGGTTCTGTTGTGCATATGCCTTGGGTTGACGATGCTAAGGCTCTTCTTAACTCAGGCTTAGGCGGTCAGGCAAGCGGTGCTGCAGTTGCTAACATCTTAACTGGTGCAGTTAACCCATCAGGTAAAACATCTGAAACATATCCGCTTTCATTCAGTGATAATCCTACATATGGTAATTATCCGGGTGGTCCTGTTACAAGTGAGCACAGAGAGTCTGTATTTATCGGCTATCGTTATTATGATGCTGCTAAGAAGGATGTTCTCTTCCCATTCGGTCACGGTCTTTCATATACCACTTTTGAATACAGTGACCTTAAGCTTTCTGCTGACAAGATTAAGGATACAGATACAGTAACCGTTTCATTTAAGATTAAGAATACAGGCAATGTTGACGGTGCAGAGGTTGCACAGGTTTATGTTGCTGATAAGGAGTCAACAATCTATCGTCCTGTTAAAGAGCTCAGAGCCTTTAAGAAGGTATTCATCAAGGCTGGCGAAGAGGCAGAGGTTTCACTCGAGCTTTCAAAGAGAGCATTTGCTTTCTATAATGTTGAGCTTGGTGATTGGCAGGTTGAAACAGGTGAGTTTGATATTATGGTTGCGGCTTCAAGCCGTGACATCAGATTAACAGCTACAATGACAGTTGAGTCAACTGTTGACGCTGCAATTCCTGATTACAGAGCTACTGCTCCTAATTATTATAACGATGTTGCAAACATCACCCGTGATGATTTTGCTGCGGTTTACGGCACACTCCCAACTCCTGAAATTGATACAAACAGAAAGATTGATATTTATTGCTGTCTGAATGACGCTCGTCACACAAAGTGGGGCGGCAGACTCTGCGGTCTTATTGAAAAGATTATGTCAGGTATGGGCAGTGATGCGAACGGTGACGGTAAGATGCTTGCTGCAATGGCAACTCAGATTCCAATCCGTAACTTCATCGCAATGAGTATGGGTGCATTCTCACCTGCACAGGCTGAAGGTCTTCTTAAGATGCTCAATGATGATGAATCAAGCTTTGCTGGTTTCAGTGCAATCTTCTGGAGATTAGGTGCTACAATCGCTAAGCTTCCAAATCTTCTTAAATCTATCTAACAAATCATTCAAGCAGTCCGTTATCGGACTGCTTGTTTTTCTATGAGAGGTTGAAATGAGAGTTTATAATAAGTTAGTGCGTGATAATATACCAAAGATTATCGCAGATAACGGTGAAAAGGCAAACACATATATTCTTGATGATGAGCAGTATAGAACAGAACTGAAAAAGAAGCTGTGTGAAGAGGTAAACGAATACCTTGAAAGTGATGAGCTTGTAGAGCTTGCAGATATTTTAGAGGTAGTTGATGCACTGGCATCTGCTACGGGCAGCAGCTTTGCTGATGTGCTTGATTTGAAAAAGAAAAAGGCACTGAAAAATGGTGCTTTTAATGACAGAATATTTCTTACGGAGGTTTATGAAAATGACGAAAGTGCAATTTTATGACAGTGTTTCTGACGAATTTTTGAAATTTGCTGTCATTATTTCCAAAACACAGGGTAAATGGGTGTTTTGTAAACATAAGGAAAGGGAAACTTATGAGGTACCCGGAGGTCACAGGGAAGAAAATGAAAATATTCTTGATACGGCACGCAGAGAGCTTTATGAGGAAACGGGTGCACTTGAATTTGATTTGAAACCGATTTGTGTCTATTCTGTTACTGCAGAGGATAATTTCAATGGAGAGGAAACCTTTGGACTTCTTTGCTATGCTGATATTGAGGGATTTGAAGAACAGCTGCACAGTGAAATAGAGAAAATTATAATTACAGACAAATTGATTGATAACTGGACCTATCCGTTAATTCAACCTGAATTAATAAAAGAAGCGCACCGCAGAGGATTTGTATAAACAAAACACCGAAGATTTTAAATTCTTCGGTGTTTTGTTATTGTCTTATAGTATAAGCAGTTAATATCTATAGTTTCCTTGATTGTCTTTTCTGCAGAGTATATAATCCGCAGATACACCATAGTAGTCGCACAATTTAATCAAATGTCGTATGGGTAATTCGTTTGCACCTCTTTCGTATCGTGCATACATTGTTTGTGATGTTCCTAAATAATCGGCAATTTCCTGCTGTGTTTTATCGTGGTCTTCTCTTAAACTTTTAATTCTATCTATATACGTCATATTGTTACCTCCATTAATATTATACAATAGTAAATAAGTTTACTATTGACTTTAGTAAAAATTTTTACTATAATATAGAAAAACACTGGCTTTGTTGCCAAACAAAGTAAAAATAATTACTAAGACTAACTATTAAAAGTCAATAGTAAAAATGGAAAAAGTAGAGAATTGGAAA
>CAYNGP010000158.1:0-2999 GCA_964396885.1 uncultured Bacteroides sp. | reverse complement strand
CGATATTCCGGACAGCTCAACAATTGCATATCCGTTAGAGGGCTTTTTGTTCCCTGCAACATATGATTTTGCTGAGAATATGCAGCCTGTGGAGGTTGTTGATACAATGCTCAGAGCATTCGCTGACAGAATCAGCAGTGACTGGAGAGCGTATTGCGAGCAGAACAATATGACAATGTATGACCTTGTTACTCTTTCATCCGTTGTTGAAAAGGAAACATTGGGCGAGGGCGTTGCGCAGAAAATTGCATCTGTTTTCATTAACAGGCTTGATGTAGGCCAGCAGCTCCAGAGTGATGTTACTATTGATTACGGCAACAAGCTGCGTGAAGCAGGCTTTTCTGACGAGGTTGTAACATCCTATAACACATATAAATGTGCTGCTCTGCCAAGCGGACCGATTTGCAACCCGGGTGTTGAAAATATGAATGCGGTTGTTCATCACGATAATACCGAGTATTTCTATTTCTTCTCCTACAACAATGGAGCGGACTTCTATTTCACAGACAATTATGATGATTTCCAGACCCAGTGGGCAAAGCTGGGCAGCACAAATACTGATTGACAGCTATAATTTTGTCGGTTATAATAATGCATAGAAAATCTATGTATTGTTATAACCGCTTTTTATTTGAGGAGATATAGCCATGTTCAGTACGGTGCCAAAAATTATTTTATATATAATAGTTTCAGTTGTATATGTTATCCTATGTGCTATATTAAGAAAGCTTCCGAAAAGGCTGCGTGCTATCATATTAATAATTGTTTTGGTGGTTACAGTCATAGCTGCAGGTGCATATGCGTATAGTCAGGCATCGCCGCAGGAAATTGCTCAATCTAAAATCTCTGTTGCACAACAGACTAAACATTTTAAATACTGTGATGATTATTTACAGTGCCTTGAAAAAGGCGGATTTGGAAAAAGCGAATTAGTCTATGAAATCAAGGGTGATGATTTAGACTCTGCAATCTTTCTTTCCGCGGATGGTTTTACATATAGGGTGAATTTTGAAAAAAGAGAAAGAGATGGATTAACAGAATACCGTATCAGCGATATTGATGTCGATAAGGAAGAGTCCCGCCATTATTCCAACTACTGTAAGCCGATAAATGGAAATGTTGAATATATCTGGACCAGTGTTAACAGCTATGTGGCAAAGCTTGATTTTGGGGGCTATAAGCCTGAGATAATTAATATGAATATGACCGTTGACGGTGTAGATATGATTTTTCATTATTATATTATTGATAAAAGCAAGGAACCGACTTTCAACTGCAACTATGCTCCGGTTTACGGTCTTTTTAATAAGGCAGAGGATGCTGAAAGAGCAGTAGAAATCTGCGATGTTATAATGAATATGGATTTAGATACTGATGTTAATACATTAGCAAATAAAATCGGTGCCTCCAATGTAAAACAACTGCCTGCATCGATACCTGATACATATGATTATGAGTTTGACGGCAATTTTACTTTCCGTTCGCACGGTCTGCCTTATGAAAGCTTTGTTATGTCAACAAAGTACGGCTCGGTAACATTTAATATGCGTGATAAAACAATAAAGGCAAATTATTAAAGTGTTATTAAAAAGAAATGATTTTATTATTTGAATAGTTTAATAAATATTTCTATTGACAAAATTACAAACATATGTTACTATATTTGCACAACAAAGAAGAACGAACCCCGTTCTCCCCTTAAGTGTTAGCAAAAAGGGCAATATTACATTTGTAATTATTGAAGTGCGGGCGTTTTGCGTTCGCACTTATTTGTTATTAATTTTTAAGAGGTGTTTTTTATCAGTAAGGAAGCTCAACAGATTAATGGTGAAATCAAAGACAAGGAATTACGTGTAATTTCTGCCGATGGTGAGCAGCTTGGTATAATGAGTGCTAAAGCAGCACTTAAGATTGCAGAGGACAGTGACCTTGATTTGGTTATAATTGATCATCAGGCTAAGCCGCCTGTCTGCAAAATTATGGACTATTCAAAGTTCCGCTACGAGCAGGCTAAAAGGGAGAAGGAAAACCGTAAGAACCAAAAGCAGATTGAAACGAAGGAAATCCGCCTTTCAGTTACAATTGACGTTGGTGATTTCAACACTAAGGTTAATCAGGCTAAAAAGTTTCTTGCTTCCGGTCATAAGCTGAAGGTTTCTATCAGACTTAAGGGCAGAATGATGGCGCACTCAGAATTGGGCGTTGACAATATGAAACGCTTTGCCGAGGCTGTTGCTGAGGAAGCGAATGTTGATAAAGCACCAAAGCTTGAGGGCAGACAAATTCTTATGTTTTTGTCACCAAAGCAGGCTAAGTAATTTATAATACGGAGGAATAATTATGCCAAAGATTAAGACACACAGCGGCGCTAAAAAGCGTTTTAAGACAACAAAAAGCGGCAAGGTTAAGCGTGCTCATGCTTACACCTCACACATTCTTACAAAGAAATCAACAAAGCGTAAGAGAAATTTACGTAAAACTGCAGTTGCTGACGTTACAAACCAGAAGCAGTGCAAGAGATTAGTTCCTTATAAGTAAGAAGAAATTGCTTAGATATTAAGCTTAACTATTAACACGGAGGTATATTGACATGGCAAGAATTAAGGGCGCTATGGCCACTCGTAAAAGAAGAAAGAAAGTATTAAAGGCAGCTAAAGGCTACTACGGCGGAAAGCACAGACTCTTTAAAACAGCTAAGCAGGCTGTAATGAAGAGCGGACAGTATGCATATATCGGCAGAAAGCAGAAGAAGAGAGATTTCAGAAAAATGTGGATTACTCGTATTTCTGCTGCTTGCAAAGCAAATGGTATGAACTATTCATCATTTATGAACGGTTTAAAGAAGGCCGGCGTTGATCTTAACAGAAAGATGCTTTCAGAGATTGCTATCGCTGACCCTGCAGGCTTCACAGCACTTGTAGAGACTGCAAAGGCTGCATTATAATCACAGACTATTGATAAAGTGGGCTGAACCACTTTAAAGAGCCTTGTAATCCTTA
>CAYNGP010000157.1:0-3022 GCA_964396885.1 uncultured Bacteroides sp. | reverse complement strand
ACCTTTGCCTTCTGTATATTCTGAGCGAACAGTGTGCCCCGGGCCTTTTGGAGCAACCATAATTACGTTTACCCCATCAGGTGCAACTATTTTCTTGAAATGTATATTAAACCCGTGAGAAAACATTAGATATTGCCCACTTCTCATATTTGGCTTAATTTGTTTTTCATAAACATCAGCTTGAATCTCATCAGGGATAAGGATTTGAACGATATCAGCCCACGAAACCGCGTCTTCTATCGCCATAGTTTTGAAGCCGTAATCTTTGGCTTTAACATCGGAGCTTCCACCCAATCTCAAGCCTAATACGATATTACATCCGCTATTTTTCAAACATGTTGCCTGTCCATAACCCTGAGAACCAAATCCTATAACTGCGATTTTCAAAGATTTAATAAGTTCTGTATCAATATCCTTATCCAAATATATTTTTAAATTATCCATAATAACCTCGCATATCCACAGGCAAATCCTAGCACAAATAAGGATTGGCGTCAAATATAAAGTGGATACATTTTGCGAAAGGACAGGGTCGTTAAATTACTCAAGATTTTCCAAGAGTTCCGGGATAACCTCAAACACATCCCCAACGTAACCGTAGTCAGAGATTTCAAATATCGGTGCGGTTCTGTCTTGATTTATTGCAATAATTTTTGATGAATTTTCCATCCCGACTGTATGCTGTAATGCACCGGAAATCCCACAGGCTATGTACAATTTTGGAGTAACTGTTTTACCAGTTTGACCTATTTGGCACCACTGAGGGGCTAACCCCATTTCAACAGCAACCCTGCTTGCTCCAACTGTTCCTCCTAATTTATCTGCAAGCTTATACAACAATTCAAAACCTTCTTTTGATTGCATTCCTCGACCACCAGCAACTATTATTTCGGCACTATCAAGGTCATTTATTTCACTTACAAGTTTCTGTTTGAATTCTATAATTCTTAAAGCTGAGTCATATGAGCTCAAATTAACACCAAGCTTAATAAAGGTTGTATCTTTATAAATCGGCTCCTTTAAAGGTTTAAAAACCTTAGGGCGAACTGTTGCCATCTGAGGGGATTTTTTAGACAATATTGTCGCCATCAATTGACCGCCAAAAGTCGGACGGGTTGCAGCAAGTTTTCCAGCTTCATTAATATCTAAAGCAGTGCAATCAGCAGTTAAACCGGTATGTAATGCTGTAGAAATTCGAGGTGCAATATCTCTTCCTTGATTTGTTGCCGCTATTAACATAATTTCAGGGTCAATCTCTTTTACAGCTTCAACCGCTGCTTTTATGAAAATATCAGATCGATACTCTGAAAGATTTTCATCTGCTACATAAAAAACTTTATCTACTCCGTTACATTTAAAAACTTCTTTAAACTCGTTTATAAGACTTGGCTTCAACAACAGAAGCACCATAATCGGAACATTATCAAGTTTTTTAGATAATTCAACGGCTTTTGCTATCAATTCAAAAGCTGCAGTATGAATATAGTTATCTCTTGTAATTTCTGTATAAACAAGAATTCCGCTACTCATTTTCACCTCCGCAAACTTTTAATATCTTAGCAAGTTCTGCAGTATTAGGCACAAAAACACATTCTACAGATTTTTTTACTGCACGAAAGGCTTTACTTACATATGTAGGAGAACCTTTAAGCCCAACATCTTCTGCAGTTAATACAATATCCTCCATACCGTACTTTTGAATTTTCGTTTTTTGTGCAGTTATAACTCCGTTAATAGTAGCTCGTGTAGGATCATAATCCCCTTTCAACATACAAACTACTGCCGGAAGCTTAACCTCGACTTTCTCAAACCCATCATCAAGTTCACGAAGCACCACAATTGAATCCCCTGAATATTTAACGATTTCTTTTACATAAGTAACTTGAGGTATTCCCAAATAATTAGCAATACCCGGACCAGTCTGTGCAGTATCACCATCAACTGCAAACTGTCCACAAAGTATTAAATCGTATTTTCCAAGCTTATTTTTTATAGCTGCACCAAGAGTCTTTGCAGTTGCATAAGTATCTGCCCCTGCGAATTTCTTATCACAGAGTAAGACTCCAGCATTTGCACCAATAGAAATTGCTTTTCTCAAAACATTTTCAGCCTGTGCCGGCCCCATTGTTAGGGCGGTAATATCGACATTTACGTATTCTCGTTTCAAATATAGAGCTGCTTCCAGAGCATAAATATCATAAGGGTTAAAAACACTTTCTAACCCTTCACGCTGAATAGTATTATTTTCTGTCCATTTTATATCAGAGGTATCAGGAACCTGTTTTACACAAAGAATAATTTTCATAATCTCACTTTCACTTAAATATTACAACGTTATTCATACTTTCCTGATATTCTCCCATATTAGAACTAGATACGTTTCTTAGGAATTTGTTTTGAATTTGCATCCAACAATGAATTATACGCAATCAAGTACATTGAACATTTTTTAACAGATGCCATGTACCATGCACATCTATCTTGAGTACAAACCATATCCACATCTGCACCAACACTCATTAAAGGACAAAATGGGATTTCTTTTCTATCTACTGCCATAAGGTCTCCTTTTCATTAACCAAACTAACTATTTGACTTTGTAAGTAAATTACAATTTTCATCACGTTTTTTTTCGTGATTTTTATATATTGAAGTTCTGTTGATTACTTCATCAAAATCGATCTGATGAGCATCAAAATCAGGACCATCAACGCAAGCAAACTTAACTTCACCACCAACAGTAAGGCGACAAGCCCCACACATTCCTGTACCATCAACCATGATAGGATTCATACTTGCTTCAGTATAAATACCTTTGTCACTGGTTAAGTTTGCAACAGCTCTCATCATAGGCATAGGTCCAACTGCAATTGCATAATCTATTTTTTCATTTGTCATTAATCGTTCTAAAACTGTTGTAACAAAACCTTTCTCACCCATTGAACCATCATCAGTAGTGATAAACAATTCAGTACAAGCATCTTTCATTTTATCAGCCCAGAAAATTAAATCCTTATTTCTT
>CAYNGP010000156.1:0-3143 GCA_964396885.1 uncultured Bacteroides sp. | reverse complement strand
CTGTTTTTGGGAAAGGCTTGATGTTAGGACCACGAAGTACCTCAACACTGTCAGCTTCCTCTGGTGCAGCAGGAGCCTCAATCATATTGTCATTAACAATGAACTTTTCAGGCATTGTGATTTCAGGTGCATCGCCAAGCTCTCTTGGGTCTGTCAAGTAACCTGTAAGAGCAGATGCTGCAGCAACCTCAGGTGATACAAGGTAAATACCTGCATCCTTTGTGCCTGAACGTCCCTCAAAGTTTCTGTTAAAGGTTCTCAGTGATACACCGGCTGAATTAGGTGACTGACCCATACCAATACATGGACCGCATGCTGATTCAAGAATTCTTGCGCCTGCATTAATCATATCTGACAAAGCACCATTGAGTGCAAGCATATTCAGTACCTGCTTTGAGCCCGGAGCAATACAAAGTGAAACGGATGGGTCAACAGTTTTGCCCTTAAGGATTGCAGCAACCTTCATCATATCAACATAAGATGAGTTTGTGCAAGAACCGATTGCGACCTGATCAACCTTGATTTTACCGATTTCATCAGTAGTTTTAACACGGTCAGGCATATGAGGACAAGCTGCCATAGGTGTAAGTGAGCAAAGATCAATATCGATAACCTCGTCATAAACAGCATCAGCATCTGGCTGAATTTCTGTCCAGTCAGCTTCTCTGCCCTGTGCCTTTAAGAAAGCAAGTGTGATTTCATCTGAAGGGAAGATGGATGTTGTAGCACCAAGCTCAGCACCCATGTTTGTGATGGTAGCTCTCTCCGGTACAGATAAGGTCTTAACACCTTCACCGCCGTATTCAATAATTTTGCCTACGCCGCCCTTAACGCTCATAATACGGAGCACTTCAAGAATAACATCCTTAGCAGATACCCAAGGCTTTAAGTAACCCTTAAGGTTAATTCTTGTCATTTTCGGCATAGGGATATAATATGTACCGCCGCCCATTGCAACAGCAACATCAAGTCCGCCTGCACCCATAGCAAGCATACAGATACCGCCGCCTGTTGGTGTGTGGCTGTCAGAGCCGATTAAGGTTTTGCCCGGGATACCAAATCTTTCAAGGTGTACCTGGTGGCAGATACCGTTACCCGGTCTGCTGAAATAGATACCGTGCTTTTTGGTTACAGACTGAATATATCTGTGGTCATCCGCATTTTCAAAGCCGGTCTGCAGTGTGTTGTGGTCAATATAAGCAACTGATTTCTCAGTTTTAACTCTGTCAACACCCATTGCTTCAAATTCAAGGTATGCCATTGTACCTGTGGCATCCTGTGTCAGTGTCTGGTCGATTTTAAGACCGATTTCAGTTCCAACGGTCATCTCGCCTTCAACAAGGTGGGATTTAATTAATTTTTGTGCCAGTGTAAGTCCCATTGATAAAAAATCCTCCTAATTGTTTATAAAATTAACAAAGTTATTTTATTACATTTATTCTACTGGGTCAATGCAGATTACAAAAATTTAATATTAAGTTTCAGTATTTAGTGTAATTATCTAAAAGTGTGTTGAAATAAATCATAGTTTATGATAAAATTATAATTATAATCGGATATTGTGGGCATAAATATACTGAGGTGTGTTTATGTTAAATAATGATAAAGAACTGTTAAATGAAAATGAGAAGCCGGAAAGTGAAGAGCAGAGCAATCCTGATACAGAGGTTAACAATGCAAGCTGTTTTGAAACAGGCTCAATTACTGTTTCAAAGGATGGCCACTTTATTCACTGCTTAACAATCATCGGTCAGGTTGAAGGGCATTATATTCTGCCCAGTCAGAACAAAACCACTAAGTATGAGCATGTTATTCCTCAGCTTGTGGCGATTGAAGAAAGCAAGGAAATTGAGGGACTTTTGATTATCCTGAATACAGTCGGCGGTGATGTAGAGGCAGGGCTTGCAATTGCAGAGCTTTTGTCAACAATGAAAACGCCCACAGCGTCATTAGTGTTAGGCGGCGGTCATTCAATCGGTGTGCCGTTAGCCGTAAGCTGTAGAAGGAGCTTTATCGTGCCCAGTGCCACAATGACGGTTCATCCTGTTCGTATGAACGGATTAGTGCTCGGTGTTCCTCAGACGCTGTCTTATTTTGAAAAAATGCAGGACAGAATTGTTAATTTTGTTTCAAACAATTCAAAAATAAGCAGTGAGGATTTCAGAGCACTTATGATGAAAACAGGTGAGCTTGTGATGGATGTGGGCACTGTGCTTGATGGTGAAGGCGCAGTGAAATCAGGCTTGATTGATGAGCTTGGCGGTCTTTCAAATTCGCTTGATTTTCTTAACAGAGCAATTGAGGAGGGTGAGGAATGATTTATTCCATTGTTGCCCTCGACGATATTTTTTATTCAAACGGCAGAGCGTCAGGGGCAGTTAATGCCAAACGCTCAAGCAATCCTTATGATTATATACGGGATGGCTTTTATCTCGATAACGCAATGAGTGGGGGAGAAGATTATGTCCATTTTAACGGCAATTTTTCAAGCTATAGGACAAGCAATAGCCTGGGTGTTTCCAATAAGTGAAAGCGGTCACAGTGCAATTTTTCATAATTTTTCCGGCAGATTTACCAACGCCTGTTCACAGCTGACAGGTGTTGTACATATCGGAATCGCAATCGGATTATTTGCTGCATTTTTTAAATTGTTTAAAATGCTTTTCAAAAATTTCATAGGCGGCTGGAGTGAGCTTTTCCATAAGCAGCTTGATTTAAAAAATACCAAGCCTGCAAGAAGCTTTATGTATATGACAGTGCTGTCCTTTGTACCTATGATTTTATATCTTATTCCCGCAGGAAAATATGGGAATATTTATTCAGTATTTCACAGAGTGTCTTATAATGAAAATCTTGTGGGCGAAGGCATTTGTATGCTTTTAACAGGTGCTCTACTGATTGTTACCTGCTCGTTTATGGAAAAAAAGCTTAATCCTGTTCCGCAGATTTTACAGGCAATCATTATAGGTTTTATTGTGTTTTTAGCTGTTCCTACAGCAGGATGCTCCGTAATCGGTGCAGTATTTTGCGTAGGCATTATCCTTGGTATGAGCGAAAAAACAGCACTCAGATATTCCGTTGTAATGTCTGTTATGATTTTGCTTGTAATGGGTATTGTTGAGCTTTGTGTTGCAGTAACAAAA
>CAYNGP010000155.1:0-3153 GCA_964396885.1 uncultured Bacteroides sp. | reverse complement strand
CTCTTCAATATCGGTAACAGCAAGTCCCTTTGGCTGAGGAATGCCAAGCTCTTCCATAACTTTTTCAAAGCTGTCCCTGTTCTCTGCTCTGTCAATAGCAGCAACATCTGTGCCGATAATCGGAACACCCAGTGCATCAAGAGGCGGTGCAAGGTTGATCGCAGTCTGTCCGCCAAGAGAAACTACGATACCCTCTGGATTTTCAAGAGTGATAATATTCATTACATCCTCAACTGTCAGCGGCTCAAAATAGAGCTTGTCAGATGTGGTGTAGTCTGTTGAAACTGTTTCAGGGTTGTTATTGATGATGATAGCCTCGTAGCCTGCATCACGGATTGACCAGATAGCGTGAACAGTTGAATAGTCAAATTCTACACCCTGACCGATACGGATAGGACCTGAGCCGAGAACGATAATCTTCTTTTTATCTGAAATGATGCTTTCATTCTCTTCTTCATAGGTTGAATAGAAATATGGTACATAGGAGTCAAACTCAGATGCACAGGTATCAATCATTTTATATACAGGGAAAATATTATTTTCTTTACGGAGATTGAACACATCTGCCTGAGATAAACCCCATACACTGCCGATATATTCATCACTCATACCGATTTTTTTAGCATCCTTAAGTGTCTGAATATCGCCGTTATTTGCCTTGAGTACAGACTCAAAATCAACAATGTTCTTGAACTTTTCAAGGAAGAACATATCAATCTTTGTGGCATTATAAATTCTGATTAAATCAACGCCCAGACGGATAAGCTGAGCAATTGCAAACAGTCTGTCATCCGTACCGTTTTTAATATAAGCCAAAAGCTCATCCTCACTATAGGTATCGAACTTTTTGCTGTAAAGGTGGCAGACACCTGTTTCAAGTGAACGAACAGCCTTGAGCAGGCTTTCCTCCATAGTTCTGCCGATTGCCATAACCTCACCTGTTGCCTTCATCTGGGTATTCAGTGTGTTGTTGGCATCTGCAAACTTATCGAATGGGAAGCGTGCAATCTTTGTTACAACGTAGTCAAGAGTCGGCTCAAAGGATGCAGGTGTGTTGGCAATCGGAATTTCATCAAGGTGCATACCTACTGAAATCTTAGCCGATACTCTTGCAATAGGATAACCTGATGCTTTTGATGCAAGTGCCGATGAACGTGATACTCTTGGGTTAACCTCAATGAGATAGTACTGGAAAGAATGCGGGTCAAGAGCAAACTGAACATTACAGCCGCCTTCAATATTCAGCTCTCTGATAATTTTAAGAGCTGAATCACGGAGCATATGATACTCTTTGTTTGTAAGAGTCTGTGACGGAGCAACAACAACAGAGTCACCTGTATGCACACCGACAGGGTCGATATTTTCCATATTACAGATGGTGATTGCTGTATCATTAGCGTCACGCATTACTTCGTATTCGATTTCCTTATAGCCCTTGATACTCTTTTCAACAAGCACCTGATGAACAGGAGAAAGAGCAAGAGCATTTTTCATCATAATAACAAATTCTTCTTCATCATCGGCAAAGCCGCCGCCTGTACCGCCGAGGGTGAAGGCAGGACGAAGAACAACAGGAAAGCCGATACGCTTTGCAGCAGCCAAGCCGTCCTCCATATTTTCTGCAATTTCACTCGGGAGAACAGGCTCACCAAGGCTTTCGCAAAGCTCCTTGAAAAGCTCTCTGTCCTCTGCACGCTCAATGGCTTCAAACTTAGTACCGAGGATTTCAACATCACATTCCTCAAGCACGCCCTTTTTAGCAAGCTGAACAGCAAGGTTAAGACCTGTCTGTCCGCCAAGTGACGGCAGAATTGCATCCGGTCTTTCGTGACGGATGATACGTGCAACATATTCAAGATTAAGAGGCTCCATATAAACCTTATCTGCAATGTCAGTATCTGTCATAATTGTAGCAGGGTTTGAGTTAATGAGTACAACTTCATAGCCTTCTTCCCTGAGAGCAAGACAGGCCTGTGTGCCTGAATAGTCAAATTCGGCAGCCTGTCCGATAACAATAGGACCGGAGCCTATAACTAATATTTTATGAATATCGGTTCTCTTTGGCATATCAGTCTGCCTCCTTTTCCATTAAGTCAATAAATTTGTCAAACAGGTATGCACTGTCCTGAGGACCCGGTGCACTTTCAGGGTGATACTGAACAGAGAAGATTTTGTTTTTCTCGCTCTTAACACCCTCTGCTGTATCGTCAAGAAGATTTAAGTGTGTGAGGGTAAGTTCTGTACCCTCAAGTGACTTAGCGTCAACTGCGTATGAATGGTTCTGTGAGGTGATTTCCAGTTTGCCTGTTTCAAGATTTTTAACGGGATGGTTACCGCCTCTGTGACCGAATTTCATTTTAAAGGTCTTTGCACCGAGAGCAAGTGAAATCATCTGATGACCAAGGCAGATACCGAAAATCGGAAGCTTGCCCTTAAGCGCTCTTACAACCTCAATTACAGTCTGTACATCCTCTGGGTTACCCGGTCCGTTTGAAAGGAACAGTCCGTCAGGATGCATATTGATAATTTCTTCTGCTGTAATGTTATATGGCACAACGGTTACATTGCAGCCCTTTTCATTAAGCTTTCTGATAATGTTATGCTTAATGCCGCAGTCAATTGCAACAACATCATATTTATGATTTGGAGTTCTTGAATACCAACGCTTTTTACAGCTGACACGTGACACCATATCGGTTGGGATAACATAATCCTTAACCTTCTTCAGTGCTTCCTCATAAGGCACATCGGCATCACAGATTAAAATCTTTTGTGATCCCTCGTCACGGATAATTCTTGTAATCATACGGGTATCCACACCGCTGATTGCAGGGATATCATATTCATCCAGCACCTCTGAAAGCGTTTTGGTATATCTGAAATTAGATGGCAAATCGTTATATTCACGAACGATAAGACCACCCATTGTAGGTACTCTTGTTTCAAAATCCTCGTCGGTAATACCGTAGTTACCGATAAGCGGATAGGTCATACAAACCATCTGGTCTGTGTAGCTTGGGTCAGAAATAATTTCCTGATAGCCGACCATTGAGGTGTTGAAAACAAGTTCATTGACAGCCTCTTTGTCTGCACCAAAGCCATAGCCATAAAATTCCTTACCATTTTCAAGGACAATTTTTTTATCATATGGTT
>CAYNGP010000154.1:2786-3197 GCA_964396885.1 uncultured Bacteroides sp. | reverse complement strand
AAATATATAAATATGAGGTTAATATACTATGTATATCGCAAATGAAAACAGATATGATAAAATGACCTACAGCTACTGTGGTGAAAGCGGACTTGCTCTGCCTAAAATTTCTGTAGGACTGTGGCAGAATTTTGGAGTTAATGATGACTACGATACAATGAAGGACATCATTCTCACAGCCTTTGACAACGGTATTACCCATTTTGATTTGGCTAACAACTACGGTCCTGAGCCGGGAAGAGCTGAAATCAACTTTGGCAAAATATTCAAGGAAAACCTGAAGCCATATCGTGACGAGCTTATTATAAGTACAAAGGCTGGCTATGAAATGTGGCAGGGTCCTTACGGCGGCAGAGGCGGATCAAGAAAGTATCTTATGGCATCCCTTGACCAGAGCCTGCAGAGAATGGG
>CAYNGP010000154.1:0-2776 GCA_964396885.1 uncultured Bacteroides sp. | reverse complement strand
AGTATAGACCAGAGTTTAAAGCGAATGGGCATAGAATATGTTGATATATTCTATCATCACTGTATGACACCTGAAACACCGCTTAAGGAAACGGCGCTTTGCCTTGCAGATATTGTAAGACAGGGCAAGGCATTATATGTTGGCATCAGTAACTATGACGGAAAGACAATGCACAGAATGTATCATAAGTGTGATGACTATAATGCACCATTTATCATTAATCAAAACAGATATTCAATCTTTGACAGAACTATTGAGCACAACGATTTAATCAAAGAGGCTCACGATAAGCACAAGGGCATTATAGCTTTTTCTCCCCTTGCACAGGGTCAGTTAAGTGATAAATTTGAAAACGGTATACCTGAAAATTCAAGACTTTACGGAAATGAAAAGCTGCAGGCACATGTCGGTTATGACCGCT
Source organism: uncultured Bacteroides sp. (assembly GCA_964396885.1). Lineage (GTDB taxonomy): Bacteria > Bacillota > Clostridia > Oscillospirales > Acutalibacteraceae > Eubacterium_R. Next base: position 2,355 of record CAYNGP010000154.1, on the reverse strand, counting down.
ACAGACCACACCAGATTAAAGAGCTTTGTAAGATGGCACACAAGCGTGGACAGTCACTTTCACAAATGGCAATACAATGGCTGGCACAAAATAAGAACATTACATCTGTTTTAGTTGGTGTGCATTCAAAAGAACAATTGCTTGAAAATCTTAAAGCACTTGACTCCCCTCCACTCACTGAGGGTGAGCTGATACAGATTAATGGTATCGCAGGATAAATACTACAATAAAAAGACCTTGCAAGTTATTTGCAAGGTCTTTTTATTGTGGGTCGATGCAGACATCGACCCCTATGAAAATATAAATTCAAAAATACATTTTAACTTTCGCTGATTACTCTTTGTGCAATATGCTCAGGTGCTCTGTCATAGCGTGCAAATTCTGTTTCAAATGAGCCCCTGCCCTGAGTAATCTGTCTGATTGAGGTTGAGAAGGTTGTCATTTCTCCGTCAGGAACTTCGGCAATAATTTCCTGATAGCCATCACCTGCAGGAGTCATACCAAGCACTCTGCCGCGACGTTTATTAATATCACCAATTACATCGCCCATTGCATCATCATTAACAAGCACCTTAAGTGTAACAATCGGTTCAAGAATGACAGGCATTGCTTTGCTTATGCCCTCTTTAAACGCAAGGCTTGCTGCCATTTTAAAGCTCATTTCACTTGAATCTACCGGATGGTATGAGCCATCATACAGTGTAGCCTTAACACCAACCATAGGATAACCTGCAAGCACACCGCTTTCCATACATTCATTGAGTCCCTTTTCAACTGCAGGGAAGAAATTCTTAGGTACAGAGCCGCCCACAACTCGTTCAGCAAAGACTAATTTGTCAGTATCATACGGCTCAAATTCAATAAATACATCACCAAACTGACCGTGACCGCCGCTCTGCTTTTTGTGTCTGCCCTGAGCAGAAACCTTTTTGGTAATCGTTTCTCTATATGCAACCTTAGGTGTTTCAAGCTTAGCATTCACACCAAATCTGTCCTTAAGTCTTGAAACCACAACCTCAAGCTGCTGTTCGCCAAGACCTGCAATAATCTGCTCTCTTGTTTCTGTATTATTCGTAAAGGTAAGTGACGGATTTTCTTCACAAAGCTTAATAAGACCTGAGGCAATTTTTTCCTCCTCACCCTTAGCTGTAGCCTTGATTGCCATTTTATATGTTGGAACCGGAGTAACAACACCGTCAAGCTTAACAATATTCGCCGCAGTGCACATTGTGTCACCTGTTGAAAATCCGCTCAGCTTAGTGATAGCCCCGATGTCCCCTGCCTTTAATTCAGCAGCATCATTCTGCTTAGCACCGAACACCTTAACAAGCTTACCCATTTTTTCTTCCTTGCCCGTATTCGCATTATACGGAACAGTTGAAGCCGTGATTGTTCCGCTGACAACCTTAAAGAAATTCAGTTTGCCCACAAAAGCATCACTGACTGTTTTAAAGCAAATCGCCGCAAGAGGACCGTTTTCATCGGCAGTGAGCTCAACAGGCTCACCATTACTGTCAATAGCATATTCACCCTTTGGTGCAGGGCAAACATCTGCAATGAAATCAAGGAGCATATCGCAGGCAACACCTGTTAAGCCTGAGAGAGCGAAAACGGGAATAATTGAGCCGTCGGCAATACCAATGCTGACACCCTTGATTTTATCCTCTTTTGTGAGCTCCTCGCCCTCAAAATATTTTTCCATCAATTCTTCATCGGCAGAAGCCACTGCTTCGGCAAATACAGCCTTGATGGCTTCAAATCGAGGAACATCGGCAGGTTCAGGAGTCACCTCTTTTTTAGCACCATTTTCATAAACATATGCCTTATCCTCTATCATATTATAATAGGAACGCACTTCGCCTGCTGAAAGAACAGGAACAACAATAGGACAAACCTGTGTGCCGAACTTTGCAACAATACCGTTAAAGCTTTTGTAAAAGTCAGCCCTTGCATCATCCATCTTTGTAGTAACAAAAATTCTTGCAAGACCCTTTGAGCCCGCATTCTTAAATGCCTTTTCAGCACCGACAGCCAAGCCGGAGCGAGCAGAAACAACAATAACCGCAGTATCAGCCGCTCTGATACCCTCAGCACTGCCCATTGCAAAATCAAACAAACCGGGCGTATCAATAAAATTAATATCCTTACCTTTATATTTAATGGATGCAACTGCACTTGAAATACCGATTTTTCTTTTTCTTTCCTCAGCATCAAAATCACATACTGTGTTGCCGTCAAGCACTTTACCCTGTCTTTCGGTAGCTCCTGCAATATTAAGCATAGCCTCGCAAAGCGTTGTTTTACCCTTTGATGCGTGACCGACTAAAGCTATATTTCTTACATTCCCTGCGTTGT
>CAYNGP010000153.1:0-3212 GCA_964396885.1 uncultured Bacteroides sp. | reverse complement strand
CTAAAAATCTTGATTTTCATATTTATCTCTGCAAATATCAATTTATTTGTTAATTGAAATTATAGCATAAAATAAACCTAAGGACAATATTATCCTTAGGTTTAAAACTTTTTACTATTTCTTTATTCTGCATAAAGCAGTGATTTGTTCTGCGATTTTGAAAATCTGTAAACACTCATTTCAATTCCCAGTGCTAAGTAAATACATAGCGAGGATGAGCCGCCTGCTGAGAATAACGGCAGTGTGATACCGATACATGGCAGAATGGAAAGCTCCATTCCGATATTAATAAATATCTGTGCAAAAAGCATAACCGCAATACCGCTGCACATTAAGTAGCCTACATTATCTCTCGCCTTAAGTCCTGTAGAAATGACTCTTACAACTAAAACTGTCAATATTACAAGAACAGCAAGTGTTCCTATGTAACCAAATTCCTCACCTGCTACGGATAAAATCATATCACTTTCATTAACAGGCACCTGTCTGCTCTGCGTCATGGTTCCGTTTAAAAAGCCCTGTCCAAGCCAGCCGCCGCTGCCCATAGCAATTTTGCCGTTTGTTTGCTGATAAAGGGTGTCGGCATACTGTTCAGGATAAAACAGAGCAGTAATTCTTTCACGCTGAATACCGTCAATAATCTTCAGCTTCCACGCAGCTGCAAACGCAACGATTATTGCACAGATTCCTGCAACAAAGTAGCCGATATGCACCTTGGCAAAAAACAGCATTCCGATAAACATAATCAAAAATACAAGCGCTGAGCCGGCGTCACCCGTAGCGATAACAAGTGCAACAGGTATCATACCATGAATAACAAGAGGCACAATCGTTTTGACTCTGTTGATATGATCCTTGACCATATCAAGGTGATAGGAAAAGCTGATAATAAAGCCTACCTTTAGCAGCTCACTTGTCTGGAATGTGAAAAATCCCAGATTGAGCCAGGAACGTGCGTCCTGTCGGCTTTCATTAACCGCCACACCAAAAAACATCGTAATAATCATAAGCAGTATACAGCCGCCTGCAATAATGGGCCATAGCTTTGATATGATTTCATAGTCGATGTTGCAAACAATCAATGCAAAAATAACACCGCCTGCTACAGAAATAAGCGTGCTTCGTACATCGCTCGTGATAATTTTTCCATCAGTTAGTTTTGAGTAGGTTGCACTGTAAATGAGAGCAAGTCCGTAAACTGAGCCGATTAATGCAGTAATCATTGTTACAAAATCAAGACCGCCGAAAAAACCTATTCTTTTTTGTTCCATTGCAACCTCCTTTACTCATTTTATATATTATATTAAATTACAGATTGCTTTTCAAGTCAATAATAAATTTATGTATATATTGTTAAATTTGGTATTTAATTATTAAGAAAAATGTGTTATACTATCATACACAAAGAATTAAGGAGTATGACTTATGTTAACTGATATTGAAATTGCTCAGCAGGCAAAGATGAAAAAAATAGCAGATGTTGCAGCTTCAATCGGCATTGCTGAGGATGAGCTTGAGCCATATGGTCATTATAAGGCTAAAATAAACGACAGCCTTTTCGACAGACTTAAGGATAAACAAGACGGAAAGTTAATTCTTGTTACCGCTGTTAACCCAACCCCTGCAGGTGAGGGCAAAACAACCGTGTCAATCGGTCTTGGTCAGGGTATGTGCAAGCTTGGTAAAAATGCTGTTATAGCACTTCGTGAGCCATCTCTCGGTCCGGTGTTCGGTATCAAAGGCGGTGCTGCCGGCGGCGGATATTCACAGGTTGTTCCTATGGAGGATATTAACCTGCACTTCACAGGCGATATGCATGCTATCACCAGTGCAAATAACCTTATGTGCGCTATTCTGGATAACCATATTCAGCAGGGCAACGAGCTTGGTATTGACCAAAGACGTGTACTTGTTAAACGCTGCCTTGATATGAATGACAGAGCATTAAGAAATATTGTTTGTTCTCTGGGTGGTAAGCTGAATGGTATCCCTCGTGAGGATCATTTTATCATTACTGTTGCAAGTGAGGTTATGGCTATCCTTTGCCTTAGTGAGGATTTATTTGACTTAAAGCGCAGACTTGGTAATATTCTTGTTGCTTATACCTATGACGGTGCACCTGTTTATTGTAAAGACATTAAGGCTGATGGTGCAATGACCGTTCTTCTTAAGGATGCAATTAAGCCAAACCTTGTTCAGACTCTTGAAAATACTCCTGCAATTATGCACGGCGGTCCTTTTGCAAATATTGCGCACGGCTGTAACTCAATCCGTGCTACAAAGACAGCTTTAAAGCTGGGTGATTACTGTATTACTGAGGCAGGCTTCGGCTCTGATTTAGGTGCTGAAAAGTTCCTTGACATCAAGTGTCGTTTTGCAGGCTTAAAGCCAAGCTGTATTGTTCTGGTATCTACTGTTCGTTCAATGAAATATAACGGCGGTGTGCCAAAAACAGAGCTTGCTGGTGAAAATATGGAGGCACTTGAAAAGGGCAGTGTTAACCTTGGTGCTCATATTGATAACCTGAAAAAATACGGCGTTCCTGTTGTTGTTGCACCTTCAAGCTATTTTCCTGAAGATGTTAACTTTATTGTTGCGCATAAAGAAGCTTTGACTTCTCCTGTTAAATTAAGTGAATTTAAAGTTCATGAAAATCCCCCCGGTATTTCAGGATATTTGGTTGAAGGAAGAATTATTCATGATGCCTTTATTTTGGATAACAAGAAGATGGCGGTTTATGTTCACAGAATTAAAGAAGCTCAAGTTGAAGTGCCTAAAGAAGGTGACGACGACGAAGAAAATTAATAATAAAAATTATTCAAATAAATAATCAGCCAAAAAAGAAAGGAAAAAATATTTTATGCCTAAAGATATAACAGAAACAGTGTTAAAGATATTAAACAAAGATGAAGATGACATAATAAGACTCAAAATTGAAGCAAAATTAAATGAGATACTGGCATATTTAAACAGGGATGAAGTAACCGATTCAATATTTGCCATTGTATGTGCCGTCATTGCTGAGAGTTTAAAAAACGATGATATTTTAGGCGGGAATATTCAATCCTATTCGGAGGGCGATATGAGCGTATCGTTTTCAAGCCTTTCGCCCTATTTTGGCAGATTAGAGCCGTTTAAAGTTATTAAAGGAATAGGAAAAAATGTTTAGAGATGATGTTTTGACCGTTAAAAGAGAGGTTTATGAAATTATT
>CAYNGP010000152.1:0-3324 GCA_964396885.1 uncultured Bacteroides sp. | reverse complement strand
AAATCGAACACCGGGCGTTACTGTCATAAAGGCTTTGCCGCAGCTGTCCTTAACCATACCTGCCTCAAGGGGTGAGCAAACCACACCATCAAGACCTGCTTCTTTGGCATTGTTAGCATACTTAACAATAGTGTCATTGATTGATGCATTGATTAAAAGCTCATTCTGCATTCTTTCCTCGCTTGTTGAGGTAAGCTGAGTAACTGCAATCAAAAGCGGACGTGTGCCGTCCTCACGAGTCAGACCCTCAAGTGCAGCCTTCATCATATCAACAGTACCTGCTGCGTGGAGATTTGTCATATCCACATCAAGCTTTGAAAGCACTGCCATTGATTTTTTTACGGTATTCGGAATATCGTGAAGCTTTAAGTCAAGGAAAATTTTGTGTCCTCTCTTCTTAATTTCTTTAACGATTGATGGACCTTCAGCATAATAAAGCTCCATACCGATTTTAACAAAAGGCTTTTCCTCGGTGAACTTATCAAGGAAATTGAATGTATCCTCTGCAGAAGAAAAGTCACAAGCAATAATAACGTCCTTACCCATTAATCAACCACTCCTATAATATCACTTAATTTATTTATACCGAGCTTTTCACATTCCTGTGGTAAAGACTCGATTATATCCTTGCAAACATACGGATTAACAAGATTAGCGGCACCAACCTGAACAGCGGTTGCACCTGCCATCATCATTTCAATAACATCCTTTGCACTTGAAACACCGCCGCAGCCCATAACAGGAATATTGCAGGCTTTGGCAACCTGATATACCATTCTGACAGCCACAGGGAAAATAGCGTTACCGCTGAAGCCGCCCATTTTATTGGCAATAATCGGCTGACGTCTTTTTAAATCAATACGCATACCAAGCATTGTGTTGATCAGGCAGATACCGTCTGCGCCTGCCTCCTCACAAGCCTTTGCGATGGAAACAATGTCCGTTACATTTGGTGAAAGCTTGATGAACACAGGCTTTATTGTAACAGCCTTAACTGCCCTTGTAACCTCTGCAGCACATTCGGGTGATGTGCCGAAGCTCATTCCGCCGCCGTGAACATTCGGACAGGAAACATTAACCTCTAAAATACCAACCTGTTCTTCCTTATCAAGAAGCTGACAGGTATAAGCATAATCATCCACACTGAAGCCTGAAACATTTGCAATAACAGGCTTGTGGAAATATGCCTTCATTTCAGGTAATTCATGCTCAATCACATGGTGAACACCGGGATTCTGCAGACCCACAGCATTAATCATACCGGAGGTACACTCTGCAATTCTTGGTGTCGGATTGCCGAAGCGTGCATCCTTTGTTGTGCCCTTGAAGGAGAAGGAGCCGAGAATATTTATATCATAAAAATCTTTGAATTCCTTACCAAAGCCGAAGGTGCCTGATGCAGGAACAACAGGATTATCCATATTCATACCTGCAAGGCAAACAGATAAATCTACCATATAATCTCCTCCCTTACCAGCACAGGACCATCCTTGCAAATTCTTTTATTACCATACTTTGTTTTACAGCTGCAGCCCATACAAGCACCGAAACCGCAGCCCATACGCTCCTCGAAGCTGTACTGACCTGATGTTGTCACCTTAGCTTCAATTGCTTTGAACATCGGCATAGGACCACAGGTATAGAAATAATCATAATCATCGACAAAGGCATCTGTTACAAAACCTTTAATACCATAAGAGCCGTCAGCAGTTGCTACACGCACCTCTGCACCAAGAGCCTTGAACTTATCCTCATAAAAAATCTCGTCCTTCGTATTAAAGCCGAGAATGACAACAGGCTTCTGACCTGCTGCAATGAGCTTTTTGCAAAGGTTATACATAGGCGGAACACCAACACCGCCGCCGATAAGCATAGGCTTTGTGCCCTTTGAAATATCGTAGCCGTTGCCAAGACCTGTTAAAACGTCAAGCATTTCGCCAGCAGGCAGTTCTGACATCATTTCAGTACCCTCGCCCACAACCTTATAAATGATTGTGACTGTGGTTTCATCATAATCACAAACGGATATCGGGCGTCTTAAAAACTTGCCGTCAAGCTGAATGTTGATGAACTGACCGGGAGCGGTGATATATTGTGTATCACCCTCCAGCACCATTTCAAAAACATCCTTAGCAATTTTTTTGTTTGATAAAATTTTATAAATGTTTTGTTTATACATAATTATTACTCTCGCTTATTAATCTGCATCAATTGTTGATACACCAAGTGTAATCTCTTCAAGAACGTCAAGGAGCACCTTAACTGTATCAAGTGATGTAAACATTGTTACATTATTTTCAACTGCTGCTCGGCGGATTTCACTGCCATCTGAATGTGAATCACCAGCGTTAATATCAATTGTATTGATAACATAAGCAATATGACCCTGACGCAGTGCCATAAGAATTTCATCGCTTTCATCCAGTGTCAGCTTAGCACGAACACGGGTTCTGATGCCGTGCTCCTTAAGATACATTGCTGTACCCTCTGTAGCTTCAATATTAAAGCCAAGCTCATAGAAACGCTTGATGAGAGGTAAAGCCCTTGGCTTGTCCTGATTCGCAATTGTAACAAGCACTGTACCATAGTTCGCTACGTTCAGACCTGATGCCTGAATAGCCTTATAAAGTGCTCTTGTAAGTGATTTATCATAGCCGATAGCCTCACCTGTTGATTTCATTTCAGGTGAAAGATAGGTATCCATACCCTTAAGCTTTGAGAATGAGAAAGCAGGTGCTTTAACGTACCAGCGGTTTTTCTCCTTAGGATAAACCTCAGTAATACCCTGCTCCTTTAAGGAATGACCAAGAATAACCTGTGTGGCAATATGTGCCATAGGGGTTGAGGTTGCTTTTGAAAGGAACGGAACAGTTCTTGATGAACGAGGGTTAACCTCGATAACAAAAACATCGTCATTTTCGTCGGCAATAAACTGAATGTTATAAAGACCGATAATACCGATCGCCTTACCAAGCTTAACGGTATAATCAAGGATTTTATCCTTAACGGACTGCGGAACGGAGAAGGTAGGATAAACTGAAATTGAGTCACCTGAGTGAACGCCTGTACGCTCAACGTGCTCCATAATACCGGGGATGAACACATCTGTTCCGTCACAGATTGCGTCAACCTCAAGCTCCTTACCCATAATATATTTATCAACCAAAACAGGCTGCTCTGTATTGATTTCAACTGCTGTCTGCAGATAATGACGAAGAGATTCTTCATTTGCAACAATCTGCATTGCACGGCCGCCGAGAACGAAGGATGGACGAACCAATACAGGATAGCCGATGCTTTCAGCAACACGTACACCCTCTTCAA
>CAYNGP010000151.1:0-3367 GCA_964396885.1 uncultured Bacteroides sp. | reverse complement strand
ACTTTGGGGTTCACTTCACATATGTTATTTGCGGTTTTTATTTTATTTATTTTTTAATTTTTTCTTCACTCTTGAGCCTGCAATTCTTACTGCCGAACTGTTATCATACCAGCCCAGACGCTTTTTACAAGCATCCAACTGCACAGATTTTTCACCAAGGATTTTGCTCTGTGTCTGCATACTTGTTTTCTGCTCTGCGATTGTTTTATTCTGGCTTGCAATCTTTTTCTTATGGTCAGCAAGCTTTTTCTTTAAATCATTTCTTTCAACAATAATCGTCTTGATTTCAGCTGACTGCATTTTTTGACCTATCGCAATTCGTTCAAGCACCTCATCCTTAGAACAGGTATGGATTGAACGAATCGGTCCGTAACAATCAATACTATTAATTTTCTCATCAAAAGGAACAGTCTTTCTGTCCTTATCAAGATAAATATGAGGAAGTCCATTATCGTTAAGAAAATCAATAAAATGCCAGAATCTTTCCTCATGACCTTTATTAACAATTGAAAAATCTGTTTTTTCATAAAGGTCAAATATATCCGTATTTTCATCAATAAGGCTAACAGGCATTGACGGTACATTGTGATAGTCGGCAAGCTCTCTCGTTCTCGCATCTGATGTGAAAAGAAGGCTTGGTACACCTGTCAGAATACATCCAACTGCACCATGAATACGAGTACCATAGTTAAAATCAATACCCTCGTTAAACTTCAGAATACTTGGCATATCAATAAAGAATCTTGCCTTATCCTGAACAAACACCTCGTTGTCAATTTCATGCGGATAAAGCTGCTGTGCCTCATTGAGGGGCTGAAACGGAATTCCCAGATACATAAGCCTTAAATCGTCATTAAACTGTGGCATAAAGTAATAATTCGGCAGTTTCTCAAAATTCTTAACCATGAATTTATTAAAATTCAACGGGCTTAAAAGTGAGCCTGTAACACATACAGCAGACTCCTTTGTCAGCGGCTTTTTATCTCTCATCTTAAGACCGGGACCGAACATTTCAACGGACGGACAGCCTGTAACATTAATATCTCTGAAACCAAGGTGATTAAGATAAGCCTGTGTAATCACACCTCTTACGCCAACGGAGTGTGAATGATTAAGCACTGCTGTTACAAATCGTTTAACTGTATCATCATAAGGATGCTTTTCAGCAATATTCGGCTCATAGGCCATATCTACACCTATACCGGTTACAACACAAGGAATCGTAAGTTTTTCGATTAACTCGCTCCATTTTCTGAGGATTGTGCTATATGTTGCCCTGAAAGAATTTGCCATAGGCAGAACAAGATAATCATAGTTTTCATTAATATATTCAGGAGATACCTCACTCATTAATACCTTTATATCAGGCATAAAATCAATTTCCGTATCCTCGGTATAAAGCGTTCTGCTCATACTATATGCAAATAACAGATTGCCTGTATTATTACCTAATAAATTTTTGCTGAGCGTTTCAACAGGTTCGCGCTGTACGAAAGGCGAAACCGCAGCACGGATTAAAATTCTTTTCATTAAAAATCTCCTAATTGACACTTTAATAATATTTTACATTAATATAGACTATGGTTTATTTCTGTAGTACTTATAAGTTCATTTTATAATCTTATTAACCATACACCCCACAGGATTTTTATTGACAAAAAGCCAATCATTTATTATAATATTCCATACACTGCAAGTGAATATGCGCCATTAGCTCAGCAGGATAGAGCGTTCGCCTCCTAAGGGTGAGTTACAACAATCAACTTCTTTGCTTTTGGTGATTGTTGTAATGTTAAAATTTAATAATAGCCCTCATAGTTCAACGGATAGAATAAGGTCCTCCTAAGGGTGAGTTACAACAATCAACTTCTTTGCTTTTGGTGATTGTTGTAATGTTAAAATTTAATAATAGCCCTCATAGTTCAACGGATAGAATAAGGTCCTCCTAAGACTTAGATGTAGGTTCGATTCCCACTGAGGGTGCCAAAAAAGTGCCGATTTTTCAATGAATTTTGGCACTTTTATTTTTTTTCAAAATTTATGCTATTAACTTACAGACAAAATCGAACTAAGATTAAATATTCTTAATAATTGATATTTTCTTGCTAATCATTAGCAAAAAAAATGATGTTTTTGCTAATCAAAACACTACTCCTGCTAATTTTCATAAAGAACTGCAAAAAAGCCTGCTAATCGTTAAAAGGTGATTGTACTGCTGTTAAGTAAAATACAAACAACTAAATAATACATTGATTTTTATACATAGCCACTTATTCTATTTAAGAATGAGTGGCATTTTTTATTTTACATAGCCGTTACCATAAACGGCTAAATCTGAATAAGGAGGTTAAAATGTTGAAATTGGAAAAGGAGGTAATTGAGAGTGAAAACAAACAAAAGAAAGCATCCGAGTTAAAGAATATTCCGTTGGAACTGCTTGACGATTTTCCAAATCATCCTTTCAAGGTAAGAGATGATGAGGATATGCTTGAGCTTATCGAAAGTGTAACCGAGCGTGGTGTGCTTGTTCCTGCTATTGTAAGACCAAAAGCAAACGGCAGATATGAACTCATATCGGGACACCGTAGAAAAAGAGCAAGTGAGTGTGTCGGTAAAGATACATTGCAGTGCTTTGTTAAGGATTTGGATGATGCTGAAGCTGTTATTATTATGGTAGACAGTAATATTCAGAGGTCACATATTCCGCCAAGTGAAAAAGCCTTTGCATACAAAATGAAATTGGATGCTATGAATATTCAAGGAAAAAGAAACGATTTAACTTCGACACCACTGGTGTCAAAGTTGAGGACATCTGAATTGCTTGCTGAACAAGTAGGAGAAAGCAGAGAAACAATAAGACGATATATCCGCTTGACATTTCTTGTTCCTGAACTGCTTGAACTTGTTGACGAGGGCAGAATGAAAATGCGACCTGCTGTTGAACTTTCATACCTCGATGAAGATTGTCAGCGTGATTTGGTAGATGCAATAGATGAAGAAGTTTGTACTCCTACTCACGCTCAAGCAATAAGGCTGCGAAAGGCTTTCAATGAAAATGCTTTGACAAGAGAAGTAATATTTATTGTAATGCAGGAGGAAAAACCAAATCAGAAAGATAGAGTTATTCTCAAAGCGGATACTTTAAATGAGCTTATTCCGAAAAGTGTTGCAGAGAGTAAAAGAATTGAATATATCCGCAGAGCATTGCAGTATTATGGTAAGTTTCTGCAAAGGCAAAAAATTAATGCTAAAGACAGCAGATAAAACAAATCGCATTTTTGCATTATATATATAATGATATATAATATAAGCAAGACTAACTATTAAAAGTCAATAGTAAAAATGGAAAAAGTAGAGAATTGGAAAA
>CAYNGP010000150.1:0-3392 GCA_964396885.1 uncultured Bacteroides sp. | reverse complement strand
TTCGTGATTTCTCTGCATATCACCCTTACCTACAATTGAATAGAAGGGTGATGCTGAAATCATCGGTTGATGGGTAATAGCAATAACAAACGGGTCGTTAGCATTGGCATCCTCCAGCTGCTCCATAATCCATTTCATACAGTCATCACTGTAGCCTGAGCCACGCTCGCCCTCAGGCTTATAGTTCGTATCATCATTCAAAGCAAACAGACGATAGCCAGGTGCAAGCTGAACTACATAGCTGAGTGAATCGGGATGCGTTGAAATAGCCTCCTCAGGACCAAACTCATAATACATATCCCACAAATCGTGTCTTTCCTCAACAGCGGGAACTTCAATCTGCTTATCACCAACAAAGCCCTTTGAAACACCGCCCGAGCGGAAATCGTGGGTAGCAGTGATAACATAAACTCTCTTGCCGCGCTTTTTTAAATCACGAAGCATTTCAATAAATTCCTCATGCGAGGTAAGCTCACCGTTTCTTGTGGTGTCACCTGATAAAACAACAATATCTGTTGAGGTGTCCTCACAAAGCATATCAAAGGCTCTTTTTAAAACAAGGTCACTGTCCTTAACAACCATTTGCGACTTGGATTCGTCTTTTTCGTATGCCTTGCCCTCAGTACCATTTTTTCTTGAGTAATAATGCGTATCCGTTATAAACTGAATTTTAAGCGGCTCATTATTACTGCCGTAAATTTTGTTTGCCATATTTTTACCCCTCTTTTATTTCAAGCACACCTGATTTAATATCACCGCTTAAAGTGATTTCAAGTGAACCCTTGTTTCTTTCAGTAAAACCGATTTCCTTTCCGTCAAGATAAGCCTTATAATCAGCGTTATCACTCAGTGTAACAATCAGACTGTATTTGTCGTTATCACCAAAATACTTAAAGGAAATTTCAGCACTTTTATCTGTTGTTTTCTGATAATCCGTCCACAGGTCGAAACCGGTTGTAACGGTCTGCGGTTTATAGTAGGCGTTTGCCCAAATACAAATTGGTGCAGACAGACCGCCGAAATTGTGGAACCAGCCACCACGCTTTGTTGCAATGCCAAAGCATTCATAAGTGTTATAAGTAAAGTCTGTTTCAGCCTTCCACATATCAAGTGCTGTCTTTGCAATATCAAAGGCAAAATCAGTTTCACCGTTATCAAGCATCGTTTTCCAGATATACCACTGATGGCTCATCCAGACATTGCCGTTCCAGTAGCCGTCATCAAAATAATATGACGCAGACATATCAACAGCAGAAACACCTGCCTGTGACCACATTTCATTTGGATTTTTAATATGCTCAAGCAATTTTTCTTTTCTTTCACCGCTGACAGCACCTGCAACGATTGGGTAAACACCATCCATACCCTTGTTGAAGTTTTCGCCGTCCTCGGTACGCATAATACCCTTAACATTTCCGTTTTCGTCATATTCGGTATATCCGAAATAACCGCTCTCTTCATCCCAGGCAAGGTCATTGAGTGCCTTAGTTGAGTATTCAATATCGGCATCATAGATTTTAATATCTTCATCTCTGCCAAGTGAAGCAGCAACCATTTTCATAATCTTACCTGCTCTGATAATCTGTGCAGTTGACAAACATGGGCAGGTATATTTCTGCGACTTTCTTTTCATCATCTCAACCTGTGCAGGATAGTCATCCATACCGCAGTGCGAATACCAATAATCATAGGTGGTAAGCAAGCCGTTATTGAATTTAGCAACGGTTGATGCGTGATTTCTGCCTCTCAAAAACTCATAATAAAGTTTGATTTTGTCATAAAGGAATTCAAGCTCTGCCTTATTTTCAGTTCTCTTCAGCAATTCAAGATACTCAACAAACTGAGTAGGTACAAGTGAGCCGTGAAGCAGGAATGCAAAGTCCTTGTTGCTTTCATCACAAAGGTACATATCAAGTGCATACTGACATAAATCATTGGAAAACTCCAGCAAGCCCATACCGATAAATCCGCTGTCCCAAGTGTAAAAGCTGTCCCATCTTTTACCCGGTGCGTGGTGAATAACATTTTCACCGTGACGATAAACAGGATATACAACATTTGTCAAAAGGGTTGAACGCAGAATTTCTGTTGAAAGCGTGTACTTTTCACCTGCTTTGTTATAGCCCCTTCTGATTCCCGATGATTTTGCTTTATTATAAATACTTTCGTATTCAGCATCTGTCAGCGGTTCAGGCTTTTCGTTGGATAAAACAGCATATTCAATATGTGAACTGTTTGGCTTAACAAAAATTGATTTAATTAATGTGTTCTGGAAAAAGCCATCATCACTATGCTTTCTTGCAAAGGATTTTGAGAAGGTTTCAGGCAAATCATCATATGTATGGTCACCATTTGAAAGACGGTTAATCAATGCATCTTCTAATGAACCTGACTCCAGTACACGCTCTCTTGTATGCTTATTATGGGTGAGAATATAAAAAGGAGCATCAACACCCTCATAGCTGAGCTTTGTAAGATGACCTTCGCCGCAAGGCTCAGTTTCAATCTGTGGAACATAAGAAAAGCTGACATATTCAGTGCTCAATTTATCCTTGTCATTTTCATCAATAACAGCCAAGAAATCGAACTCAACACCTGCAGTACCAAGGCTTTCAAGCGTGAATTCACACATAAAAGGAAGATATGCAAATCCGAGATCAGCACTGCTTTCAAAAACAACCTTTTCATCATTCATCATAAATTCGGCATTGCCATCGGTAACAGTTTTATATCTTACTGCAATAACAGGATTTTCAATTCCGTTTTTATCAAGCTTATAGGATACCTTGTCACCCTTTTCACATCCGAAAGGTTTAAGATTTAAAAAGTGAACGTGATAATTTTCGCATCTGTCACCAAGTCCCTTGCCAAGATAAAAATCCTTATCAACAAACATGCCCTTAAACATACCGTCCGGATTTTCCTCATCCCATGGACGTGGGGTATTGTATTCATACAACTCATAATCATTAGCAGTTTTAATGAATGCATTTTCAGGTGCATTCACCTTACAGTAAGTTGGATAAGGAAATTCAAGTGATGAAAACAGATTCAGTATACAGTTCTGAGATAATGGAGTATTATTGAAAAACTCACATCTCATTAAGTAGGAATTATCCTTGATTTTGGAGAAGGAAATATCGGCATACACCTGATCCTTCCACATCAGCTCATATCTGTAGGAATAGAAGGAGTAATCGCTCTCACAATGCCACAGGTGATAATTTGACGGCACTGTAACATTGGGAACAGGTGTTGAGCTGTTCCATAGTGTAGGATGAACTGAAAAATCAAATCTTGCGCCGACATCCTCCATATCCTTTATAATTTTTGAAAGCCCCATATATTTTTTTGAATAGGGTCCCCATAGGGGCATTTTAATTGTGTTTTTG
>CAYNGP010000149.1:0-3408 GCA_964396885.1 uncultured Bacteroides sp. | reverse complement strand
AATTTTATTTTAATAATATTAACTTTTATTGTTCTATTTTCCGGTTGCACCGCACCATCCTTACCTATTGATAACAATATAAAAGAAATACTATTATATAATAATATTGAAAAAAGTTATATTCACTCCATTAACTACGATAGTATAAGGAATTGTTTGGATTCGGACTTTAATACTAATAATTCATTGTCAAGGGTATCAGATTATATTGATGAAGTTATTGAAACAGATTTTGATTATTATAAAAGTCAGCATCTATTAATTGATAGTAATGACATTGCTGTTGTAGATTGTTATATTTATGACAATAACAATCAGTGTATATACGAAGATAAAAATATCAAAATATTTATTGGATTTAATTGTTTTGACAAATTTATTGAGAATGCATTGTTTCAAAAACAGATTGGAGATACTATTACCATTTCAAGTAATAAGTGCAGCAATGAATTTCTAACAAATTATGTTGATTCTAATATAAAATTTATCATTTCTGATATAAAATATATAACAATTAAAACTGGTTCAGAAGTATTAAGCGAAAATAATTTTCAAACAATTTCACAATATTATGAATATTTATATAATATGAAGTTTAACGAAGTGAAATTAGAAAACCAAAACCAACTTAAAGAGTGTTTTTATGAAAAAGCGATTGAAGAATGCATTTATGATTTAAATTATAATGAAGTGAAAGATTATTCTTGTAAAATAGTCAAAGATTATGAAACTTCATATTCATCATTTGGAATGACATTGGAAGAATACTACAACGGAATGTTAGGATTAACGGAAGAAGAATTTTTCAACCAATGTACCGAAGAAGCTATATATGAAATAAAAAAATATTTATTGGTTGGTGCAATATCAGCTCACTATAATTTAACACCAACTGAAAGTGAACTGTATGAATATTTTGAAATAAGTAATATTTCTGAAAATGAAAAAAAATATGCTTGTTTTACATATTTAGAAAATGCTATTATAAGATTATATTCTAATAATGAACAATGCCTATAATTAGATAGAATTTCTACTATTTATTCTGTCTGCAACGATAGCATTAAACAATACACAGTTTCTAACCATGTAAATAGCGTATTCACATTTAAATTTTCTATTTGAGCATATTGATCAGATGAGGCTGTCTCACAAAAAGTGAGACAGCCCCTTTTATTTTTTATCAATTATTTATGATATTTTGAATGATTAGAAATTGAAAAGGCTCTGTAAATCTGCTCAAGCAAAACCATTCTCGCAAGCTGATGAGGGAGGGTCATTTTTCCAAAGGACAGCTTATACTTCCCTGTCGATTTAACGGCATTACTTAGTCCGAAAGAACCGCCGATTACAAAGCACAAATGTGAGCTGTTCATTGATAGGTTTTCAATCAGCCTTGAAAAATCAGGACTTGAATACTCTGTACCTTCAATGCAAAGAGGGATAAGCACAGCACCCTTAGGAATTTTCGCAAGAATACGTTCGCCCTCTTTTTCAATAATATTATTGATTTCGCTCTGGCTTGGATTATCACTCGCACGTTCCTCAGCAATCTCAACAACATTAACCTTAGCAAAAGCACCCAGCCTTTTAATATATTCACTGCAGCCGTCACGAAGATAGCTTTCCTTAAGCTTACCTACGGCAATAACTGTAACATTAATCATAACGCAATCCCCTGTTCTGTGCTTTCAGGTGATGAAACATAGAGCCTGAAATCCCTGTCCTCGCAAAGTCCAATTTCATCAAGTGCAGCAATTGCATTCTGCCTTGCAATGTGCGGCATATTATTTTCTCTGCTGAGGTGTGCAAGAACAAATCTGGTAGTGCCGGACTGTGCAAGCTCCTTAAGAAATTCACCACAGGCAAAATTTGAAAGGTGACCCCTTGTTCCGAGAATTCTCTGCTTAAGATAATATGGGTAAGGACCTGTTTCAACCATAGAGGTTTCATGATTTGACTCGGCAAAAATCAAATCAACACCGCTGCAGATTTCCTTTGCATTATCGGTAACATAGCCTGTATCCGTGCACACGGCAACACCCTTACCATTCGGCAATTCAAATCTATAGCCGACACAATCCACACTATCGTGGCTTTGCTTGAAAGCTTTTATTTCAATACCGCAAAGTTCCATACGATAATCAATTTTTTCAATATGTACCTTATCATTAATCAGATTTTTTTCATACATAACCTCAATGCAGGATTCAGGTGCAAAAACAGGTGTATTATGCCTTGAAGCAAAAACTCTTATGCCGGCTGCGTGGTCATTATGCTCATGGGTAATAAAAACACCGTCAATGCTTTTCGGGTCAATGCCACGCTGAAGCAAGGCATTTTCACACCGTTTAGCTGACACGCCTATATCCACTAAAAAATTGTGACCTTTTGATGAAATCAATATTGAATTACCGCTGCTGCCCGAAAACAGCTGACAAACCTTTGACATAAATTTCTCCAAATTCCAACAAAAAATCGTATCGAAATATCGATACGATTTTATATTTTCAATTATCCAACATCAGCTACAGGCTCAGCCTCACTGATTTCTACACGCCTGATGCTTGCACCAAGGCTTGAGAACTTTTCAACCACATCCTCATAACCTCTGTCAATATACTGAATATCTTCAACAATCGTTTCACCGTCAGCCACAAGTCCTGCAATAATCATTGCTGCACCTGCACGAAGATCAGTAGCCTTAACATTAACACCGGTTAATCTGTCAACACCTTCAATAACGGCAATTTTTCCGTCAACCTGTATATCAGCACCCATTCTTAAAAGCTGACCTACATACTGAAAACGGTTATCCCAAACACTTTCTGATAAAATGCTTGTACCCTGAGCCACTGAAAGAATCACTGCCATTTGCGGCTGCATATCCGTAGGGAAACCCGGATGGGGCATTGTTTTAACATTACACTTCTGAAGTGATTTAAAACGTGTTACTCTTACGGCATCATCATATTCAATGATTTCTGCACCGGCTTCCTCAAGCTTAGCACTTATTGACTCCAAATGCTTAGGAATAACATTTTTAACAAGCACATCACCGCCGCAGGCAGCAGCAGCTACCATATAAGTGCCTGCTTCAATCTGGTCAGGAATAATGGAATAAGTGCAGCCGTGAAGCTTTTCAACACCACGGATTTTAATAACATCCGTACCGGCACCGCGCACATCAGCACCCATTGAGTTAAGGAAGTTAGCCAAATCAACGATATGCGGCTCTTTCGCAGCATTTTCAATAACAGTAAGTCCACGTGCAAGAACAGCTGCAAGCATAACATTCATGGTTGCACCAACAGACACATTGTCCATATAAATGGATGCACCAATAAGCTTGTCTGCCTTCGCACAAACCATACCGTTAACAATATCAACACTTGCACCAAGCATCTG
>CAYNGP010000148.1:0-3505 GCA_964396885.1 uncultured Bacteroides sp. | reverse complement strand
AGGATTCGAACCTTAAATGACGGAGTCAGAGTCCGGAGTGTTACCGTTACACTATACCTCTATATCGCTTATTGCTGGATAATATTATCATATAATTAGCGATATGTCAATATTTTTTGTCAAAATAATTAAAATTATTTATTTTCTTTTGCAATTACTTCATCATAAAAAATTAATGCCTCATCGATCGTATCAGAACCAATATCATCAAACGGATAAAGAACGCTGAAAACATGAACCAGATTTTCACCATTTTGACTTTCATAATCCTTCAGCACACACTCAACACCCTTGCTTTCAAGCATCTGTGCTGTTTTAACAGTTTGATCGTGTGCTAAGGTATCACCGTCACTTGTTATGAGATATGTAGGCGGCATTTTTTGAGCATAGTCAATAATCTGATCAAAATTCATATAATCATATGTTGCTTTTGATTTATAATCACTGCCCCAAAGAAGCTTTGTATAAACACTAAGTGCACCGTCATTCATATAAGGCACAGGTGATGTAAGCACAAGTGCATCAATTTCCATACCCGCATCCTCTACCTCAAAGATTTCTCTGAGCTCAGCACTTTGCAAAAGAACGGTAGAATACGCAGCAAGCTGACCGCCGGCTGAATCACCGGTAAGCATAATATGATCTATATCACATGGATAATCCGCCATATTTTCCTGTATCCATTTCAGTGCACAAGCAACATCCTGTATCTGCTCATTGACAGTAACATCCGGCACTAATCTGTAGCTGACATTGAAAACGACATATCCCCTATCAGCAATTGCCTTGCAATAGTACTCATTCAAATCTTTTTCGGCATACATCCAACCGCCGCCGTGAATATCAATAACCACCGGCAGCTTTTCATCAGCAGCAAGATTCTGAGGATAGTAAACATCAAGTCTATGGTATCTGTTACCATCATCAATATATGAAAGATTTTTAATTTCCTCAACCTCAGGAGGAGTTTGATCTGCGTGCTTTTTCATATCACCATCATAGCAAAAACGCCAAATCATCTGCATCATTCTTATAACAGGATTTTTCTCCAGTCCTTTAGCGCTGTCACTTTTAAACTCAACAGTTTCAGAAGTTATCATACCGCCCACTGCCACAGCTTTATCACTTGAGTCATCAACAGGTCTGATGACCACACTGATAAAAATTTCTGCAACTATAGCTATAGCCACAATTACACCGATGATTATACACAAAGCCTTCAGTCCCTTATGCTTAGTTTTAGTTTTTTCTACATTAATAGCCATTGTTCTCTTCCTTTCGTCAATATAATAAGTATAACAAAGTGGAGTGTCACTGTCAAATTATACTTTACCTATTATGGTAATTATGATATTCTAAGGATATGAGTTTTGAATTATATATTGCAGGTGTTAATGAATTACCTGCTGAAGATTTTGACAACTTAATAAATAATATTTCTGATTATCGAAAAACCAAGCTTAACAGCTATAAGTTTGAGCAAGATAAAAAGCTGTGCCTTTTGTCCACCCTTCTGCTTGACCATGCATTAAAAAAATATGGTTTTGAAGAAAAGCATATGAAATACTCAACAAATGCGTATGGTAAACCTTTTTTTATTAATGCAGCATTATACTTCAGCATTTCTCACTCAGGTGATTATGCAATGGTGGTAATTTCCGATAAGCAAATCGGCTGTGATATACAACAGATTAAAGAGGTTAATATTAAAATTGCCGACAGATTTTTCTCTCCGGCTGAACAAGAGTATATTAAAAACACTGATGATTTTTTCAAAATTTGGACACTTAAGGAAAGCTTAATTAAAGCAGTGGGAAAAGGCTTGGCAATACCGCTTAACGCTTTTACCATTGAGGGACTTGGTAATAAAGAGCCTTATTGTGAATATGAGGGTGAAAAATATATTTTTAAAGAATATAATAAAATAAATGGTTATTGTATTTCTGTATGTGAAAAAATCAATTCAATTCTATAAAAAAGCCTGCCCCGAGGATTCCCTAAGGGCAGGCTTTTGTAATGGTATTATATTTTTATCTTTAACGTTTTTTACTTTGCTGTATTTACAACAAGTGTTCTGCCTCTTGTAATAACATATCTGGAATTAGCAAGCTTATAAACGCTTTCTGTTGGACAAAGGATGGTTGAGCCTTCCTTAATATTTAAGAATGCGTTATCACCAACAAACTCAAGACCATCATTTAAAACAACCTCAGACAGATTTGAACAGAATGCAAATGCTCCTGCCTCAATTCTTTTAACTGTTGATGGAAGTTCAATTTTTTCTAAGCTGCGGCACTGCATAAATGCGCCCTCACCAATAACCTCCAGCTGATCAGGTAAAGTAACCTCTGTTAAATTTGAGCAGTATGAGAATGCGTTTTTGCCGATTGTTTTAACTGTATTTGGAATTACAACTTTATCTAAATCCTTACAGAAAAGGAATGCACCCTCTGAAATGCTTGTAACATTTGAATCTTCGGCAAAATCAATGCTGTTAGGAGAATATGCGAGTATATCTTCCGGATTAATCAAATCTCTTATATTGTCATTAATTGCAAGCTCTGTTCCTGCAGGTCCTTCCTCGCAGTCTACAAGTGCAAAAAACATAATTTCAGCATCAACCTGAATAATATCAGTTACACCCTCAGGAACTACACATTCAATCTGATTTACGTCCAAATCATATTCAGCAGCAATAAGAGCTGTTATAGTTGCAATATAATTATCAACACTAACAAAATGTCTGTAAACGTTTTCTTCCATTTTACCGCTGCCGCTGATAACCGCTATAACACTTTCAGGACCTTCACTATAAGTTCTGGTCAAACTCGGTTTTGTTTCAACAATAGCTTTTTCCTCATCATCAGTTGAGAGTTCATTTGCTGAATAAGTAACAGCTCTTGTAGCGGATGCTGTTAATTTTCTTGGAGCAGCTGCATTTCTTGTTGATGCTGCTGATAATGTTGCAGAACCAGCTTCTGTATCAGCAGAATAAAGTGTTAATGTAAGATTGTCTTCTTCTGTAGCTGAAATATTGATTTTTTCCAGTACTTCATAACCATTGTCTGTGTTATCATCAGCAGGCTGTACATCGTTGTTAGCATTTTCGTCAGTCGGTTGTGCAACATCATCTGGTTTTTCATCAACAGGCTCTGTATCACTGCCGTTGTTTTCTTTGTGAGTATCATTAATAATATTAAAAGCATCGTGAATTATATTATTATCAATGTTTGCATCATCGCCAGTCTCTTCATTATAAGGCGTTGTTTCATTTGTTTCTTTGTTTATATTTTCGTCGTTAATGAATTCAGGGATATTATTGTAATTTGCGTTTTCATTTGCTTCTTCAACCACCGGTATTGGATCATACATTGGCGGTAATTCAAAATTAGTGTTAGGCACTATATTAAATAAGCATAAAATTGAGATAATAGCAGTAATAAATTTTGTAAAAATAGAACTAATAAATGTATTCATGATTGATTCCTTTCTTTCTTTAAGAACT
>CAYNGP010000147.1:0-3511 GCA_964396885.1 uncultured Bacteroides sp. | reverse complement strand
AAAAGAAAAGCAACGAAGGTTCAGAAGGGTCAGAGCATTGCAGGCACTTACATATTCTTTATTGTTGTAATTGTCGTTTCAATGATTCTGTCTATCTATGCAGTGCTTTGTATGAATGATGTGCTTGCTATTACAAAAAGCAGTTCATCAGTTACAATCACACTGAACGAGCAGCTTAATGATATGAATGATGCAGTTGATCTTCTTGCAGATAATGGACTTATTAAGTGTAAGAACTTCTGCAAGCTCTTTGCAAAGTTCAGGGAATCACAGGTTGGTCCTCAGTGGCGTAACGGTGTGTATTTTGAGGATAAGGGCTACGAAGCAGGTGTGTACTATCTTAACGCCAAAATGGGTCTTGAGGGTATGCTGCAGGCTATGCACGGTAACAATATAACTGCTGAAACTGAAAGAATTGCATTCCCTGAGGGATTGTCTACAGCTGAAATTGTTGAAAAGCTGGTTAGTCATGAGATTTGCGACAAAGCAGCACTTTTATCTGTTATTCAGACAGTCGATTTTTCATACTCACTTGTTAATGGTCTTGAGGCTGACGAAAAAATTCCATATAGACTTGAAGGCTATCTTTTTCCGGATACCTATGATTTCTATGTTGGTGAGAGTGCAAGCTCTGTTGTTAAGAAATTCCTTTCTAACGGTGATGCAAAAATTACTGAGGAATACAGAAAACGTGCAGAAGAGCTTGGCTACTCAATGTATGATATAATGACGATCGCTTCAATTATTCAGTATGAGGCAGGCAGCGTGGATCAAATGAAGGAAATTTCTGCAGTTATTCATAATCGTCTGAAAGACAAAACAAATTATCCTGCACTGCAGTGTGATTCAACCTCTGATTATATTAAAAATAAGGTTTCACCTGCGTTATCATCAACTGCAGCACATACTGCTGATTATTATCTCACTTACTACAGCACAGATATGTCATCAACTGTTGTTGGTTTGCCCGCAGGTCCAATCTGTAATCCGGGTATTGATGCTATCTATGCCGCACTTTATCCTGCTGATACAAATAATTACTACTTCTTCCACGACAATAAGGGTAATCTTTATACAGCAGAAACCTATACTGAATTCCAACAAAAGGCAAATACTTATGCGCCTTATTTGAACTATTGATTATGAGAAATATTGAATTGTTATCACCTTGTGGTGATTTTGAAAGATTAAAACTTGCATTAAAATTCGGTGCCGATGCTGTTTACCTTGGCGGTGAACAGTTTGGTATGCGAACAAACCCATCAAATTTTAATGCCGATGAATTAAAGAAAGCAGTAGAGCTTGTTCATTCTTACGGCAAAAAGGTTTATTTGACCTGCAATACACTGCCAAGGAATAACGAAATAGAGGCATTGCCTGACTTTTTGAAATATGCTGCACAAATCGGAATTGATGCTTTTATTATTGCAGATATTGGTGTTATGGCAATGGCAAAAAAATATGCTCCTGATGTTGAAATTCATATGTCAACTCAGGTTGGTATAGTGAACTATCAGACAGCCAATACACTTTATGAAATGGGTGCAAAGCGTATTGTCACAGCCCGTGAATTGTCACTTGATGATATTAAAACAATAAGGGATAAAACACCTGAAGATTTACAGATTGAGGTGTTTGTGCACGGCGCAATGTGTATGAGCTTTTCTGGCAGATGCATTCTGTCAGATTATATGGTTGGCAGAGATGCAAACCGTGGTGATTGTGCTCAGCCTTGCAGATGGAAATATCACCTGGTTGAAGAAACAAGACCCGGTCAATATTTTCCTGTAAATCAGGATGACAGCGGAACTTATGTTTTTAATTCTCGTGATTTGTGTATGATTGAGCATATTCCGGAGCTTGTTAATGCCGGTGTTGACTCCTTTAAAATTGAGGGCAGAGCAAAGAGCGAATATTATACCGCCATTGTTACGTATGCTTACAGGAATGCGATTGATGAATACCTTAAAAATCCTACTGATGATTTCAAGGTGTCACAGTGGATTCTTGATGAAATGGAGAAAATGAGTCACAGGGAATACACAACAGGCTTTAATTTCGGACCAATGAAAAACGGTCAGGTGTTAAACACAGGCGGTTACATTCGTAATTGGGATGTTTGTGCTCTTTATAATGATTACTGGGGCGGAAGACTTGTTGTTGATCAGCGTAACAGATTTTTTGAAGGTGATGAGCTGGAGGTTGTTGAGCCTGATAAAAAGCCATACAAAATCACTGTTGCTGAGCTTTATAACGAAACATCAGGTGAGTACAGTACTGTTGCCAACAAGGCAACAAATACATATTCATTTAAGTGTGATATTCCTGTTTCAGCTGATGCGATTTTCCGCAGACAAAGAAGTGAATAATACTAAACCCTCGGTTAAAACTAAACCGGGGGTATTTTTATGCGTAAAAGAGCTTTGTCCTTAGTGATTACATTTGTTTTTATTTTTACTGCTATTGCCGGCAGATGCGGTTATATTGCAATGTCAAAAACATATCAGGTAAGTGATACTTATAACAGCTATACCCTTGAAATTGGCAAACTCAAACCATATATTTATGACAGACGTGGTCAGCGTCTTAATAACAACACAACATCGTTTGTTGCAGTAATCAGACCTAACGAAAAATGTATGTCCGAGCTTGACAAGCTGTTTAATAGTGATGAAATCGGTGAAATAACAACAGAACTGTCAAAGGGTTATCCCATTATTAGAAGGGTAGAAAAAAAGGTAGCTACAGAATATATTCAGATTTTTGATAAGATTGAAACTAATTCTGAAAATCAGCTTTGCAGGCACTTGATTGACTATCAATGCGGTGGGATTGAATATTACAATAATTATGAAATCGGATCATTATCAGTGAATTTTTCTGTTGATGCATTCGGCAGAATTTTAACCGGATATAACACAGAGGTTATAGATAATAACTATGATTCAAAGGACGGCATAATCATATCAATTGACGGTGAAATACAGAAGATATGTGAAGAGGCAGCAAAATCAATAAAAAAAGGTTCTGTTGTTGTTATGGATACCGAAACATCACAAATCCTGGCGTCAGTCAGTATGGGCGACGATTTTAACAACAGGGCATTTTCAAATTATGCTGTTGGTTCTATTTTCAAATTAGTTGTTTGTGCCTGTGCACTTGAAAACAATGTTAAGCCTTTATATAACTGTAAAAGTTATATAGATGTTGGTGACACAAAATTCAATTGCCAGAAAAATCATGCCCATGGCATTCAGAATATGAAGCAGGCTCTGGCTAATTCCTGTAACTGTTATTTTGTTAATCTTGCTTTGGCTTTAGGTGAAAACAAGCTTTATTCTACAGCGAAAAAACTTGGCTTTGGTGAAAGCTTTAAGCTTTACACGAACTGGAATATTGGCGGAGGTGAATTTCCTGCACTTGCATCGTTAGAATAACAAGGGCAGTTAGCTCTTTTGGGATTTGGTCAGGGTCAGCTTACTGACAGTCCTGCACATTTTGCATCTGTTGT
>CAYNGP010000146.1:0-3566 GCA_964396885.1 uncultured Bacteroides sp. | reverse complement strand
GGGTCAGTTCATTAACAGAATAACCTACGCTGACGGCTATACAGAGGAGCAAATAACAGACAAATACGGCAATGCTTATTACAAATATGCAAATGGTAATTCGTTCTATTCAATCTCGGCATTGACTAAGAAAAAGAAACTTGCATATAACAATTTGGAAAGTAATCGTCATAATACAATTACTGTTTCAGATAATTATTATAGTTTTGAAAGTCGTACAACTCTGTTAGAGAAAATTTTTGATTACGCAGTCAAAACAGCTGACGATGTAACCACTATTAATGAAACACATTTTAATACACCGTTTAAAACAGTAATTGGTGAAAATGATGTAACATATTCAACACAAGCAAATCACTTTGTTGAACGAGAAAATATTGACATTGATATAGAAACTGGGGAAGAAACGCACACAGTTGAACTGGTGTCTGTTTTAACTGATCGAGAATTCAGCTACTCAGCAGAAAAGACTGACGATAAAGTCACCGAAACAATAACAGGTGACCTTGAGCGTTCATTAACTACAGAGCAGTATTTTGACGAGGAAAGTAATACATATTACAAAAACTATAACAATAATCTTTCTTTCTATAACACCTATGATGATGACGGCAATATCATAAGTGATGAAAAGAATAGCTACACCTATAACGAACTTGGTGAACTTATTTCAACAAGCGGTCTTGTTAACTCGTCATATCAGTATGACAGCAGGGGAAATATACTGACTAAAACAGTTAATGGTGTATCAACAAATTATTATTATAGTAATGATTGGTTAGACCAGATTACCTCTGTCAATGGTGTTCCGTTAACCTATGATGCCAACGGAAACTTAGCAAGCTATGGTGACACAACTTACACCTGGTCACATGGCAAACAGCTTGAATCCGTAACAAACGAAAACGGCACCTATAATTATACATATGATGAAAACGGAATAAGACTGACAAAGCCTGGTTACACCTTTGATACTGTCAACGGCAAGCTTCTTGCTCAGCATGGTGCTAACAATATCTATTTCCAGTATAACGGAGATACACCGATAGGCTTTATCCTGAATCAAAATCAGTATTACTATATAACCAATCCAAGTGGTGACATTGTTGGTATTACAGACAGCAAGTGCGATTTAATAGCAACTTATACCTATGATGAGTGGGGTAAGCTGCTGTCAATAGAAACAGCAGAAGAAAACAATGCCCAACAGCTTGAAATCGCAGAAACAAACCCGCTCCGTTATCGTGGCTATTATTACGATAACGAAACAGGTTATTACTATCTCCAAAGCCGTTATTATGATCCGGAACTCGGCAGATTTATCTCTGCAGATGATTTCAGTTACATTGACACATCGCACCAGCTTAATATAAATGCTTACAGCTATTGTTGGAACTGTCCTATAGCACTTGAAGATGCAGAAGGCACAACTCCCAAAATTTCAATTGACCCATCAATAATATATAAGTTTTTTGACAATTTAGAGGGTAATATAACTGACAGCATTAATAATGGTATGCTCAAGTTAACAGAAGCTATACAGAATTTTCAGAAAAAATATAACGCATTCATTGATAAACTTGAGTTTAATATCAATCATCCTGATGTGGTAATTAATAATGTGTTGTCAAAATTATTTAATGATAAGGTATATATTAGATTCAGATTAATCGAGCGTTTCAGACAAATAATGAATCCAATTAAATTAGACCAGTTCAAAGCCGATGTTGTTGATGAGGAAAGCGGTATTGCGACTTATAGTTCTAATAGTCAATCAAATCCTGATGATAATAATATCGTTATGGCAATTCTTCAAGGCATAGTTGCAGCAATTGAATTAGATTGGATAAATAGCTTACTTGAATTTTTTGGATCTAGTTTAGAGAAAATATCTGCTGATACGAATGAGTTTGTTAAAGAAGCTTTATTAACATTTATAACAACGATAAATGTAGTATTTGGATACATTCCTGATTATATGAGAGGTGGTGCAGCTGCTACAGCAACCACATCTTCTTTAGATAGGTTATATTCTACTCAAGCGAAGGTGGAAGGTATTGCGAAAGATAGTAGTGTTGTTAGAGGTTTTGGTTTTATATTTGCACTTATTGGTTTTTGTGTTGATATGGATTCTGCTGGTGAAGGGGCATTCTCTAAAAAAGAGGATACAATTATGAATATTGTTGGTTTAGCTATTGATATTATAAGTTTATTTTTGGGTCCAGTTGCGAGTGTTGTTATACCAATTTTTTCAGATATCATTATTGATATTACTGCTTTACGCCTTAAAGGGTTTGTTTTTATGTATTAAATTAGGTGGTGAAATTATGAAATTAGAATATAAATTTGATTATGGTAATGTTTTAAATTTTGTT
Organism: uncultured Bacteroides sp.; assembly: GCA_964396885.1. Classification (GTDB taxonomy): domain Bacteria; phylum Bacillota; class Clostridia; order Oscillospirales; family Acutalibacteraceae; genus Eubacterium_R. The sequence goes on along the minus strand of CAYNGP010000146.1, from coordinate 1,191 downwards.
TTTTCTGAAATAATTACGAGTATATATAATTTGTTCTCTTTATTATTATTTTCAATTCCTATACTTTGGATATATTCAGAATTTGAATATATCTATAGAGATAACTATATTTTATTGAAGATTATTACTATAATTATAGTTGTTCTATTTGGGTTATATTTGTCTTATTTAATTATAATATTTTTCTTACCCAAAAAAGCTATAATAGAAGGTAATTTTATAATTGTTAAAAGATATATGTTGAATTTTAGATATATATTTCGCGGCTTCAATGATGAGATATTTATAAAAGATATTGTCGAATGTAAAATATATGATGGGAAAAGATACAAGTTGGACCGCACAGGACCATATGCAACTTTTTTCTTTGCTTGGGATAATTTAGTTGAGATTAAGACAAGAAATAACAAAGCATATTTAATACCTTTAAAAAATTCTGTTGATTTTATAGAAAAAGTTAATAACGCAAGACAGCTATTATATGATACTGAATAATAGCAATAGAAAAAAGTATTGTTGGTAGTACAGTAGAATTGAAAGAAATATTCAATTACAGCGTCAAAACAGCAGACGACTCAACAACGGTCAATGAAACGCACTTTGGCACTCCGTTTTCGTCAGTAATCAGTGAGAATACGGTAAAATACACCGCTCGGGCATATCAGTTAACCGAACAAAAAACAACTGAAACAGTTAATGATAAAACTGGTGAAAAAACTGAAATAGTCCCCATTTTAGGTAGCAGAGAATTCAGTTACTCAGTAGAAAAGACTGACGATAAAGTCACCGAAACAATAACAGGTGACCTTGAGCGTTCATTAACTACAGAGCAGTATTTTGACGAGGAAAGTAATACATATTACAAAAACTATAACAATAATCTTTCTTTCTATAACACCTATGATGATGACGGCAATATCATAAGTGATGAAAAGAATAGCTACACCTATAACGAGCTTGGCGAACTTATTTCAACAAGCGGTCTTGTTAACGCATCATATCAATATGACGACGGCGGAAATATACTGACTAAAACAGTTAATGGTGTAATAACAAACTATTATTATAGTGATAACTGGTTAGACCAGATTACCTCTGTCAATGGTGTTCCGTTAACCTATGATGCCAATGGTAACTTAGCAAGCTATGGTGACACAACTTACACCTGGTCACACGGCAAACAGCTTGAAT
>CAYNGP010000145.1:0-3652 GCA_964396885.1 uncultured Bacteroides sp. | reverse complement strand
GTGTTATTCCTGCAAGAATTTACGGTGTTAAAAAAGAAACAGGTGCTATTCTTGAATTTTTGCTGCTAAAGCAGATTGAAAATCTTGTCTGGGAATGTCTTTGCGGTCCCGGTAAAAAGGCAAGAGTTGGTGCAGAATTTACATTTGGTGAAGGTCAGCTAGAGTGTGAAGTAATTGAGGTTAAGGATGACGGCAACAGATTGGTTAAATTCAAGTGTGAGGATAATATTTATTCCGTGCTTGATGAGATTGGTCAGATGCCGCTGCCGCCATACATAAAGGAAAAGCTTGATGATAAAGAACGCTATCAGACAGTTTACAGCGAAAATTTGGGTTCAGCAGCCGCACCAACAGCAGGACTCCATTTTACGCCTGAAATGCTGGATGAAATAAAGGCAAAGGGTGTTAATATCGGTTATGTAACACTGCATGTTGGTCTTGGTACATTCCGCCCTGTTAAGGTTGATGATGTTACAAAGCATATTATGCATAAGGAACATTATATAATGCCAAAGGAAACAGCAGATCTTATTAATGAAACACATAAAAACGGAAAGCGAGTTATTTGTGTTGGTACAACCAGTTGTCGTACTGTTGAAAGCGTCGCAACGAAAAACGGCTGTATCTGTGAGGATGAGGATGATACAGGCATCTTTATATACCCAGGGTATAAATTTAAGTGCCTTGATGCACTTGTAACTAATTTTCATTTGCCTGAAAGTACGTTGATTATGCTTGTATCTGCACTTGCCGGATACAATAATATTATGAATGCTTATAATACTGCTGTTGCTGAAAAATATCGTTTCTTCTCATTTGGTGATGCAATGTTTATTCAGTAAGGATTTGTGAATTGACCGGGAGCTTAAGCTATGAAAAGAATCGTTGTAATTTCTGATATTCACTCCAATTATGTCGCCTTTGAATCAGCGGTTAAGGCTATTGAAAAAATTAATCCGGACGGTATAATTTTTCTCGGCGATTATGTGACTGATTTTCCGAACACACAAAAGACTATGAATCTTATTTATATGTGCAGGTCAAAATATAATTGTTGGTTTATAAGAGGAAACCGTGAAGATTACCTGATTGAGCACGATAATAATCCAAATGACGGATGGTGTTATTGTTCAAGTGTAGGCTCACTACTGTATACATATGAAAATCTTACAAAAAAAGATTTGAACTTTTTCAGAGAAATGCCTATTTGTCTTGATATCAATATTGACGGATGTCCATCACTTACAGTCTGCCATGGCTCACCGAAAAGTACAAAAGAAAACATACTTAACAATAAGGTATCCCAATTGAAATATGTAAACAGCATAAATGGAGATATTCTTATTTGCGGTCATACTCATCACAGAAATATCATCAATATATGCGACAAGCAAATCGTTTTTTGTCCAAGTCTTGGGCTTGCGCAGGACAATGAAAAATACGGCTGTTCAGCTATAACACTGTTAAGCTGTATAGATAAAAAATGGAAGGTTGAGTTTTTAAATATAGACTTTGATGCTGATAGATTAATATGTGATTATAAAAACAGTGATTTATTAAATAAAGCACCTGTTTTTGCAAAATGTATAATTAAGAGCATTGAAACCAATAGCGATTTAGCGTATAAATGTGTTGTATTGGCTTGGGACTATGCAAAAAAGGATAAATTCAAATCAAGCGGTATTTTACCTGAAAGATATTGGGAAAAAGCCGCAAAAGACCTTAAACTAATATAATTAAAATTATCTTCTGAGGTATAATATGGCAAATTTTAATTTAATAAATAAAGATGGCTTCGCAAGACGAGGTGAGTTTGAAACCGTTCATGGTACTGTGCAGACACCTGCTTTTATGAATGTTGCAACCTCTGCAGCAATCAAGGGGGGACTTTCAACCGATGATTTAAAGCAAATCAATTGTCAGGTAATGCTTTGCAACACTTATCATTTGCACGTCAGACCGGGTGATGAGCTTATATATGATATGGGCGGTTTGCATAAGTTTACAAATTGGGACAGACCGATTCTGACAGATAGCGGTGGCTTTCAGGTATTCAGCCTTGCAAAGCTCAACAAAATTCAGGAAGAAGGTGTTACCTTCAATTCCCATATTGACGGCAGGAAAATTTTCATGGGTCCGGAGGAGAGTATGCAGATTCAGTCACACCTCGGTTCAACAATCGCAATGGCTTTTGATGAGTGTGTAGAAAATCCTGCAACATATAAATATGCCAAAGAAGCCTGTGAGCGTACTACTCGCTGGCTTGAACGCTGCAAAATAGAGATGGACAGGCTTAATTCTCTTGATACAACCATTAACAAAAATCAGCTTTTGTTTGGTATCAATCAGGGCTGCACCTATGACGATTTAAGAATTGAGCATATGAAACAGATTGCTAAAATGGATCTTGATGGTTATGCAATCGGCGGTCTTGCTGTTGGTGAACCTAAAGAGGATATGTACAGAATTATCTCTGCAGTAGAACCATATGCACCAGAGGATAAGCCAAGATACTTAATGGGAGTGGGAACACCCGGTAATATTCTTGAGGCAGTCAGCAGGGGAGTTGATTTATTCGATTGTGTTATGCCCTCAAGAAATGCAAGGCACGGTCACTTATTTACTAAAGAAGGCATTATTAATATCAATAACGCTAAGTATGACAGAGACAGTAGACCTATTGATGAAACTTGTAATTGCCCGACCTGTCAAAAGTATTCCCGTGCATATGTTCGTCATCTAATTAAAGCTAATGAAATACTTGGCATGAGATTAGCTGTTATGCATAACCTCTATTTTTATAATAATTTGATGACTGAAATACGTGAGAACTTAGACAATGGTACATTTATTGACTATAAAAATGAATATTGTGTAAAACTTGATACAAGAATTTAGAAAATACTTGCAAAGTTTATAAATATCTAATATAATACATTTGATTTATTTTAGGAGGAAAAATTTATGAATCCAATTTTATTAATGGCAGCAAGCAGTGGTGCAGCCGCAGGTGCTGGTTCAGGTCAGCAGACAACAACAATGATTATTATGATGGTTGTACTTTTTGTTGTTATGTATTTCTTTATGATCAGACCTCAGAAGAAGCGTCAGAAGGAAGAGCAGGAAATGAGAAACTCTCTTGAAATCGGCGATGAGATTGTAACAATCGGCGGTATTGTTGGAAGAGTTGTTACCATCCGTGAAAATGATCTTGTTATTGAAACAGGCTCTGACAGAAACAAAATGAAAATTGAGCGCTGGGCTATCAACACAAACAAGACAAAGGCTGAGCAGCACCAGAAGGAAGTTGAAGCAGCTCGTGAAGCAGCTAAGGCTAAGAAGGATAGCAAAAAGTCAAAAAAAGAAGTTGTTGATGAAACAAAGAAAAAGGACTAAATCTTTAATCATTTAGTAATAAATAAAAACCTCTCCGAATATTTTTTATCGGAGGGGTTTTGTTATGCCTAAAATTTCAGCTACTAATTCAAAAGGATTATTCTTAATTTATTTTGTTAAAATCATTATTTCAAGTATTATTTCAATTTTATTATTCAGCATTCTGTCATCAGTTGTGATTTTGAAGCTTGATTTAGATTTGTCTGTATCAAACTATATTTCTATTGCAATTTGTCTTTTAACTGCAATGATAATA
>CAYNGP010000144.1:0-3733 GCA_964396885.1 uncultured Bacteroides sp. | reverse complement strand
CTTGGGTACTTAACATCAGAGAACAATGTATAAGAAAAAATGTTAATTTTGAATTCAGGCAATGCGGGACTTATTTTATAAAAGACGGAAAACAATACAAGCTACAGACGAAGGATTTGTGTAAACAAGCAAAATTAGCGAATATTGATTTTAAAAGCAACTGAAATTACAATTTGTTTGGCTGTTCAAAATAACAGCCAGTGTTGCATTCAGCATATATATAATTATTAAACTAAAAACCACGAACAAAATGTTCGTGGTTTAATTCGTTATTTATAGGGTGCTACGTCCTCGACGCACCGCAATTATTTCATTAAGAAACCAATTTTTTTCATAGCCTTATCAAGGGTACGCTGTGACAGACGCTGAGCAAAATCTCCGCCCTTTGTCCAGCACTCCTGAAGATATGCCTTATCATTCATCAGTTCTTTATATTTCTTCTGAACAGGCTCAAGCTCTGCAACAACAGCCTCACCGACTGCTGCTTTGAAGTCGCCGTAGCCTTTGCCTGCAAACTCATCCTCAATCGCCTGATAATCCTTGCCTGTTACGGCAGAATAAATTGTCATCAGGTTATTGATACCGTCCTTGCCGTCAGCATAGCGAACAGACATTTCACTGTCCGTAACAGCTGATTTGAACTTTTTCATAATCACATTTGGCTCGTCAGTAAGATAAACAGTACCCTTTGGGTTAGGGTCTGATTTACTCATTTTGCGTGTTGGGTCTGCAAGACTCATTACCCTTGCACCGGCCTTTGGAATATAAGGCTCCGGAATAGTGAAAACATTGCCATACACACCATTAAAACGCTCAGCAATATCCCTTGCGATTTCAAGATGCTGCTTTTGGTCAGCACCAACAGGCACAACATCTGCCTGATAAAGGAGAATGTCAGCAGCCATTAAGCAAGGATATGTAAACAGGCCTGCATTAACATTGTCTGCATGCTGCTTTGATTTATCCTTAAACTGAGTCATTCTGCTAAGCTCACCAAACTGAGTATAACAGTTAAGAAGCCAGCCAAGCTGTGAATGCTGCGGCACGTGTGACTGAACAAACAAAACACTCTTTTCAGGCTCAAGACCAACAGACATAAGAAGTGCATAAAGCTGCACAGTCTGTTCTCTGAGTTTTTTAGGGTCCTGACGAACTGTGATTGAATGCAAATCGGCAATGCCGAAAATAGTGTCAAAATCCTCTTGAAAATCCACCCAGCCGCGCATTGCACCAAGGTAGTTGCCCAGTGTAGGTACGGAGGTTGGCTGAATTAAAGAAAGGCTTCTTTTCTTTCTCTGTGGTTTAATTTCTTCTGACATAATTTTTCTCCCATATAAATTCCTATTTCATCAAAACAGGATAGTAAAATCACAAATAAAAATTATTTATACTCTTCAGCAATTTCGCCGAGGATTTTAATTCCCTTAACAATTCCCTCTTCAGTTGGGGTTGAAAAGTTCAGTCTGATATACTGCGTCTTATCATTATCGTCAACTAAAAATGCATTGCCTGGAACAACAGCAACCTTTTTCTCGACTGCTTTTTTAACAAATTCAAGCATATCAACGTGATCAGGCAGCTTGCACCAGATGAACAGTCCGCCCTCAGGACGAACATACTCGACAAAGTCCCCCAGCTCGCTGTCGATAGCATCGCACATAAGGTTTAATCTCTTTCTGTAAATGCCCTGAATTTTAGTGATATGAGCATCAACATCATAATTCTTAAACCATTCGTTGACAATCATCTGATTTAAGCAAGGGGTATGAACATCACTTGCCTGCTTGCCTACAGTCATTTTAGCCAAAATCGGCTTTGGTCCGCAGCAATATGCCACACGCAGACCCGGTGATAAAATCTTTGAAAAAGAGCCTGCATAAATAACAATACCATCTGTGTCCATTGACTTAATGGTAGGTACTTTTTCACCGGCTACACGCAAATCACCATATGGGTTATCCTCTAAAACGATAACACCATACGCCTTTGCAAGCTGATAAAGTCTTTCCCTCTTGGCAAGTGACATAGTCGCACCTGACGGATTCTGGAAATTAGGTATTGTATAAATAAATTTAACATTATCTGTTGTTTTAAGTGCTTCCTCAAGAGCATCAACATTCATTCCGTCGGCATCAACAGGAACACCCTTCAGCTTGCAGCCGTAAGAGCGGAAACAGTTAAGTGATCCGATGAATGACGGCTCTTCACAAATTACAGTGTCACCCTCATTACAAAGCACCTTGGTAACCAAATCCATAACCTGTGTTGCACCTGACAAAACAAGAACAGTATCGTCATCACTGCCGATATTTTCCTTATTCTTAATCCAATCAGATATGGTATCCCTGAGTGGCTGATAACCCTCGCTCACACCATACTGCAGTGCATCAATAGGATTTGTGTCTAAAATATTTTTTGTTATTGTTTGTATCTCCTCCACAGGGAATGCATCAGGAGCAGGATTGCCTGCTGCCAAGGGAATAATCTCAGGGTCAGCAGTAGCCTTTAAAATTTCCCTGATAGCACTCGGCTGGAGATTGCTGATTTTATTTGAAAAAATGTAATCCATTTTTACGCCTCTTTAACTAATAAAGAAATAAATTTTGCAAGTATTTCTGCATTATTTGAGCCTGTATTTTCCATATATTTTGATTTGAATTCATAAAGCTCATTATAGTCATATTCACCTGACCTGATTGCAGAACAAAGCTCATCAGAGCTTTCAAACACAGCCTTTGGCATTTCATCCTTAAGATGAATATTAATACCTCTCTCACGGCTGTATTCATCATAATCAGGAACATAGAAATACAAGGGCTTCATAAGCACACCTGCGTCAAAGGCACAGGCAGAATAATCGGTTATAATGATATCTGCAACCTTCATTAAATCATAGGTTGAAAAGCTGCCGTTAAAAGAAAATTTTTCATCCCTGCCAACCTGTGAAAACAGCGGATGGGGGCTGACAATCAAGTGATAATCATTCATATTAACGCCAAAGCCTGCCTTAAGCTCATTAACGGCATAAGCCTCTCTGTCCCTGAAGGTAGGCAGAAACAGAACGATTTTTTTATGGCACAAATCGGGATTTTGCCTGTAAAAATCCGCAGTACTGCCATTATCTGTCAGCACCTCGTCAACCCTTGGTAATGAACAGATTTTAATTTTATCTGAACTGCAGCCAAAAGCATCCATATAAAATGCGGCAGTTGCCTTACTCGGTGACAGAACATAATCATAATTTTTGTGCATACACATTGCAGCACTTATTTTTTCATCCCTGCCCTCTTTTGTTCCAAGGCTCTGCAAGCCGAACTTTTTAACAGCACCGGATGCATGCCACATCTGAATAACCTTAAGGTCTTTCTTATGCTTAAGGCAGGAAATTGTAATTGAATAGGTGTCAAGCAATGCCACTTTACTGGTAGCAATATAATACATATCGCCTATAACACCAATACAATATTTAAGTTTTGCAACCAGTCCATCCGGTATCATACGAAGTCTGAACACCTGCTCGGTGTGAAGGAGCTCAGTCTTTAAAGCCTTTTCAAGCAAAAGCATATCGATGCTTTTATCATTGCTCTGCCTTGAAAGATAAACAATTCTATCCTTCGTTTTAAAAAGCTTAATGGGTGCATAAAGCACCCTTAGCCCAATTTTAAGAACTGTTATCAGCAGTACTTTTATATTATTCATAAAGCGGATATTTAGCACAGATTTCTGCAACACC
>CAYNGP010000143.1:0-3876 GCA_964396885.1 uncultured Bacteroides sp. | reverse complement strand
TCACTTACGGCATTATCGCGTCCGGGCGAGGTGAACTGCTGCAGCTCATGCTGAGGAATAGCAGGCTTATCAACAATGTTGAGCATTTCCTTTGGTACTGCCTTTGATGCAGGAAGCACTCTTGTGCCCATACCTGCTGCCGGGATTATAGCCTTTTTTACTTTCATAAATAACTCCTCCTAAAAATGAAATTTATATTTTTGTAATTATTGATGATATTATTTGTAATGCACAATAAGCAACTACCGGGCTGAATATATTTGTTCCGCCAAGCTTGCTTAAATACATTTTTCTCATATCCGACTGATTCATATTCATATCCATTGCAAACATACTGTTTTGAACAAAGCTGCCGCCATCGGCAAGATTTTCGTCAACCTTCTTAATGACAGATAAAACCTTTGTTCTGTAAAAATAATCGGAAAACATGGCAATCACTATACCGATAACAACAGCCACTGCTGCCATAATCAAATACATCGGCATAACCGCCTCAGTGAGCTTCATAAGCTCCTCAGACGGATTTGCTGTGAGCTTTAGCATATCCTCATAGGTTTGTGCATGAGCTAAAACATAGTTTGAAAGCGCACTGCTCTGCTTCATATATAAACCATTAACAACAAGGCTTGCAATCAGGTTCACCGCCATTGCAATGATGCCCTCTTTATACATTTTTCTGAAGAACAGATAATATGGTCCGAAAATAAAGCCGGCCCAGTTCCACGAAACCTTTTTGTTTTTCACAAACTTCGGCAAAAACCTTGCTGTGTTGCTTTTTACTGTAATAGCAACATCCACTGCACTCACGCCATCAATTTCAGAATCGCTCTGCCCAAAGCTGCCGGCACCTGCTGAAAAGCTTGGATTAAAGCCGGGAGTGAAATGATTATATTGTGGATTTGACTGCTTTTCACCGCAATGATTACAGAATGGTGCGGCTTTATCAATCTCAGCACCGCAGGACTGACAAATGTTTTTTGCACTGTCATTCTGTTTAGCTGACTGCTCATTAACGCTGTTATTGCTAACATGCTCTGTGTTATTATCCTTTTTATCTGCCCTGTAGTCAAAGCCTTCCTTATGCCTTGAACTGTTTGCACAGTGACCCAACTGATTATAACAATCTCTGTGGTGAGGTGTTCCGCAATGGGGACATATTACTATATCATCACTTTCATTGAAAAGTTTGTCACAAACGGGACACTTTTCATTTTCGTGAAAAATCATTTTATTACCCTTTCATTTTTACTATTATTTAATGCTTTAAATTAGAAATATTATACAATAAATTAGCATAACAAATCAACAACTTAATTAAAATATTATTAACTAATTTTAAATATTGCATTGTTTGAAAAATTTGTATATAATAATGTGATATTAATAAATAATTTGTATGGAGAAATAATATGATTGAGTATGAGGAATTAAAGCAAAGACTGACAGGTTCTGAAAAAACAATCACAAATTTAAAGGAAGCTTTGGCAATCGACAGTCTGGTTAAGGAAATCGCAGAGCTGGAGGAATTAAGTGCCGCTCCTGACTTTTGGGATGATATGGAAAAAAGTCAGAAAACCATGCAGAAAATCGGCTCGCTCAAAGCCAAGGTTGCATCATATGAAAATGTTAAAAATGACTATGATGATGCACTTGTTATGATTGAGCTTGCTGACGAGGAAGAGGATGCAGACCTGCTTGAGGACTGCATAAACTCTGTTAACGATATTGAAAGCAGACTGGAAAGCCTTACACTGTCAACACTGTTAAGCGGTGAATTTGACAACAAAAACGCACTGCTTACCTTCCACGCAGGTGCAGGCGGAACCGAGGCACAGGACTGGGCTGAAATGCTTTTCAGAATGTATAACCGTTGGGGTGAAAGACACGGCTACAAGGTGTCAACCCTCGACTATCTTGATGGTGATGTTGCAGGTGTTAAAAGTGCAACCATTCTTGTTGAGGGCGAAAATGCCTACGGCTATTTAAAGGGTGAAATGGGTATTCACAGACTTGTACGAGTATCACCCTTTGACTCTTCAGGCAGACGCCACACATCCTTTGCATCACTTGAGGTTATGCCGGAAATTGACGACGATGTAAACGTTGAAATTCGTGAAGAGGATATTAAAATGGACGTATACAGAGCATCCGGTGCAGGCGGTCAGAAGGTTAACAAGACCTCATCTGCCGTTCGTCTTACCCACGTTCCAACAGGTATTGTCGTATCCTGCCAGATTGAACGCAGCCAGCATCAGAACCGTGAGGTTGCTATGCGTATGTTAAAATCAAAGCTTGTTGAAATCAAAGAAAGAGAAAATCTTGAAAGAATTGAAGACATCAAGGGCGACCAGAAGGAAATTGCATGGGGCAGCCAGATACGTTCCTATGTTTTTATGCCGTACACAATGGCTAAGGACCATAGAACAGGCTTTGAAATGGGCAATATTACTGCAGTTATGGACGGCGATCTTGACGGCTTCATCAATGCATATTTAAAGATGAAATCAGTTGAAGGAGCTGAAAATCAATAATGCTGACCTTAGCCGGCATCGCAACACCTTTAGGCTTTGCAGTCAGACTGCTGATTGCAATTACACTTGGTCTTATTGTAGGACTTGAAAGGCAATGGACCAGACATCAGGCAGGCATATTAACTAATGTTATTGTGTGCGTAGGTGCTTATGCTTATACTGCATTTTCTTATATCATAGCGGACAATGCTGTTGATAAAACCAGAATTGCAGCACAGGTGGTGTGCGGAATCGGCTTTTTGGGTGCAGGCTTAATTATACGTGACGGCACAAATATCCGCGGCTTGTCAACCGCTGCTACAATATGGGCAACTGCCGCAATCGGTATACTTTGCACAGTTGACAATATCTTTTATTCTGTTATTATTGCTGTTGCAATTGTATTTCTGCACCTTATTCTTCATCCTATCTCATCGCTTATTGACAAAAAGCGTCATTACAATAAAGATAAAGAAAGAGCGAGGAACATCGAATGTCTTTATAAAATATCAATACGCTGTATTGAGGATTTTGAAATTGACATCCGATCCCATCTAATAAAAACGATTAGAGATAAAAATGATGTACTGCTGCATAACCTTGAAAGCATCGACACAGACGATGATGACGGTAAAATCAAGATACGAGCATACATCACAACTGTAAAAAGAAATGATGATCTGGTTGAAAGTATTATGGCAAGCATTGCGAAAGATGAGGGCATCATTTCAGCAGGTTGGAAAATCAACAATTAATTACCACAAATATAAAAATCCCCTTTGACAATAATAAGTCAAGGGGGATTTTTTATGAAAAAAATAATTATTGCGGCAATGTGCGTACTCCTTTTAGCAGGCTGCTCGGCAAATAAGGAGGAAGCAACTACTCAGCCTGAATCAAAGCCCGCTGAAAGCGGTACAAATGTTGCAGACACAACGGTTGAAGCAACAGGAATAGGCAGCAAATTCTACAGCACTGAAAAGGTTGTATGGGGACCCGGTCGTGCAGACAATCATCAGCGACCAACAGACCCTGTTAATCTGCAGGAAAGCTATGGTGATCTGGGCAGTCAGTTCATTATGAGTGATGACAAATTCATTTGTCTTACATTTGATGAGGGCTATGAAAACGGCTACACACCTGCTATTTTAGATACTTTAAAAGAAAAAGGTGTTAAGGCAATTTTCTTTGTAACCTATGATTTTGTTAAGGACAATCCGGATTTGATTGAGCGAATGATTGACGAGGGTCACATCATCGGCAACCACACCTACCGTCATTACACCATGGACGAGGTAAGCGAAGCCGATGCAACGGAGGAAATTGTTTTTCTTGACAAATATATGAAAGAAAATTTCAAATACCG
>CAYNGP010000142.1:0-4005 GCA_964396885.1 uncultured Bacteroides sp. | reverse complement strand
AAGGCGGGTGAATTTGAAAGCTTAGAGTTGAAAAACGTTTCCTTTAAATACCCAAGTGCCGGCGAAAATTCAATCAACAATGTCAGCTTTAAAATCAACAAGGGTGACACAGTTGCAATCGTAGGCATTAATGGTGCGGGCAAATCCACACTGGTTAAGCTGCTTCTCAGGTTTTATGATCCGACCGAGGGTGAGATATTATATAACGGTATAAATATTAAGGAATATGATATTGACTCACTGAGGGACAGATTTGGAACTGTTTTTCAGGATTACAAAAACTTTGCCATTTCTGTTTTTGAAAATGTTATCTGCCACAGATGTGATGATGAGGACAAGGAAATTGCAAAGAATGCGTTAATTCAAAGCGGTGTTTGGGACAAAATCAGCACCTTCTCAAACGGCGGTGACACACTGTTAACACGAGAATTTGACGAAAACGGTGCAGGTCTTTCAGGCGGTGAAAGTCAGAAGGTATCAACTGCAAGACTGTTTGCAAAGGATTTTGACCTTGCAATACTTGACGAGCCAAGCTCTGCACTTGACCCTATTGCTGAATATAAGATGTATGAAAATCTGATTTCAGCAACAAAAAATAAGACAGTAATTTACATTTCACACAGGCTTTCAAGTGCAGTTCTGTCCGACAAAATTTATGTGTTAAGCGGTGGACAGATCATTGAAAGCGGTAATCACAATGAGCTTATGGCAGCTCAGGGCGAATATGCCAAAATGTTCAGCCTGCAGTCAAAAAGCTACAGAGAGGAGGGGGAATATGAAAACTAAAAAAGAAAAATCAGAGCACTCTATGTTATCAAACATAATGTACTTTTTAAAGCTTCTGTTCTCCGTATCACCGCTGCTGGTTATCGGCGAATGTATCTGGGGAATCATTCTTGTACTGCCCACAAGACTCATCAGCGTTTTGGGTGTAAAATATATGATTGACATTGTATCAAGCGGTGAAAATCTTAACCGCCTGTTCGCTGTAGTAGCAGTTGTTGCGGCAGTACTCATAATCAGCAAGCTGATTGCCTGGATATTCAGAGAATTTTTCTGGAATGTTGAAAAGGAAAAGGTTTATAAGGGTTTAAATGAAAAGCTCTATGCAAAGGCGAAAGCTCTTGATTTAGAGTCCTATGACAACCCTGCCTTTTATAACAATTTCATTTTAACCATTGAGTCATCATCCGACAATATTCAAAACATACTTGGTCTTGTGAGAAATTACATAGGCAACGTAGTGTCACTAATCACAATAGCGTCAATTCTGTTAGCTATCGATCCAATATGCCTTTTGATAATCCTTGCTTTTGTTGGCATATTTATGCCGCTGAGCAAAAAAATCGGTGCACTGCAGATGGGCAGAAGGATTGACAACACCAAATTCCACAGACGCAGTGACTACTTTCAGCGAATATTCTATTTACAGGACTATGCAAAAGAGGTCAGAATGAACAACATTAAACCCATTCTGATAGATAATTATAATGACGCTGCTGACAAGGTTGTTGAAAATCAAAAGAAATACTGGTCAAAAATATCACTGCTTTATTTCATTCAGGATTTCGGTGTGCAGATTTTAGGCTTTATGTTTGTTCTTCCCCTTTACCTGGGCTACTGTGTACTGATAAAAAAGACCATATCCGCAGGTGACTTTGTTGCATCCTTCAACGGTGCATACGCCATTGCATCATCTATCAACTTTTTAACAGTATGGGCACTGGCAAGATTTGAAGAGCAGGGCAAAATGATTGAAAAATACCGTGAATTCTTAAAGACCGAAAGCAAAATCAATGACGGTGAAATCACGGCTAAAATCACTGAGCCAAAGGATATTGAAATCAAAAATCTGACCTTCACCTACCCCGGTAACACCACACCGACACTTAAAAATATTAATATGACAATTAAGCCCTATGAAAAAATTGCACTTGTCGGCTTTAACGGTGCAGGCAAAACTACACTCACAAATTTACTTTTAAGGCTTTATGATGCCAGCGAGGGTGAAATTCTGATTGACGGCAAGAACATAAAAAATGCCACGGTAAAATCACACCGCGACAGATTTACTGCAGTATTTCAGGACTTTCAGATTTTCTCCTGCTCCGTCGGTGAAAATGTGGCACTTGATGTTGACCCCGACAGTGACAGAGTTAACGAGGCACTAAAGCACAGCGGATTTAACAAAAAGCTGAAAAACGGCACGGACACAGAATTATTAAGGGAATTTGATGACAGCGGTGTAATGCTTTCAGGCGGCGAAAGCCAGAAAATTGCAATTGCCCGTGCATTCTACAACCACTGCCCATATATCATTCTTGACGAGCCGTCAGCGAACCTTGACCCTGTAGCAGAATATAAGCTGAACCAATCCATGCTGGAGGCTGCCGAGGATAAAACAGTAATCTTTATTTCTCACCGACTGTCAACAACAATTAATGCCGACAGAATTTTTGTAATGGAAAATGGTGAAATTATTGAAAGCGGCTCACACGCTGAACTTATGGCAATGAACAAAACCTATGCAAAGATGTTCAATATGCAAGCAGAAAAATATAAGATATAAACATAAATCCGCAGAAGTATTCCTTCTGCGGATTTATGTTTATATGATTTTAATTGTAATCTTTTCACCGTTATCGCCGTCAAGAGTGATTAAATCATCAATGGCTTCACTTTCAACTGCGGTGTTAATTGCGTTGCAAATAGTATCATCAAGACCGAACATGGTTCCGATTTTCATACCGGCTGAAACAAATTTAAATGGTATATTTATTTTACAGTTCTTTCCATCAGCTGACAGCACATTAATTTGAATGACACGCTTTGATTTAGAATTAACACTGCTGTTCACCGTTTTCTGAGAATGGATACTGCCCTGCTCATTCATCAGCTCATCAATTGTTACACCAAAAATCTCTGCTATTTTCGGCAACAATGCAATATCCGGGCAGGTTGCATCATTCTCCCACTTTGAAACCGCCTGAGGTGAAACACCCAGCATATTTGCCAAATCCTCCTGCGTAAGATTATTCTTCTTTCTCAGCTCGGCAATATTTTTACCTAAATTCATATGCAGCACCTCCTGCCTGATTAACTCCGTACTCTCTTTTCGTTCCTTACCGAACATAAAATTCAACTCCCTTAAATGATTTGGTAATTCAATTCTACATTCGCTTTGTAAAATTAACAATAACGCAGCAGTTGTCCTGTCAACCATTGGTTGAAAAAGAGCTAAACCATTCGTTGAGTGGCTATAAAACGGTCATAACCTCAGTCAAATTCTTACATTTAGCCATCAAAAAGCTGTCTGTTTCATCCTCACCCTGCCACAAATCAGGCACCATAATAACATTCAGCCCTGCACTATGAGCAGACAAAAGACCATTTTTAGAATCCTCAATTCCAACACAATCGGCAGGATTTTCGTTTAACGCTTTACAAGCCTTTATATAAATATCAGGCTCCGGCTTTGATTTCTCAACCATATCACCGCAAATGACTGCATCAAAATATTTTTCAATATCCTTTTCCTGCAAATGATGGTGAACACTCTGTGAGCTTGTGGAGGAAGCAAGAGCAATTTTATAGCCCTTATTTTTAAGATAATCAAGTATTTCATACAACCCGGGCTTTTCAGGTACACCGTACGTATTAAAATAATTATAGGAATAATTTTTACCCATTTGCTTGAATTTCTCAGCGTCAAAATCCTCGCCAAACTCTGCCCTGATAATTTCAATAGCCTTATCAGCATTCATACCAAGGGTTTTGAGCACCATATAACCTGCTTTGCCAACACCCATTACCTCACCTGTGTAATCCCAGGCTTTCACACAAACACTTTCGGTGTCAAACAAAACACCATCCATATCAAAAACAACTGCTTTCATAACTACCTCATAATAAAAACAGTCGGCAAAGGTTTATCCTGTGCCAACTGCTAATTCTTTATTTTGCCATTTCTGCTCTTGCTTCCTTAATACGCTGAACAAAGAGCTT
>CAYNGP010000141.1:1869-4029 GCA_964396885.1 uncultured Bacteroides sp. | reverse complement strand
GTCAGAAAATCGGACTTAAGCTCAAATCAGTTTCAGAAAACACACAGGTTATATGTGTTACCCACTCTGCACAAATAGCGTCAAACGCAAATGAGCATTTTCTTATTGAGAAAGATATTTTAGGTGACAAAACATATACCAAGGTTACTGCACTTGATTTTGAGTCAAGGAAAAGAGAGCTTGCAAGAATTATGGGTGGTCTTGAAATTACGGACACTCTTTTAAAAAGTGCTGAAGAATTATTATTATCTAATTAGGTGTATTATGGGTGTAAATATTGAACAAAAAGTAAAAAACGGTACTTGTTGATAATATTGAATTTTTAGATAGATATATTTGGAGGATTATATAAATGGGAGTTTATGAAGAATTACAGGAGCGTGGATTAATCGCTCAGGTTACAGACGAGGAACAAATCAGAGAGCTTGTTAACTCAGGAAAGGCTGTATTCTATATCGGTTTTGACCCAACAGCTGACAGCCTGCACGTTGGTCACTTTATGGCACTTTGTCTTATGAAAAGACTGCAGATGGCTGGCAATAAGCCTATTGCACTTATCGGCGGCGGCACAGGAATGATTGGTGACCCAAGCGGTAAGAGTGATATGAGAAAAATGCTGACACCTGAAACAATTGCACATAACTGCGAGTGTTTTAAAAAGCAGATGTCAAAATTCATCGACTTTGGTGATGACAAAGCGTTAATGGTGAATAATGCTGATTGGCTTCTTGATCTGAACTATGTTAACCTCCTTCGTGAGGTTGGTGCTTGCTTCAGTGTTAACAGAATGCTGACATTCGAGTGCTATAAGCAAAGAATGGAAAGAGGTCTTTCTTTCCTTGAATTTAACTATATGATTATGCAGAGCTACGATTTCTACACACTCTACAAAAAATATGGTTGTAACTTACAGTTCGGCGGTGACGATCAGTGGTCAAATATGATTGGCGGTATGGAGCTTATTCGCCGCAAGCTGCAGGGCGATGCTAATGCTATGACCATCACTCTCTTAACTAATTCAGAGGGTAAAAAGATGGGTAAAACCGAAAAGGGTGCAGTTTGGCTTGATGCTGAAAAAACAAGCCCTTATGAGTTCTATCAATACTGGAGAAATGTTGGCGACGACGATGTTATCAAGTGTATGAAGCTGCTTACATTTATTCCTATGGATCAGATTAATGAATATGCAAAGTGCCAGGGTGCTGAGCTTAATCAGGTTAAAGAGGTGCTTGCATTTGAACTCACAAAAATGATTCACGGTGAGGAAGAGGCAGTTAAGGCACAGGCTGCTGCTAAGGCTCTTTTTGCAGGTGGTGCCGATAACTCAAATATGCCTACAACAACACTTACTGATGACGACTTCACAGACGGCGAAATCACAGTGCTTGATATGATGCTGAAGGCCAATATGATTAAGTCAAAGGGTGAGGGCAGACGCCTTATTGATCAGGGCGGTGTCAGTGTTAACGATGAAAAAGTCAGCGGTGCTTTAACAGCCCTTAAAACAGCTGATTTTGACAATGATGTAATTGTTAAAAAAGGCAAAAAAATGTTCCATAAATTTATAAAATAATTACAAAAACCTCAACAGAAATGTTGGGGTTTTTCTTATATATTTATTGATTAATTACAATATATGTGATAAACTAAATCTAATAATGTTTATTGGTGATAGTATGACTGAAATTGAAAAAAAGATAAATGAACTCAGAGAAACTCTGCGTTATCATTCAAACCGTTATTACAATGACGATGCCCCTGAAATTGAGGACTTTGAATATGATATGATGATGCGTGAGCTTAAGGCATTAGAAGAAGAATATCCACAGTTTGATGCTCCGGATTCTCCAACAAAAAAGGTTGGCGGCAAGGCAGACAACACTTTTGAGAGCGTTGTTCATACTGTCAGAATGGGCAGTTTGCAGGATGCATTCAGTCGAGAGGAAATTCGTGATTTTGATAAACGTGTTACGGATGTAGTGGATTCTCCTAAATATGTGGTTGAACCTAAAATTGATGGATTATCCGTTAGCCTTGAATATCGTGACGGTGTATTTTTCAGAGGCTCTACCCGAGGTGACGGTGACGTGGGTGAGGATGTCAGCGGTAATTTAAGAGTTATTCATAACATTCCGTTAAAACTTAATAAACCTGTACCTT
>CAYNGP010000141.1:0-1859 GCA_964396885.1 uncultured Bacteroides sp. | reverse complement strand
AGAGGCGAGGTTTATATGCCTAAAAAAAGCTTTGAACGTGTTGTTGACAGACAGCTTTTGAACGATGAAAAACCTTTCAAAAACCCTCGTAATGCTGCTGCAGGCTCTTTAAGACAAAAGGACAGCAGTGTAACAGCAGGCAGGGGTCTTGACATATTTATTTTCAATATTCAGCAGATAGACGGTAATAACCTGACATCGCATAAGCAGTCGCTTGATTATCTTAAAGAACTCGGTTTCAATACAGTTCCTTTCTATACAGAGGTTAACAGTATTGATGATGCTTTGGCTGAAATTGACAGAATTGGTGAAGAGCGCGGCAATCTTGAATTTGATATTGATGGTGCTGTTATTAAGGTTGACAGCTTTGCTCAGCGTGATGTATTAGGCTCAACAGCCAAATATCCAAAATGGGCGGTTGCATTTAAATATCCTCCGGAGGAAAAACAAACAACCTTAAAGGATATCGAAATTGCCGTTGGCAGAACAGGCGTATTAACGCCTACTGCAGTATTTGACAGTATTCATTTAGCAGGAACAACTGTAAGCAGAGCAACACTCCACAATCAGGATTTCATTAACGAAAAAAATGTTAATATCGGTGATATAATCACAGTAAGAAAAGCCGGGGATATTATTCCTGAGGTGCTTTGTGTTAACCAAAAGAACAGTGATAATGCTTATATTTTCCCAACAGTTTGTCCGTCTTGCGGTGAGCCCGTTATCAGAGAAAATGAGGAAGCAGCAATAAGATGCATCAATCCGGAATGCCCGGCACAGCTTTTAAGAAATTTAATTCATTTCTGCTCTCGTGATGCAATGGATATTGAGGGATTAGGTCCTGCCATTATTGAAACCTTTGTTGACAATGGCCTGATTTCAAAAACATACGATATTTACAATCTTGATTATGAAAGAATTGCAACTCTTGAGGGCTTTAAAGAAACAAGTGCAAATAATATTAAAATTTCAGTTGAGAAATCAAAGGAAAACGATTTAAGTAAGCTGATTTTTGCACTTGGTATTCGCCATATCGGTGCAAAGGCAGGCAAGCTGTTGGCTGATCATTTCAAAGACATTGACAATATTATAAGTGCAACTGTTGAGGATATACTTGAAATTGATGGCTTTGGTCTTGTAATGGCACAGAGTGTTGTTCATTATTTTAATCTTTCTTCAAGTGTTGAACTGATTAACAGACTTAAAGCCGCAAATGTTAATATGAAATCAAAAACAGTTATTAATGATGAGCGTTTCAAAGGCATGACCTTTGTACTCACAGGTACTTTACCTACACTAAAAAGGGCAGAGGCATCAAAAATTATCGAGTCCTTTGGTGGCAAAACAAGCTCATCCGTTTCTAAGAAAACAACCTATGTTTTAGCAGGTGAAGAAGCCGGATCTAAGCTTGACAAAGCTAATTCTTTAGGTATAGCAGTAATCAGTGAAGAAGAATTTATGGGAATGACAAAATGAATAAAATTAGACTTAAACAAAGAAAATTATTTAGATTATTAAAAGCACTTGTTATATTCGGTGCAGCATTTATTTTGGTATTTATCGGTGTTCAGCCGACAATTAGAGAATACAGTCAAATCCTTGCTACAGTGCTGACATATATTTGTGATGTGCTTGTTGTGGTAATTTTAGCACTGCTTTTTGCTTATTATTCAAAGTACGGCAAGTGTGATGGTATAATGTCCTCTATTGAAAACGAGATAAATGATAATGGTTATTATTTTACCTCACGTGAAGAAAAGGACACAGACAGCTATATTGATGCTGTTTATAGTGATTTAAAAAATTGCGGATATTCAATGAACAAGGATGTTGAAATATCTGATTTCGATTTTTCAATT
>CAYNGP010000140.1:0-4138 GCA_964396885.1 uncultured Bacteroides sp. | reverse complement strand
GATGCACCTACAGAAGCTGAAGCAATGCCTATGATTATGGATTTTATTCAGGATTACCCTATAGTTGCTCATAATGCGATTTTTGACTATTCATTCTTGAATGAAGCAAGTAAAAGAGTTTTTGGAAAAGAGCTTGAAAATACCAGAATAGATTCTCAGCAGATGTTTAAGGAGATTTATCCGGATTTGGACTCTCACGGCTTGGAAGCTTTGACAACAAAGTTTAATGTTGATTTAACGAATCATCATAGAGCAATGGCAGATACAATGGGACTAGCTCTTGCTTATCCAAAATTAAAGAAATTGTATAATCAAAAATATGACTGGGAATCAAAACAGTTAGATAATATAGAGTATCTGTTTGAAAGATATTTGAGAATTCAGCAGACAGTAACTACTCTTCAATCTGAATTGCAGGATTTGAAGTCAGTATTCAAGTTGTATTTTGAGCAAGGTGGTAAACCGATTGTTGCTCAAACAGGTGAGACTTTGGTTTACAATACAAAACAGTCTTTCGGATATGATTTCCATCAGATTAGAGATGTTCTCGAAGAAGTTGGTGCTTTTGAAAAAGCTGTTAAATTAAATACCGGTTTTGTTGACAGACTTGTTGGCGGAGGCAGACTGGATGAAGACAAACGAGCTATTATCAAAGATGCTCGTCAAGAAATTACGGAAACAAGAAATATTCAAATTATTAAAGTAGGGAAGTAGATAATTATGGCAAATAAATTTATTGAATTTTTTAAGGAACCGCCTGCTGCGGAACCTATTAAAGATGAAGAACAAGTTAAAAAAACATATTCTCATTTTCGTTGGAGAATATTTTATTCAAGTTTTATTGCATATGTAGTTTTTCATCTTTGTAGAAAAAATATAGCAGTTGCACTTCCGGCAATGGGTGAAGCGCTTCACATGTCAAATACGGAACTTGGTTTATTAGGCTCTACACTATACATCACATATGGTATAGGGAAATTTGTTAATGGTGTTATCGCTGATAAAGCTAACGTAAGAACATTCTTACCGACAGCATTAATCTTATCTGCAATATGTAATGTGTTCTTTGTTTTGAGCGCTGTATTTATTACTCCGGGACATGTAAGTTTCTTCGGTTTGCCATCTGCAACTATTTTGTTGTGGGTAATGGCATTCTTCTGGGGTGCTAACGGTTGGTTCCAGTCTTGCGGCTTCCCTCCTGTTGCAAAGAGCCTTTCTTACTGGTTCTCAAATTCTGAAAGAGGAACCAAATGGTCAATCTGGTCAACTTCTCACCAAATCGGTGTGTTTGCAGCGGTTGCACTCTCTGGTTTTGCGATTGATAAATTAGGCTGGATGGCCGCATTTTATATTCCGGCAATCATCTGTATTATAACAGGTTTATGGTTGTTTGAAAGATTAAGGGATAAACCGCAAACTCTAGGTTTGCCTGATATTGAAAAATATAATAACGAACCTGAAGCTAAAAAAGATGACGAAGGTGAAGAAGATAATCGTTCATATTTTCAGGTATTCAAAGAAAATATTCTTTGTAATCCGGTTATCTGGATGCTTGCTATAGCTTACATTTTCGTATATATTATAAGATTTGGTACAGAAGACTGGTTAGTAAAATATCTTGTTGAAGTTAAAGGAAATGCTTTAACCATTGCGAGTGCTAAATTAAGTACATTAGCTCTTGTAGGTTCTGCGGGTGCTATTATGGCGGGCGTTGTTTCCGACAGATTATTCAAAGGAAACAGAACTCCGGTTAATATTATATTTTTAGTATTATTAATCGTTAGCTTGTACTTATTCGCAACTAACCCTACCGGAAAACCTATTTTTGAAATGCTAGATTACGTATACGCAGCAATGATAGGTGTGTTTACTGCAGGACCTCAAATGTTAATCGGTGGACTTTGCGCAGTAGAAAGCAGTTCTAAGAAAGTTGCTTCCGCGTCAATCGGATTTACCGGAATTTTCGGTTATATTGGGGCTGCCTTATCTGCAGGTGGTACAGGTGTTGTTGTAGATAAATTCGGTTGGAATGGTGCAATAGCTTTCTGGATGATTTCAACAGTTATTTGTGTTGTTATTTGTACAATACTATTCATTTACGAAAAAGCTAAGAAAAAGAAAGCTGCGTAAGAATAAAATTCAATAATTAAGGGAACAGGCACTTATACTGTGCCTGTTCTTTTTTTGAGAAAATATGTTTTCAGAACTTTTATTAGGTAGCTAGGGCTAAATACCCGTAACGTCATTCCGAACTCGATTCGGAATCTAGCTACTGGTAAGATTTGATGATAGCATTAGTTATTTAGGCTCTTTAAAATGTAACGAGGGCTATTCAAGTACCTGTTCTTTTTTTTGACTTTTTATTATATTTATCAAGATTAACTTATTTTGAATAACCCAAGTGAATAGCACCTTATGGCAATGTTTATCCACAGAAAAAAAGTACATAATCAGGTATTAGTTTGTTTTTTAACTTTTTTGCGGGTTTTGAGGCAAAACCCGCCATATTACAAGGAGGTAAAAATGACAATTAAAAAACTTACTGTGGCAGCTGCAATTGCCGTTGGAATAGCAACGTGTTCCTTGAGTCAGGCGATGGCAGCTTGTCCTTGCTCTCAGCCGGTTGCTCAACCGATAATGCAAACACCTTGTGCAGAACCTTTACCGGTAGTTACCGGCGGGGCTTGCCCATGTAATCCTGTACCAAAATGCAACAGCTGTGAAAGAGCTTTTGATGAATGTGATTGTGAAAAGAAAGCTCCGGATTGCGGTTGTGAAAAGAAGGTTCCTGATTGTGGATGCGAAGATAATGAAAACTTATCTATGGATCCGGCTTGTGCGGTTTGCCCAGGAACAGGAAAACCGGCTAGAGCTGATATGAAACAAGTTTACGGTTATCCTAGTGCTATCTATGGTACAAACAACTATGTAGGTGAACCTGCAAACTCAATTCTATCAACAGAACAAGCTGCAACAGGATGTGCTGCCCCTATTATGTCATCAGCAATTAGCGGTACAACAATCTCTTCTCAAGGTCAAGTGACCGGTGCAGCAGCTCAAATTCCATGTATTGGTGAAGACCCTACAAGACATAACGGTATTTTTGTAGATAGAAATGATAGACTTATGGATGGAAACAATACTCCAGTAGATATCCAAACAAGTAATTCTATGAAAGCTATTAAAAAATCTTTAGCTCCGTTTGATATTAAAGCTGCACTAGGAGGTTTACCCATAGGTGCAGCAGCTCCATCATATTCAGGCGGAATGTTTCCGGATGTTCCGAATAGCTACTGGGCATCTTGCGATATCGATAAACTCGCTATCAATAATGTTGTAGTTGGTTATCCGGATGGTATGTTCAAGCCAAGCAGAGATATTAGCCGTGCTGAATTTGCAACAATGTTGGTTAAAGGTTTTAACCTTGATGACTGCGGTATGCCTCAAAGAGCAATCTTCAAAGATGTACCTACTCATAACTGGGCAAATGCGGCTATTGCAAAAGCTGTTGATGAAGATTTGTTAGCAGGTTATCCAAACGGCAGATTTGAACCTAACAAGAAAGTAACTCGTGCAGAAGCTTTAACTTCTATTGCAAAAGGTATGAACTGTGATATGGATGAATGTAAAGCTAATGAAATCCTATCACATTATGGTGATGGCGGCAGCGTTCCAGGCTGGGCAAGAATTCCTGTAGCGAAATCACTTCAAAATGGTGCGTTGAAAGATTCTCCTAACCCGAATATGATTTTCCCTCACAGAGAAGCTACCAGAGCTGATGTTGCAGCAATGCTTCAAACTGTACGTGTAGCTTTAGGTTACGATACAAACCCTGCAACTGCAAATGCGGCTTGTCCTGTTTCTCCGGATTTCGAAAAACAAGCCTTTATCGAAAATTCTGAAATTGTAAACATTCCGACATTGAAAGTTAAGATGATTGACCAACTTACAGCAAAATCGTCTCACGTAGGTCAATACTTCAGAGCTAACACTCTTGAAGAAATTACAATCAATGGTGTAACTTATCCTTGCGGCTCAACAGTAACCGGTCAAGTTGTAGAAGTTATCAGACCTTCAGGATGTAACAAAGGTGCTTTGAAACTTTCATTCACAAGCATTGGGGACGGATGCAACAAAG
>CAYNGP010000139.1:0-4228 GCA_964396885.1 uncultured Bacteroides sp. | reverse complement strand
ATGTCATATAGTCGATTGCCTAATGTCATCTTATCACCTCGCTAAAAATATACCACATAATGCAGTTGCTTACCAGCAATTTGGCTTGGAAATTTGTCAACTGAAGTTAACATTTTGATTTTTTGTCACTATTTCTCACAAAATACATATAGTAGGCTGAGGTGATTTATATATGTGCGGAATAGCAGGAATTTTATCTTCATCCATAGATTTAAGGGCTGAAAAGCCTGTTATTGAAAAAATGAGTTCATCACTGAAAATGAGAGGACCTGACGGCAAGGGCGAATATATTGACCGTGACGTTGCTTTAATTCACAGACGTCTTGCCGTTATTGATGTTGAAAAGGGTGCTCAGCCTATGAGATTCGGCAATTATATTATTGTCTATAACGGCGAGCTTTATAATACCGACGAGGTCAGGGATATGCTGAAATCCTTTGGCTATAGCTTTGATACCCATTGCGATACAGAGGTTGTTCTGAAAGCATTTGACAAATGGGGCGAAAGCAGTGTTAAAAAGCTGAACGGCATTTTTGCCTATGCAGTGTATAACGAAAAGGATAAAAGTCTTTATATTGCCCGTGACCGAATCGGTGTTAAGCCTCTTTATTATTCAGCCAAGCAAAAGCAGTTTGCCTTTGCCAGCCGAATAAACACGCTTTTGTGCATACCTGACATTAAGCCGGTGGTTGATGAGCAGGGACTCAATGAAATATTTATGCTCGGTCCTGCCAAAACAATCGGAAGCGGAATTTTTAAGGATATTCAGGAATTGCCTCCGGCAAGCTATATGACCGTTAAAGATGGTAAAACAGAAATTAAAGCTTACTGGAAACTGACGGCAGATATTAATACCGAGAGCAAGGAGCAGGCAATTGAGCATACCTACTATCTTGTTAAGGATTCAATTGAACGACAGCTTGTTTCCGATGTTCCTTTGGCAACATTTTTAAGCGGAGGTCTTGACTCCTCAATCATATCCAAGGTTGCCGGTGATTATTATAAGAGCAGGGGAGAGAAGCTCAATACCTTCTCCGTTGATTATGTTGACAATGATATTTATTTCAAAAAAAGCCTGTTCCAGCCGAATAAGGACAGCGACTATATTGACTTAATCAGTGGTTCTATCGGCTCAATTCATCATAATGTTGTGCTGGATAATAACGATGTTGCCCGTGCACTGGGTGATGCCGCCGTTGCAAGGGGACTGCCTGCTTTTGCGGATGTGGATTCATCCTTGCTCCTGTTCTGTAAAGAGGTTAAAAAGGATTTCACGGTTTGCCTGTCAGGTGAATGTGCCGATGAAATTTTCGGCGGTTACCCTTGGTATCACAGAAAAGAAATTCTGTTTGAAGAGGTTTTCCCCTGGTCAAGATCAACTGCTGCAAGACGCAGTATATTAAAGGACGGCTTTTTGCCCAATGGCGAGGATTACCTGAAAAATGCATATGACAGCACATTGTCGCAGGTGTCCGCTCTTGACAGTGACAGCCCTCTTGAAAAAAGAATGCGAGAAATGTTTATTCTTAACCTGAACTGGTTTATGCAGACACTTTTGTACCGCAAGGATGTTATGAGTATGGAATCCTCGTTAGAGGTGCGTGTGCCTTTCTGCGACTACAGGCTTGTGGAATATGCCTACAATATGCCTTGGGAAATAAAGGCTCTTGACGGCAGAGAAAAGGGAATACTCCGTAAAGCCTTTGAGAATGATTTGCCGGCGGAAATCGTTTGGCGTAAAAAAAGCCCTTATCCAAAAACGCATAACCCTGTTTATCTTAAAGCGGTGTCAGAGCTTGCAACGGCTGCGCTTAATGACAAAAGCTGTCCCCTTGGTGAAATGCTCAATCAAAAAGCTGTACTGAATTTAATGGAAAATCCAGACAGCTTAACCGAGCCCTGGTATGGTCAGCTTATGGCTGCACCACAGGTGCTTGCATATATTTTCCAAATTTATGTGTGGATTAAAAATTACAATGTTGAATTTGACATATAAATATAGTATAATCATATTATACGAAAATTAAGGAAGATAAAATATGACAAACGATGAATATATCAAAGCCATAGAAATGCGCCGTTCAAGGCGTACATATCGTTCTATCGGTCTTGATGACGGCACAAAGGCTGTTATTAAAAATCTGGTGGATATTGTTAATAAAAACGCAGGTCTTGATTTCAGATTTATTGACGACGGCTCTCCTGCCTTTACACTGTTTACAGGCAAGTTTTCATTGATTGCCGTCTGCGGTGATGACTCTGAAAAAATGCGTGTTAAATCAGGTTATTTCGGTGAAATGATTGTGCTTGAATGTACCTATCACGGTCTTGGAACCTGCTGGGTAACAGGTACTTATAATGAAAATAAAGTCCTTGAAATGATTAAAATCCCAAAGGAAATAAGGCTTTACGGTGTAATCGTTATCGGTAATGTTAAGGATAAATTCAGTCAAAAAGAAAAATTGATGTATAACATTACCCATAAACAGAAAAAGCCGTATCAGAAAATGTTTGAGGTATGTGATGCCAAGCTGCCTCCTTATTATGAATATGCTATGAAGCTGGTGGAAAAGGCACCGTCAGCAACCAACAGCAGACCTGTTCATTTTAAGTATGAAAATGGTGTAATCTCCGGTTATGTTGATGAACCGTACAGTGATAAAAGTATAAGCTTCGGTGTTGCTCAGCTTCATTTTTGCATCGGTGCCAGGGCAAAGGGTGTTAAAGGTGAATGGGACAGCAGCGGCAGGTTCTGTACCGAAAACAGTCGGGTTATCAGATTTCCGGAAAATAATGAGGAGGATAATTAAATGAGTAATTCAGCCGAGGGAAAAAAGTGGTCTAAAAAGAAAAAGGTCACAGTCATTGTTTTGTCTGTTCTTTTGGCACTGATTGTGCTGGTGGTTGTTGCCGGTGTGTGTGCCCTGAACTGGTATTGCAAAACAGCAGATTATGAAGTTCTTCAGACCAATCAGAATGTCACGCTTGTTGCCCACAGAGGTATGAGGAGTGTAGCACCTGAAAACACTGCACCTGCGTTTGAAGAGGCAGGCGAGCACGGATATTGGGGTGCTGAGTGTGACATATACAGAACCAAGGATGGCGTATGGATTGTTTCACACGATTCACACACATACCGAATGATGGATAAATCTGCATTTATCGAAAAGTCAACCTATGATGACCTTATGAAGCAAAGGGTTGATAACGGCGTTAATGTTGAAAATTATCCCGATCTGAGCTTCTGCTCTCTTGAGGATTATCTGAAAATCTGTAAGGATTATGGCATGGCAGCTGTTATTGAGCTCAAGGGTAAAAATAATACAGAGTATTACAATGAAATCATTGACCTTGTTGAGCAGTATGGTGTAGAAACTGTCTACATTTCCTTCCATTTTGAAAATCTTCAGAAAATCAGAGCCCTTACCGATGACACTGTTTATTTCCTGACACAGGAAATCAGCGACGAAGATATTGAGCTTGCACTTTCACTTGAAAACTGCGGTATTGATTTCAATGGTAATAAGGAAGCAAACTTTGAAAAGGGTATGATTAAAAAGTGCATCGAAAAAGGCTTAGAGGTTGGTGCATGGACAATTGATACCACTGAGGCCCTCGATAAGCTTGTTGCAGAGGGTGTATCCTTAATCACAACAGATAATATTACAAAATAATAAAAGAACGCAAGGAACACTTCTCTATGTTAAGTGTTCCTTGTTTATTTTTGAATGGTAAATATTTATTTGTTTATTGCAACGGCTTGCTTCTGCATTTTGTTCAGCTTTTTGTGCAGCGGTATTGCCATAAATATTGTTATGATTGCAGAAAGCACATCAGCAATCGGTTGAGCATATAAAATTCCGTTAAGACCCCAGACCATAGGCAGAAGCAGAATAACAGGGATAAAGCAAATTCCCTGTCTGCAAGCTCCGAGAATAAAGCCTTCCCTGCCTTTTCCCAAAGCAAGGAACAGAGAGGAATATACAGTATAAAAACCAAAGAGCATAATAGATATGCCGTTGGCTCTTAAAGATGCTGCTCCGATGTGAATCATTTCAGTATCGCCTTTTGTGAACTGGGAAACGATAGCCTCAGGGAACAGTACCAATATCAGACCGAATATTATACAGAAAATCGTAGACCATAGAATAGAAGTCTTGATTGCTTCACGCAGGCGGTCAAACTTCTTCGCTCCATAGCTGTATCCTGCAATGGGCTGAAAGCCTTT
>CAYNGP010000138.1:0-4261 GCA_964396885.1 uncultured Bacteroides sp. | reverse complement strand
AAGGCCTTCTTCCTTCACGCGGCGTTGCTGCATCAGGGTTTCCCCCATTGTGCAATATTCCCCACTGCTGCCTCCCGTAGGAGTCTGGGCCGTGTCTCAGTCCCAATGTGGCCGTTCAACCTCTCAGTCCGGCTACTGATCGTCGACTTGGTAGGCCGTTACCCCACCAACTATCTAATCAGACGCGAGTCCATCCTTAGGCGCCTCAGCTTTGGTATATCTACGATGCCGTTAATATACTTTATATGGTATTACCGTCCGTTTCCAGACGCTATCCCTTTCCTAAGGGCAGGTTACTCACGCGTTACTCACCCGTCCGCCACTCAGTCATATCATTAATCATTCCGAAGAATTCATAAATCAAGCTTCGTTCGACTTGCATGTGTTAGGCACGCCGCCAGCGTTCGTCCTGAGCCAGGATCAAACTCTTAAAACAATTGTATTAAATCGAACATCCCTGTTCGTTCTAATCATTTCAAGAACTTTTTGCTCTCTCGAACACTAGTTCGTAATTACTGCTTTGTATCTCTTGGATACGAGTACAGATAAAACTCTTTTTGAATCTTATCGGGTTCCTTACTTTTTTGTCGTTGTTTAATTTTCAAGGTCCTTTGCTACTCTTGAGTTCCGTTCCTTTCGGCGTTTCTCTCTCGAGTGCTTTGCAATAATACCACAACAAATCCCTCTTGTCAACACTTTTTCTTAAGTTTTTTGCAAGTTTTTTCACACCTTGCCACGTGTTCCTAAAACACACTATATATAGGGTATATACAGCCAATCCATAGAAATCAACTATATATACCTATTTAAACCAATTGCAGCACATTATACAGTATATATTGATACTGTAGTCTGCTTATCAGGCACATATTTTTGCACCTTTTTAAGTGCTTCATCTATATTATTATAATAAATATTGAAATCAAAAATAGTTATTTTATCATCATCAGCAGTAGCAATTTTTGTGTTTTCATCAAATCCAAATGTTTTAGTATTATAATAAGCAACACTTATTCCGGCACAAAAAACAATTGCTGCACAGCAAATAATTGCGGCTATCTTCTTTTTCATAAACAATCACCTAATTTTCAACGTATTCATCTTTTAGCAACTCACCTAATGCCGTGGCGAACAGTCTTGCAGAGTAGCAGGCCTCGTCAAGAGTATTGCCGTCCGTACCAACCTCCAGCAAAAAAGAATTCTTTGTTTCAAACATATTATATTTACGTTCAGCAAAAAAAACAGGTCGCATCAATCCAGGATACATTTCCTCTACCTTATTCTGAACAGCCAAATCGAACCTAAGGTTATACTCCCAATTCGGGAATTTTTTAATACTTCCATATTCCGTTCCTGCGATAAGCATCATTCTGGCAGCTTTTTTACCGTTTACTGTAGCAGTTGGTTTAACCTTTGTTTTATTATCATATGTAATATCGTCACGATGAACATCTATCGTTATTTCAATGGACGGATATTCTTCAAGATACTTTTCAATACTTTTTCTTGAAGAATCATAAGCACCGCTGTAATTCTCGTCATGTATTTCTGTATCGTGAATAACATTGAAGCCCTGAAGCTCCAGATATTTCACAAGCTCGTCTCCCACCCTCACCATATTTTTACTGCCATCGCTTGAGCGAAGGTCGAGAGACTCTGTATAATAACCCACATCAAGAAGTGTATAGCTTTCTGTTGTGTGACTGTGGTAAACAAGAATAGTCGGTTTTGATATATCCTGAATACTGAGGTCTGCCTTCTGTTTAAGGAGCTCTTCAATATTAGGCTCATAAAACGATGAAGGTATTTTGCTTTGGATTTCAATCCGGTCGTAAGATATTAAGGTTCCCCCGCCGAAGTAATCCTCTTCACTCGTTTTGCCCTTTACCTCTTCGTCATCAATCGTTTTTTCTGCGTCACTCATCAGCTTTGCTATGTCATCAGGTACATTTTTAATGTCAGAATAAAGGTCGCTGTCCTTCCCTTTTATTCCATCCGTGGACCTGCTGGCACTTATTGATGCGGTGTTAGTAGTATTATCGCTTTCTTCTGTTTTATGAATAGTTTTATCAGTAGTTTTTTCAGTAATTTTTTCCAGATTTACCTGTGGTGCAAATACAGCCGCTACACCTGAGCTGATTGACCCGATTTGTGAGGCATAGCTTGGGGCAACATTAATAACTATTGCAATAACACAAACGCAGGCAACAACATTTATCAGATATATTAACAAGTCCTTTTTCATTTACTCACCATATTTAATAGTATTATATATACATATATATGATAAAATTTGTCGTAACAGAACTTATTTAATATTAACTAATAATTATATACATTATATGTCAGCCCACAAGTGCAAACAAATCCTGTGGCGACAGATTTTTATGAAGGCAGGTATTGATTGACATTCCTATAAGCTTAGCACCCTGTTCAATGATCCTGTCGATTTCTCTGGGGGTAACAAACATTGAGTTGTCAACACTGTCATCAAGCAGTGCAGTTGAAAGCACCGTAGGAATACCCATAGAAATTACAGGAACGCCTAAAGTCTTTTCTGATATTTCATATCTGTGATTGCCAACACCTGAGCCGGGAGAAATTCCTGTATCTGACATCTGTACCGTTGAACCGAGCCTGTCCTTTGAGCTTGCCGCCAAAGCATCCACAACAATAACACAGGATGGCTTAATGGCATCGACTACGCCGCCCACAAGCTCAGCCGATTCAATACCGGTGTCACCGAGCACACCTGTGGGAATACTTGACACATTAAAAAAATCCTTGAATATTTCATTTTTATTTTCACCCTGAACAAGATGACGAGTTGCAATAATATAATCATTCACCTTAGGACCAAGCGCATCGGCGGTTATATCAAGATTGCCTACACCCGCAACAAGCACAGAGGAAATATTCTTTGGCAAAAGAGAATTTAAAACTGACGATAAATCCTCAAGCCTGCCGTCAAAAATATCGGTATCATTTAAAAATGATGGTAAAGAATAGGTAATATAAGTTCCTATTGGTTTACCCAACACCTGTGCCCCATTTTCATTCACAACTTTAACGGTTGTTATATTTTTGTTTTCTTTTACAATAACTCCGTCAATAGCTGTTTTATTGACAGATTCATATGATTCTACTGCTAAATCGGTTCTGTTTGCCACAAATATCACCCAAAATATAATGTTTTTTAATAAAAGTATGCCCAAAAATAAAAAAATACTTGCATTTTTAAACAAGGTGTGATAATATACATTAGAATTGAAAACATAAAAGGGTTAAAACCCTGTATACCTAATCTACCTTTAAAGGAGTGAAAATTATGCCTAACATTAAATCCGCAAAGAAAAGAGTAAAGGTTAACGCTGTAAAGGCTGCTAACAACAAGGCTACTAACTCAGCACTTAAAACTGCTATCAAGAAGGCTAATGCTGCTATTGAAACAAACGCAGATAACAAAGATGCTCTTGTTAAGGACGCTGTTAAGAAGATTGACCAGGCTGCAGCAAAGAATCTTATTCATAAGAACTGCGCAGCAAGAAAGAAGAGCAATCTTACAAAGAAAGCTAACGCTTAATCTTAACTGAAAAATCAGCTCCTATTTTTTAATAGGAGTTTATTTTTTGTCTTGACTTTGTCCTTTTTTCAATCTATAATAAATACAGATACTTGAAAGGGGTATGTTTTATGGATTTTAAAAAAATATTTAAAGTAATCAGCGCAATCGTTGCTTTGGTTGCACTTGCAGCTGCTGTTGTTTTAGCTGTTAAAAAATTAACCGGTTCAAAAGAACCTGAGTATTTTGATGACAACGATTTCTTCGAGTGCGACAACGAGATTGAGATTGTTGAAGCTAAGGCTGAAGAAACAGTTGTTGAAGAAGCTCCTGCAGAGGAAGCTGCTCCAAAGAAAAAGGCTCCTGCTAAGAAAAAGGCTGCTAAAAAAGCTGACGCTGAATAATGAATCACAGCATATTAAAAGGGCTGTCTCACTTTTTCGTGAGGCAGCCCTTTTTACATTTTTCCCCATGAGCAGAAAAGTTCTACAAATGATTTTTCAATACCTATGCAGAAAATATATTGTTGACAAAATATTATGTCTATGCTATTGTAAGAGTAGAATAAGATGTTGATTCAATAATGATAGGGGTAAGACCGATGTATAATATCATATTTACATAACATAAAAAACATTTTAAAATAAGACTAACTATTAAAAGTCAATAGTAAAAATGGAAAAAGTAGAGAATTGGAAA
>CAYNGP010000137.1:606-4297 GCA_964396885.1 uncultured Bacteroides sp. | reverse complement strand
CCATAAGCTTGATTTCTTTCTGAATCAGATAACCGCATACTGCAGGTAAATAGGATGCAACACCTGTTGTTGAGCAGTGAGCTCTGTGTGCAGTACCGAATGCATCGTTAACAAAAATATCAGCAAGTGAAGCAAGCTCTTTTGTGAAGTTCTCTTCGTTCTTTGTTTCTTCTTTTCTGTAACGAACGTTCTCAAGGAGCATAACCTCGCCATCCTTAAGCTCAGCAGCGATAGCCTTTGCATTTTCGCCGACTACCTCTGCATCCTCAGCAAGCTTAACCTCAACACCAAGATACTCGCTGAGCTTCTTAGCAACAGGAGCAAGGCTGAACTCTGGCTTATACTCGCCCTTTGGTCTGCCGAGATGTGAGCAAAGAATAACCTTTGCGCCATTTTCCATTAAATATTTAATAGTTGGAAGAGCAGCAACAATTCTTTTATCGTTTGTGATTTCGCCGTCCTTAAGCGGAACGTTGAAATCGCAGCGAGCTAAAACTCTTTTGCCCTTAACGTCAATGTCTTCAATCGTCTTTTTGTTTAAAGCGTCCATTAAAATTACCTCTCTTTTGATAGTTAATTTTTTAACAATAAATTTTTGCCGATATAATTATATATTATTTTACCCTGTAATGCAAGAAATAATTACTTAATCAGGAAGAATTTAGACATTATTGGCAGATTGATATAAAAAGCAGAGGTTTCATAACGCAGTTTTGCTAAAAAACAACATCATCTTTTGG
Source organism: uncultured Bacteroides sp. (assembly GCA_964396885.1). Classification (GTDB taxonomy): domain Bacteria; phylum Bacillota; class Clostridia; order Oscillospirales; family Acutalibacteraceae; genus Eubacterium_R. Next base: position 3,557 of record CAYNGP010000137.1, on the reverse strand, counting down.
TCTGTAATTGCGTTAAAAATCCCCATAAGGTTTTCCGCCTTATGGGGATTTGGGTATATTATAGAATATGTGAATCAGTCTTCAATGTCAATATTAGGCAGTTCCATATTTGTTCCACTGGTAGTAATCACATCAATGCCCTTAAATGTCTGCACATCTGACTGCGGCTTTTGATATTTTTCTTTCACTAACATTACCCCCTGACAAATATTATTATATTTTAATAATACCCTATTATTGCACATAAGTCAACAAATAAAAAAGCACGGTCAAAGCCGTGCTTTAATTTTTTATAATTACTGCTCAACTGGATAAACAGAAACCTTTTTTCTGTCCTTACCCATTCTCTCAAACTTAACAGTGCCGTCGATAAGAGCGAAAAGAGTATCATCCTTACCGATGCCAACGTTATTGCCCGGGTGAATATGAGTGCCTCTCTGGCGATAAAGAATATTGCCTGCGAGAACGAACTGACCGTCAGCTCTCTTAGCGCCAAGACGCTTTGACTCTGAATCACGGCCGTTCTTTGTAGAACCCATACCTTTCTTATGAGCGAAAAGCTGTAAATCTAACTTAAGCATTATTACACCTCCGATAAATCACTTTAATATTATCAGGATAATCCTTTTCAAGCTCAGTCATATGGAGCTTAAGTCCGTTAAGAATATCCTGTGCGGGTGTGGCATCCTGCAAAATCATCAGCTTTAAAAAGCCATCCTCTGCTCTTGCATCAGCATCAAGCCCCAGCACCTCTGTGACAGTATTGGCTGTCATAAGGCATGCACTTGAAACAAATGCACAGATAATGTCTTCTCCGGCATCAGCCGCCATGGAATGACCCTGTGCCTCAAAGCCGCATAATCCGTTAATGCCACGGTAAAACTCAATTTTAATCATTACGCATTGATCTTGGTAATCTCAACCTTAGTGTATGGCTGGCGATGACCCTTCTTGCGTTTCTCGTCCTTCTTTGGCTTGTAGGTGAAAACAGTAATCTTCTTGCCCTTGCCGTTCTTAAGAACAGTTGCATCAACAGTTGCATTTGCACAATCCTTAGCAACCTTGATACCATCCTCAGTACCAACTGCAAGAACTGTATCGAAAGTAATCTTCTCTTCAGCTTCAGCATTAAGCTTTTCGATGTAGAGAACGTCACCTTCAGCAACCTTATACTGCTTACCACCGGTTACGATAACAGCGTACATAGTTATATCTCCTTACATAAGTCTCGCTACGATGGGTGCACATAAATGACTTAAACCCATAATATGCGGCTTAAATAAGATAACATAATAAAATGTCAAAGTCAATATTTTTTTGAAAATATTACAAATATATGTGACACATATACCACGGGATACCGAGGAGGCTATCCCCTACGTTTTGCTTTAAATACAATTTTTGTAAAAAAACCGCTTTACCTACTTATATAGCTTCGGATTATTTGTCCTGCCGAAAATGTAATCTGTTGACACATTGTAAAAATCAGCAAGTGACAGCAAATGCTCAATAGGTATATTCTGAAAACCACGCTCATAGCGGGAATAAACCGTTTGCTGAATACCTAAATATTCGGCAATATCGGCTTGCTTCATATCCTTGTCTTCCCTCAAATCCCTTAAACGCTGAAAATACAAATTCATCATCCTCTAATACTTTTCGGTACTATTTGACTTTATCATTAATTATTTGTAACTTTATTTCTGCAGTACTTATAAGTTCTATCTATTAAGAATAATTAATTTATTTACATATATTGTTAGCCGTTATGAATGATTTTGAGCAATGATTTACATATTATATTTATAACAAATAAAAATAATGCTTTACATTTTTTGGTGTATATGATATAATTCTATCGCTGTAAACGATTTACTCGGTTTGGGGTGTAAACCTGATTCAGGTATTCACCTGCCCCCTACTGTGTTTATCGACTTCGGCAAATAAATTAAATGAGGTGAAATTATGACACAGGCTGAAAAGCAGGCAATTATGAAGGAATACGCTACTCACGAGGGTGATACAGGTTCACCGGAGGTACAGGTTGCTGTTCTTACAACAAGAATCAACGAGCTTACTGAGCATCTTAAGGTGCATAAGAAGGACCACCACTCACGTCGCGGTCTTTTAAAGATGGTAGGTCACAGAAGAAACCTTCTTGTATACCTTTATAATAAGGACATCGAAAGATACCGTGCTCTTATTAAGAAGTTAGGTATCCGTGATACTCTTGACAGATAATTGGTCAAATAGGCAAGCACTGTTTTTCGGTGCTTGCCTTGTCTACTTTTTATAATTATCTTTTGTAATTTAAGGAGGGGCAGACAATAGTAGTAAATTGAGCATATAAATATGGATTTGTGTGCTGAATTTATTACTATTGCACCTCCTTGATTAAATAAATTTTTGAGAGGTAAAAACTATGTTTTTCAAAAACTTCAAGGTTTGGGAAACCGAGCTTGCCGGCAGAAAGTTAACACTTGAAACCGGTAAAATGGCAGGACTTGCTAACGCATCAATCCTGGCACGTTACGGCGAAACTGAAGTGCTTTGTAATGTTACAGCTTCAGCTAAGCCAAGAGAGGGCGTTGACTTCTTCCCTCTTTCAGTAGATTATGAGGAGAAAATGTATTCTGTAGGCAGAATCCCTGGCTCATTCCTCCGCCGTGAGGGCAGAGCAGGTGAAAAGGCAATACTCACATCTCGTTGTATTGACCGTCCTATCAGACCACTTTTCCCTAAGGATTTAAGAAATGACTGTTCTGTAGTTGCTACAGTTATGTCAGTTGACCCTGACTGCTCACCTGAGATTACAGCTGCTATCGGTGTATCAGCAGCCATTGCAATTTCAGACATTCCTTGGGATGGTCCTATCTCATCTGTTAACGTTGGTCTTGTTGACGGTGAAATCGTTATCAACCCAACACTTGAGCAGAGAGCAAAGACTGACC
>CAYNGP010000137.1:0-596 GCA_964396885.1 uncultured Bacteroides sp. | reverse complement strand
ACACTTACAGTTGCATCAACTGCGGACCTCGTTGCTATGATTGAGGCAGGCGGTAACGAAATTGATGACGACACAATGTTCAACGCTATTATGGCAGGCCACGAGGAGAACAAGAAGATTGTTAAGTTCATTCAGGGTATTGTTGATGAAATCGGCAAGCCAAAGTTTGCCTATGAATCAAGCGATCCTGACCCTGAAATCATGGCTGAGATTGAAGCATTCTGCATTGAGGATGTAAAGAAAGCACTTGACACAGACGACAAGCTTGTTCGTGACGAGGCTCTTCTCCCTATCTACGAAGCTGTTCACGAGAAATTTGATGAGCGTTTCGAGGGCTGTGAGGCTAAGCTTGATGAAATTATGTACCTTGTTCAGAAGCACGTTGTTCGTGCATGGCTCAAGGACGAGCATAAGAGAGTTGACGGCAGAGGCATTGATGAAATCCGTCCACTTAATGCTGAGGTTGATTTACTTGCAAGAGTTCACGGCTCAGGTCTTTTCACAAGAGGTCAGACTCAGGTACTTTCAGTTACAACACTCGGTCCTATGAACGATGCACAGCTTCTTGACGGACTTGACGAGCAGACTGAAAAGAG
>CAYNGP010000136.1:0-4300 GCA_964396885.1 uncultured Bacteroides sp. | reverse complement strand
ACAAATTCGCTTTAATACTGGGCTTTGGGCAGGTTCGGATTACTATTCATTGCCTACTGGAAGAGTAAGGCTATTGAAATTCCTCAAAATATCAAAATAGTTCATCATAGTGATTTTAATGATGAACTTCTTAATGATTATTACGATGAAAGATATTTTCGGTTGATTCATTATTTGGATAATCTTGATAACAAAATACCAAATGGGTTTTCTGTTAGAACTGCCGATTTGACAGATATTCAATTAATAGTTGAAACAATAAATAAATGTTATTCTGATTTATCAGTCAGCTATGAACAAATTCTTTCATACACGAAAACTAAAGTATATGATAATGATTTATGGATTTTAGTATATGATGACAAAACCAATAATATTGCTGGCTGTGGTATTGCTGACTTTGATGCTGAAGCCAAAGAAGGTATATTGGAGTGGATACAGGTTTTACCTGAATACAGAGGCAGAAAGATAGGAAAATTGATTGTTAATCAGTTGTTTTACAGAATGAAAAGTGCTGATTTTGCAACTGTATCAGGAAAAGTTGATAATGCAACCAATCCGGAAAGATTGTATCGAAAATGTGGCTTTGTCGGGAATGATATATGGCACATACTGCATAAAAAATATTAGTTTTAAAAATTACTTAAGATTTTTTAATGAAAGATAGAAAATGAACAGTAAAGGCAAATTGTGGGAGATAGAAGCTGCGAACTATCTCAGAAAGAAAAAATACAAGCTGCTTGAAGCAAACTATACCACTCGCTTTGGTGAAATTGATTTAATCGTTTATAACAAGAAATTTATTTGCTTTGTTGAGGTCAAGCAGCGTGATATTCATTCAATTGCCACACCGGGTGAGTTTGTTGATAAAAGAAAGCAGAATAAAATTATAATGTCTGCAAAGCAATATTTAGCAACACATTCAACAAAATTACAGCCTCGATTTGATGTTGTTGAGGTATATACTGACAATAATAAAATAAATTCTATAAAACATCTTGAAAATGCCTTTGACTTATTATAAAATATATACGATTTTATTTAGGAGATAAATGCTATGTTATATACATCTACAAGAGATAATTCAATCAGAGTAAGTGCTGCTCAGGCAATTGCACAAGGTATCAGTGAGGAAGGCGGACTTTTTGTTCCTGTTGAGCTTCCACAGTTTTCTATTGACAAAATTTCTTCAATGGTTTCAATGTCTTATATTGACAGAGCCAAAACTGTACTGAAGGAGTTTTTGACAGATTTTACAGAGGATGAGCTTAACTATTGTGTTGAGGGTGCTTATGCTGCTGAAAAGTTTTCATCATCAAAAATTGCTCCGACAGTCAATGTTGACGGCAATAAAAACATTTTAGAGCTGTGGCACGGTCCTACCTGTGCATTTAAGGATATGGCTCTTCAGCTTTTGCCTTATCTTATGACAGTTTCTGCAAAGAAAACGGCTGACGGCAAAACAATCGTTATTCTTGTTGCTACATCAGGTGATACAGGCAAGGCCGCTCTTGAAGGCTTCAAAAATGTTGAGCATACAAAGATTTTGGTTTTCTATCCTGTTGACGGTGTTTCACCAATGCAGAAATTGCAGATGACTACACAGGAGGGTGACAATGTTGCTGTTTGTGCAATCAACGGCAATTTTGATGACGCACAGAGTGCTGTTAAGTCAATCTTTACAAATTCAGAAATCAAGGCACAGCTTGCTGAAAAGAATATGATGTTCTCATCAGCGAACTCAATTAACTGGGGCAGACTTGTTCCGCAGATCGTTTACTATTTCTCAACCTACTGCGATATGCTTGAAATGGGCAAGATCAATGCAGGCGATGAAATTAATGTGGTTGTTCCTACAGGTAACTTCGGTAACATTCTTGCCGGTTATTATGCAAAGAAAATGGGTCTGCCGATTAAAAAGCTTGTTTGTGCATCAAATTCAAACAATGTTCTGACTGATTTCTTAAAAACAGGCACATATAATAAAAACCGTGATTTCTACACAACAACATCACCTTCAATGGATATTCTGATTTCTTCAAACCTTGAAAGACTTTTATATCATATGAGCGGTGAAGATGCTGAGCTTGTTGCTGATTTAATGGGTCAGCTTTCAGATAATGGTGAATATACAGTCAGTGATGAACTGATTTCAAGCATTAAAGAAATCTTCTCAGCAGGCTACACAAGTGAGGAAAGTGTTGACAGCACAATCAAATCTCATTTTGACAGCTTCAAGTATCTTTGCGATACCCACACAGCAGTTGCTGTTAAGGTTTATGATGATTATGTTGCTGAAACAGGGGATGATATTCCTACTGTTATCGACTCAACTGCTTCACCATACAAATTCTCAGCAAGTGTTTTAAATGCTGTTCAAAACAGTGCTGCAGATCTCGATGAGTTTGAAATGGTTGATGAACTTAACAGAGTAACAGGAGCAGATGTACCTAAGCCGCTTGCTTCACTCAAGGATAAGAAAGTAAGATTTACAGATGTATGTAATAAAGAAGATATGAGCCAAATGGTATTCAATCTCTTAAATTTATAATTAAAAGGCTCCGAAAGGAGCCTTTTGACTTTAATTTTTATTTATTTTGTTAATTTTAAAATTTGTTATTTGCACTCGCAAGTATCACAACATTCAAATGTCTGGCATTTTGTGTCTGAGCAGCTTGTTGCTGCTCTGTCACCAACTGTAATATGACCTGCTGTGCAGCAGTTTGACATATCGTGATATTTGCAGTTCTTTACTTCACAACTGATACCTTTGATTTCTTTATCCATTACTTTTCACTCCCTTCAATACTATTATTTGAAGCGGGGGTTCATTTATTCAAGGAGTTACAATGTCACTATTTGCTATTGCTGATACACATCTTTCCTTTGGCACAAACAAACCAATGGATACTTTTGAAGGCTGGCAGGATTATACTGCCAGACTTGAGAAAAACTGGAATAATTTAGTTACTGAAAATGACTATGTAGTTATAGCAGGTGATATTAGCTGGGCAATGAATTTTGAACAGCTCAAGCCTGATTTTGAATTTATCAACAGGCTTAACGGAACTAAAATTATTTCAAAGGGTAACCACGATTATTGGTGGAATACCTTAACTAAAATGAATAAGTTTTTAGAAGAAAATCATTTTGACAAAATTAAATTTATGCATAATAATGCGTTTGATTTTGACGGCTATTCTGTTTGCGGGAGCAGGGGATGGTTTTTTGACAGCCCTGAGGAACAGGATGAAAAGGTTTTAAATCGCGAGGTTTTGCGCTTAAAACTGTCACTTGACGCTGCAGAGAATGATGAAAAAATCGTTTTTTTACATTATCCGCCGTTAACTACAAATGATAAGTGTGATGAAATTTTTAATTTGTTAAAAGAATACGGTATAAAAAATTGTTATTATGGGCATCTTCACGGTATGGCGGCAAGATTTTCGATTAATGATACAATTGAGGATATTAGCTTTAAACTTATATCTGCCGACAGATTGCAGTTCACTCCGTATTTAATTAAGAAATTTTAAAACACTTGATATTATTAATAATATATGGTATAATGCCACTTTGATGATTAGAAAATTTTGTTAGGAGGACCATAATTATGGCACTTAAGTCATCTAATAAGGTAGATACAAATACTTATGAAATTGAAGTAACAGTTGCACCGGAAGTGTTCGCTGATGCTTGCAAGTCTGCATATATGAAGCAGAGAAAGTCAATTCAGCTTCCCGGCTTCCGTAAGGGTAAGGCTACTCAGGGTATGATTGAAAAGGTTTACGGCGAGGGTGCTTTCTATGAAGAAGCTCTTGAAATCGTTTATCCAAAGGCTGTTTCAGAGGCTATTGAAGAAGCGGGTCTCAGAACTGTTGACCAGCCATTTGACCTTGATGTTCCTGTAATGAGCAAGGCTGAAGGCGTTGAAATGAAAATGAAAGTTACAGTTTATCCTGAGGTTAAGCTTGGTGACTATAAGGGTCTTAAGGCAACAATGCTTCCAACAGAAGCAAGTGATGAGGATGTTGATGCTGAGCTTGAAAGCATGAGAGACAGAAATTCTCGTCTTGTATCTGTTGATGACAGAGAAGCACAGATGGGCGACACAGCAGAGATTGATTTTGAAGGCTTTGTTGACGGTGTTGCTTTTGACGGCGGCAAGGGTGAGAACTATCCTCTTGAGCTTGGTTCAGGTTCATTCATTCCTGGATTTGAGGAGCAGGTTGCAGGTCATAAGATTGACGAGGAATTTGACGTTAACGTTACATTCCCTGAGGAGTATGCAGCAGAGCTT
>CAYNGP010000135.1:0-4332 GCA_964396885.1 uncultured Bacteroides sp. | reverse complement strand
AGTTATCGGTTTGGTCGTTTCTGCTGTAGTCAGCTTTTTTGTGTCAAAGCTGCTCATCTATATCATCAAGGATAAAAAGCTGCAGCTTATTGGCATTTATGATGCTGCAATCGGTTTTATAGTTCTTATTATCGGAATTTTTGAAGTAGTTGTAAAGTAAGAGGTACATATGGCAAATAAAAAAATAAGTACAAATAAAAAGAGTACTGCAAGCAAAAAAAAGAATACAAATGCAAGAAGTAAATCTGCTCCTGTTCAAACAAATCAGGGAATGAATAACGAGGATGTGATAAGAATAACAGGCATTGTTATTTTTGCATTATCCGTTATTTTCTTCTGCCTTGCTATTATAAATGGAGCAGGTGTGTGGAATATTCTTCACAATGTATATGTGGGTGTTTTCGGTGTTTTTGCCGCTTGTATGTTCCCGCTTATTTCTGTTGTTGTGGTACTTTTCTATTCATTTACTAACGCAAAAACATCTAAGTTTATTGCAAAATCTATTGAAACGGTTATTATGGTTTTGCTCCTTGCTGCGTTTATTCACGTTGTTAAAAACCGGACAGGTGCAGATTTTGAGGAAACCATTGTTACAAATTATGAGCTTGCACCAACAACCTTTAACGGCGGATTTATCGGTGCTGTTCTCGGCTGGCTTTTATTGTCAATGGGTAAAGCCCCTGCAATCATTGTTTCTGTCGTGCTTTTACTCGTTGATTTTATGCTGCTCACCGGTATAACTGTTATTCAGTTTTTCTCAGGCGCGGCAAAGCCTGCTAAGGTGACTTATGAAAAGGTAAGCGAGCATGTTGAAAGACGCCGAATGAGTAAGGAAACCATTGATGTTCCGTTGGATGTTGACCCACCGAGTGCAGAGGATGAGGAAAAGCCAAAGAAAAAGGCACGCAAAAAGGATGTTAAAGCGGAGGATGAAACCTCAGTACCTCGCGATATAATTGACGAAATTAATGCAACCACTATTAAAAACAGAAAGGAAAGAGAAAACAAAAAGAACGCTGCTAAATCAAAATCTATTGATGAGATTGTTGAGGATGCTTCACAGGAAAAGCCTGCAGAATCTCAAGAGCCTGTAGAAAAATTTACTGTATCCAAGGAAGCACTTGATTCAACGGTTAATGATTATAAGCTTCCTGTTGTTGAATTACTCCGGCAAGGCACTAAGAAATCAACAAAGGACATAAGCGGTGAGCTCAAAGAAAATGCTGAGATGCTTATTGAAACGCTTCATTCCTTTAATGTTGATGCTACAATTACAGATATTTCACGCGGTCCGACTGTTACACGCTATGAGCTTAAGCCTGCGGCAGGTATCCGTATTTCTAAAATAACGAACCTTGCGGATGATATTGCCCTTAATCTTGCTGCAACGCACGTTCGTATTGAAGCACCAATCCCTGGCAAGGCGGCAGTTGGTATTGAAGTACCGAACACGATTAAAAATACAGTTACAATGCGTGAGCTTATTGATACACCTGAATTTTATGAGCAAAAATCCAAGCTTTCCGCAGGACTTGGTAAAGACATTGCCGGTAAATGTGTTTATTGTGATGTTTCTAAAATGCCGCACCTTCTTGTTGCGGGTACTACAGGTTCAGGTAAATCTGTTTGTATGAACTCAATCATTACCTCAATTCTTTACAGAGCAAAGCCGGACGAGGTTAAATTCCTGATGATTGACCCTAAGCAGGTTGAATTTTCAAAGTATGCAGGCATTCCTCACTTGCTTGTTCCTGTTGTTACAGATCCGAGAAAAGCGGCAGGTGCTCTCGGTTGGGCAGTCAGCGAAATGCTTCAGCGTTATCAGCGTTTATCACAAATCGGTGTGCGTGATATTGAGGGTTATAACAAATATGCTGCGAAGCACGAGGATATGGATTCCATGCCGAAAATCTGTATATTTATTGATGAGTTTGCAGATTTGATGATGGCAGCACCAAAAGAGGTCGAGGATTCTGTCTGCCGTCTTGCACAGATGGCTCGTGCTGTTGGCATGCACCTTGTGATTGCAACACAAAGACCTTCGGTTGACGTAATTACAGGTTTGATTAAAGCTAATATTTCATCCAGAATTGCTCTTACTGTTTCATCACAGATTGACTCTCGTACAATCCTTGATGCCGCAGGAGCTGAAAAGCTTCTCGGCCACGGTGATATGCTTTATTCACCAATCGGTGCATCAAAGCCAATCCGTGTTCAGGGCTGTTTCATTTCAGACGAAGAGGTTGAAGCACTTTGTGATTTTGTTAAAAATCAAGGCGAAAGTCAGTATGATGAAAGCATTGCCAAGGAAATTGAAGCAAAGGCAGTGCAGGATAAAAAATCATCACCGTTTGAAGATGACGGCGATGGTGAACAGCTTGACGTTCTGTTTGAAAAGGCAGTTGATATTGTGCTTGAAACAGGCACTGCATCTACGTCCTTCCTGCAGCGTAAGCTGTCTGTAGGTTATGCCCGTGGTGCAAAAATAATTGACCAGTTAGAAGAAAAAGGAATTATCGGTCCATCCAATGGTGCAAAGGGCCGTGAGATTCTTATTACACGTCAGCAGTGGCTGGAGATGCAGGCATATGCATCAAACAGTGAATTTACTGCAGATAATACAGAGCAGATGTCATTTGAGCTTATAGATGATAATGATGATGTTGTTACCGATAATATGTCGTCTGATACAGAATTTAATTTTAGTTTGAGTGAAGAGGATAATGAATGAGCGGCTTTCTTCCAATAAATAAACAGGATATGCTTGACCGAGGATGGGACTCTGTTGACTTCGTCTACATAACAGGCGACAGCTATGTTGACCATCCTTCCTTTGGTGTGTCAATCATTTCAAGAGTACTTGAGAATAAAGGCTACAGAGTTGCCATTCTCAGTCAGCCGAACTGGAAAAATAAGGATGATTTCACACAGTTTGGCAAACCACGTCTTGGCTTTTTTATAACCAGCGGCAATATTGATTCAATGGTTGCCCATTATACTGCTGCCAAGCGCATCAGACATGATGATGCTTATACCGCAGGCGGTGTTGCAGGCAAAAGACCTGACAGGGCAGTTATCGTCTATACCAAAATGGTTAAAAGCATTTATCCTGACAGTCCTGTTATTATCGGCGGTCTTGAGGCATCTCTGCGTCGTTTCGCGCATTATGATTACTGGGATGATAAAATCAGACCAAGTATTTTAATTGATTCAGGTGCTGATTTGCTCAGCTTTGGTATGGGTGAAAATCAGACTATCGAAATTGCAGAAAGACTTAATAATGGCGAAAGTATCTCCCAAATGCGTGATATTCTCGGCACTTGCTATGCTTGTCCTACTGTTGAAACTACATATGAAGGTGTCGAGTGTCCCTCTTTTGAAAATGTATGCAATAATAAAAAAGAATATGCCAAATCCTGCAGAATTCAACAGGATGAGCAGGATCATATCCGTGGCAGAGTAATAAAGCAAAAGCACGGCAAAACAATGGTTGTGCAAAATAAACCTATGCCGCCGCTTACTCAAAAGGAGCTTGACTGGGTTTACTCTCTTCCGTATATGAGAGCTTATCATCCAAGCTATGAAAAGCTTGGCGGTGTTCCCGGCATCCGTGAGGTTGAGTTTTCAATTACGCACAATCGTGGTTGTTTCGGTGCCTGCAATTTCTGTTCTATTGCATTCCATCAGGGCAGATATGTTACAACTCGTTCTAAAAAGAGCATTATGATTGAGGCTGAAAAGCTGACGCATATGCCGAATTTTAAAGGCTATATTCATGATATAGGCGGACCAACAGCCAATTTCAGACGTACCTCTTGTGATATGCAGATTGAGCATGGACTTTGTAAGGGTAAAAAATGCCTTGCACCAAAGCCGTGCCCAAATCTGACAGTTGATCACAGTGAATACCTTGATATTCTCCGCGATGTAAGACAGATTAACGGTGTAAAAAAAGTTTTTATCCGCAGCGGAATAAGATACGATTATTTGCTGGAGGATAAGGATGATACTTTCTTCAGAGAACTCGTAGAGTATCACGTTTCAGGACAGCTCAAGGTTGCACCGGAGCATTGCTCTGCAGCTGTTCTTGATAAAATGGGTAAACCGCATATTGAAGCGTATATTAACTTTTCACGCCGTTATTTCAGCTATACTGATGAGGTGAATAAGGAACAGTATTTAGTGCCGTATCTTATGTCATCACATCCCGGTTCAACACTTGGTGATGCTGTCGAGCTTGCATTGTTTTTGAAGAAAAATCATATCAGACCTGAGCAGGTTCAGGATTTTTATCCAACCCCCGGTACAATTTCAACCTGTATGTTTTATACC
>CAYNGP010000134.1:4181-4541 GCA_964396885.1 uncultured Bacteroides sp. | reverse complement strand
ATTGCAGAGAAAAATGCGCCGATAGGGCCTGAGCCATTGACCTAAATTTTTACAGGCTCATTACCCTTGTATCTGATTTCTCCGCTGAAATGAACGGTGGTAAGATAATCAGCCTCGTTCTTTTCCTCGCTGATTTTATAGTTTAATAATCTGTAAGGACCGCATACATTTCTGTATTCCTTCTGGAACAGGTCAAAAACTTCCTTGTTGTGAAGCTCCTTGCCCTTTTCATCACAAGCTTTCTGAACGACTGCACCAAATTCAGGGTGCATAGCCTTCGGCATTTTGATACCGTAATCATTTGCAAGAATATATGCAGTTCCGCCCTTGCCGCTCTGTGAGTTGATACGGATAATCGGC
>CAYNGP010000134.1:0-4171 GCA_964396885.1 uncultured Bacteroides sp. | reverse complement strand
AGCTCTGTGCCGCTTTCCTCCATATACATTTTACCCTTGTTGATGGCATCCTGATGTGAGCCTGAGAATGCAGTGAAAACAAGCTCGCCTGCGTATGGATGACGTGGAGGAACAACCATTTTGGTTGTGCGCTCGTAAACCTCTTTGATTTTGTTGATGTTGTGGAAATCAAGCTCAGGGTCAACACCCTGTGTCCACATATTCAGTGCAAGGGTAACTAAGTCAACGTTACCTGTTCTTTCACCATTACCGAAAAGTGTGCCCTCAATTCTGTCAGCACCTGCAAGCAGTGCAAGCTCAGCAGCAGCAACGCCTGTGCCTCTGTCATTGTGTGGATGAAGTGAAATGATTGCTGCATCACGGTTTGGCAGGTGACGGCAGAAATATTCAATCTGGTCAGCATAGCCGTTTGGTGTTGAGCCTTCAACCGTTGACGGCAGGTTGAGGATAATCGGATTTTCTTTAGTGATATGAAGCTCCTCCATAACCTGTCTGCATATCTCAACAGCGTTATCCATTTCAGTTCCTGTAAAGCTTTCAGGGCTGTATTCAAAACGGATGTTTGTTTCCGGATTTGATTTTTTCTGCTCCTCGGTGAGCTCATAAATGAGCTTTGCACCCTTAACTGCAATATCAATTACACCCTGCATATCGGTTTTGAAAACAACCTTTCTCTGCAGTGTTGATGTGGAGTTGTAAAAATGAACAATGACATTCTTTGCACCCTTGATAGCCTCAAAGGTTTTTTGGATAAGGTGCGGTCTTGCCTGCACAAGCACCTGAATCGTAACATCGTCAGGAATATAACCGCCGTCAATCAGTGTTCTTAAAATTTCATATTCTGTTTCGCTTGCTGAAGGGAAGCCAACCTCAATTTCTTTAACTCCGATTTCAACAAGTGTTGAGAAAAGCTCAAGCTTTTCCTGCAAATTCATCGGGTCAACAAGTGCCTGATTACCGTCACGCATATCAACTGAACACCAAACAGGTGCCTTGGTGATGGTCTTGTCGGGCCAGGTACGGTCCGGAATGTCTATCGGCTTAAAGCCAATGTATTTTTCATACCCTTTTTTCATAGCAATTTCCATAGCCTTTCTGCCCACAATATAATCATTATTAATCCTGCTAATACGCTTATTGTGGGCATATAAGGCGTATTATGGAAATTTAGTCATCTCAAAATTATGCCTTGTGCAAATTTTGAGGACATATAATTGAGATTAGTGATGTTATCACACTAATCTCCTTTCAGTGTATTGCATAGGAACAAAAAAATAAGCCCCTATACAGTAATGTATAGGGACGTAATCGTTTACGTGGTACCACCCTATTTCAGCAAATAAATTGCCCTTTAGCATCTATCAATGCCTTTGTTTGTAACGTAACAACACGGCTGTTCCTATTGATTTCTATTCAAAACAGCAGCTCTGCAGAGAGCTATGCACCAAATAATCTGTATTGACTTTCACCAACCGTCAACTCTCTGAAACTAAATTAATAAGGTCTTTTTCTGCTTCTTAGCTTTTGCTTGGGTACTATTAAATTGTATTAATATTATAGCAAATAATAAATATTTGTCAAGAGTCAATTAAAGCAGCGAATATCCGTATCCGTTTGCAATGGCGTCAACCTTTTCGCCTGCTGCACAGTGCGGGCAGTTATGTGGTGTATAGAAAGCATAACCCGGCACATCATCCTTGGTAAAGATAGTGTTAACCTCCATACCCTCAACCTGGTCAATGGCAGAGAAAACGGATGAAATACCAACAACCCTTCCGCCGTAGTATGAAACACTTTCAATAGCCCTTTCAACAGTCTTGCCGCTGGTGATACAGGAAATTAAAATAACAACATCCCTTGAGCTGATAAGCTTCTTTAAATTATCACGGAAGATTAAATTGCCTGCCGAGTCATATTCAGAGCCGAGAACATAAACCCTGTTTTCAGGATTCGGATTTAACATATTCGGTCTTGACAGCTCGTGGGCAAGATATGCACCCAGTGCCTGTGTTTCATAAAGGCACAAAACAGTGTCAACATTAATGCTTCTTTCATTATAATACTGCGAAAGCAGCATTGCCGCATCAACAGAAACATCGTGGTTGTGCTTGATGTCAGATGTGCCTATATAATAATTTATATGGTTTGATGCCGAGATGAAATGACCGGGCATTGCGTGAATGAACACCCTCTCATCCCTGTGTGAAGTAATTGTGTAAATCGGTTTATCCATATGCTTTCACTGCCTTTCATTATACCTTATTAATATTTTACAATAGAGGTACTGTTTTTTCAATAAAAGTCAGTGTAAAAAATCTTGGCAATAATTTGGTTAAAATAGACAAAGTTTCTTAAAAACAATTAAAAATATATTAAAAATGTTCGGCAATTTATAATTTATTAAAAAATGTTTTTGTCTTTAATTAAGTCTTGTAATTCTTTCATTTCTTTCGCTGTTATTGTTACACCTTTACCATATTCAGTATGGTTTTTATTCCAGCTTCGTATATCATATACGGGTTCTCTATTATTCCAGCTTATATAATTTAATTCTTTAGTCCAACCATTATTGTCATTTGATATATTACCGATATGTTCACAAATTCTAAATTTCATATTCATATCTAACTTGTTTCAAATTTTCTATTATTTAATCATTTATCTCAATATTGCCCATATTTGTTTCGGCTGTCAGTGTGACAGGGGCAGAGGGTGTATTGTTTTTTACATCACAGTCACCCATAGAGGTTTTTGCGTTGATATAAACTGCATTGGTTTTATCAATTTCAATGTCGCCCATATTTGTTGTGGCACTTGAATTTTCGGTGATATCGGTTCTTTCAATATCAATGTTGCCCATATCGGTGTGAATGTCAAATGAACCGCCGAGCATTTTTGCATCAATATCACCCATATTGTTTTCAACTGTCAGCTTGGTGTTCAGCTCATCCACGATGTCAACATCACCAAAGCTTGATGTAATACGCAGTGCATCAAAATCCTTTGGGATATAAAGAACAATATTTGCTCCTTGTCTCATTGCGTTAAAAAATTTTCTGCCTTTAATCTCCGTGCTTGAAACATTCAGTGTTTCTCCGTTTGCCTCTGCTGAAAAATTGTTACTGCTGAAACCGTCTGCAACAAGTCTGATTGTACCGTCATTTGTAGTTTTAACGGTTATGTCGCCCACATCACTGTCAATTGAAATGTTTTTGATTTCGTTTGCATTATAGCTCTGGTCAAATATTGTTACCATTTTTGACGGAAGAATTGAATGCATTTTTGACAAGGAATGTGTTCCGCCTGTCATTGCAAATACTAATATTCCTGAAAGAAGCAGAGCAATAACACATAGCAATACAATCAGTGTTATAAGTAAACCTCTGTTATTTTTCTCCATTCTTTTCGCTCTCCTTAAGTGTAAGTATTAAATCTATGATTTTACATATTATACCATATATAACCCAAATAATCCAGGTAATATGCCAATCGTTTGTTAAAAAGCTGATTATCAGATAAAAGCAAAGAGTTACACCTGATAATATTCCTGTTATCTGCTTGTAAAGTTTTTTCTGGCTGGTCATTACATTTAAGTTTTCGATATTTTCATTGTGTGATTTTGGTTTTGATAACGCGCCGAACACAATAAGCATTGTTGCCAGTGCAATGATAACAAAGAATGCAGCGGCTGATGCTGTGCTTCCGTCAAATATAATCAGCGGTACTATTGAAAGTATATACATACAAACAGATGTTGATATGAGTATTGCAAATTTCTTTCTGCCGTTAGCTGCTTTTTCGTTTTGTTCAGTGGAAAGGTTGCTTTCATATATGTTTTCATTCTGATAATCAGTCTGATAATTAAATCTGTCATCAGCAGTATATTCATTATTATCCGTACTGCTGTTATCATTTACTGTATCATTAACATTGCTTGTATAATTCTGCTTTTTGCCTGTCAGAAGCTCTTCGGTGCTTATTCCGTAAAGCGCACACAGCGGAAGGATTTTATCAAAATCAGGGGTTGACTGATCCGTTTCCCACTTTGAAATTGTCTGTCTTGTTACGCCAAGCACCTCTGCTGCCTGTTCCTGTGACAGACCCTTTTCCTTTCTCATGTCATATAGTCGATTGCCTAATGTCATCTTATCACCTCGCTAAAAATATACCA
>CAYNGP010000133.1:0-4558 GCA_964396885.1 uncultured Bacteroides sp. | reverse complement strand
CTGACAAGCCAGTATGAGAGCGGATGCCACAGCAAATACTCCACCGCTGTAAATTCTGAACACTCTGCTGAAAAATCTTGTGCGTTCTCGCTTATTCTCCTGACCGTCAACTGCGGAAAGCTGCCATGCATCAATAAATATCTGTGAAAACAGAATTACAAAATTAGGTATTTTTGATGCAGCCGTATACAAGCCGTTAGCAGATGAGCCCACAAAGCTTGTTACCATATATCTGTCGGAAACATTGATAATCCACCACAGAATAACTGTAGGAATTAACGGAACACAATATTTGAGCATCTGACCTGCAATGCCCTTTTCAACCAGCTTAGGCTTAACACACCTGTGGAGCTTTGCAGTTGCAACAAAGAACAAAATTGAGCAGGCATCTGATGCGATAATCGCAACAATATAGCCCGTTACACCCCATTTTAAAGGTCCTAAGAAAAGGATTGTAAACAAAAGAGTTGTAGCAGTAGCTATAATTCCGTCAATTGCAAAAAGCTTAACATAACCACTGCCGCGAACAAACTGCTGACACAACTGCCTGAAGCCTGAAATCAGCACAAATGCAATAACTAAAATAATATAATCGCCTAAAATAAAATCATTGATTTTTATAAGGCTTATAGGATATGCAAAAAGCAAAAACACACCAAAGCCGAGTATTGTCGTTCGCACACCGACAGTGAACACATCGGCTTTGTTTTTTGCTTTATCAAGGGAAAATCTTAATGCTGCACTGTTAACCTGCAGTGTAACAATGGGTATCAAAACATTAACAGTCTGCTGAACCAAATCTGCAGCACCATAGTCGCCTGTGCCCATCATACGGGTTACAAAGGGCATCAGCAAAAATGACAGTGCCTTGGAAGAAAAAGTACCTATTGCAAATATTAATGTATTTGACGCTAACTTTTTATACTTGTCCAAAATTAAAATTCCCTTTCATCATATTTTTTAAATTCAGAATTAGTATTTCCAGCTTCCGTTTTCAAAGGCAATGGTGTTCTGGTAAGAAGCAGAGGTATAAATACTGCTGCCCCTGTACTGTGTACCGCTGTCTGCCTTAGGTCTGCCGAAAAGGTAAACATAGTGATAGCCGTAGCCAACACCTGCGGTAGTTGTTTTATCTGCACCGCCAAGCTTAACCATAACCTTTTTATCCATTGAGTTCATATTAAGCTCCATAGCCTGCAGATTTGAACCGTCAAGCGCTGTATAATAAAGTCTGTTACCGTGAATAACAGGGTAATCTGTTAATGAGCATTTTTCAAGAAGAGTCACCGTTTTTTCAGAACCAAATTTCTGTCGGATTAAATTAAAGCTGCCGTTATCCTGTTTTTCATAATAATAGAAAAATCCGCTTTCAAGCTCCATATTAACAATCGTTTCACCTATTGTATCATCCCTGAAATATCTTCTGTCATTTTTATCACTCAGGCTGACAGTGATATACCGATATTTATTGGTATACTCATCAAATTGTGTAAAGAATATTCTTGAAAGTGAAATACCGACAAATTTCAGCTTTTTATCTGCCCCTGCGGTATACAGAACTGTTTTGCTGTAATCCTCAGTTTTAATAAAGCCTACAGAATTATCACTGCCTATAAAGTATATTTTATCATTATATAAATATGCAAAGCTTATATCATCAGCAAGCTTTTTTTCCTCTCCGCCGCTGTTCTTTGCTCTTTTAAGCTGATTTGCTTTAGTATCAACATAATAAATATAATCACCCAAAACATTAAGGTATTTATAATTATTTTTATTTGCAGTTATCTTTACATTCGTTTCTTCAGATGAATCAAAGCGATAAATGCCGTCATTTTCAATACTGAAATAATTATAAGAAGCACTGAAGGTAACCGCACCTGCTGTTTTGTTAAGCAAATTGCCCACCTGATTGCCCTCAAGAGAGGTATCAAACTCAAACTCGCTGATTGGCTCATAGTCATAGTTCGGCGGTCTTGTGGTGGTTGGTTTGGTTGTTGGCTGTGTAGTCGTCGTGGTCTGACTCAATATATCTTCTTTAACAAAAGACACAACCTGTTCAACCTTATCCTCAGGCACAAATGATTTAATTTCAAAATTCGGGTCACAAATTTTCATTGTGATTAAAAATGCAGCCAAGGCCAAAACTATTATGGCAATAATAATTAAAAAGGTTTTGCCTGCCTTTTTTCTTTTCTTAGCCCTTTGACGTTTTTTTCTCTGCCTTGCTCTTTCTTTATCGTCCATTATTTATCTAACCTGTCCGTTTCCAAAAATCAAATACTTTGTTGTTGTCAGTTCACGCAGTCCCATAGGTCCACGGGCATGGAGTTTCTGGGTGGAAATACCAATTTCAGCACCCAAACCAAATTCACCGCCATCGGTAAATCTTGTTGATGCATTATGATAAACTGATGAAGAATCCACTCTGCTCATAAATGCCATGGCTCTGTCATTGTCATTTGTGATAATAGTTTCACTGTGACCTGTTGAGTTTCTGTTGATATGTTCAATTGCCTCGTCAAGGCTGTCCACAGTTTTAACACTGATGATATAATCAAGATATTCTGTTGCAAAATCAATTTCGTCAGCCGTTTCAATATCAGGGCAGACTGCTTTAGCTCTCTCGTCACCCTTGATGATAACCTGCTTTTCATCAAGCTTTTCCTTGATTACAGGCAAAGCTTTATCAATAATATCGCTGTGAATAACAAGGCTTTCACAGGAATTACAAACGCTGATACGCTGTGTTTTTGCATTGAAAATTATTTCTGCAGCCATTTCTATATCCGCATATTTATCAACATAAACGTGGCAGTTGCCTGAGCCTGTTTCAATAACAGGAACTGTAGAATTTTCAACAACAGCTTTAATTAAGTTCTTACTTCCTCTTGGGATAAGACAATCAAGATAATCCTTCATTCTCATAAGCTCAGTTGAAGATTCTCTTGAAGTATCTGATACAAGCTGAACTGAATCTGCAGGCAAGCCCACACTTTCAATCGCATTTCTCATAATATCGGCAATTGCCTTATTTGACTCAATGGCCTCCTTGCCGCCACGAAGAATAACCGCATTGCCACTCTTTAAGCAAAGTGCGGCAGCGTCGGCAGTTACATTAGGTCTTGCCTCATAGATAATGCCGATTACACCCATAGGGCAAGAAACCTTTTTGATAACAAGACCGTTTGGTCTGTCAACAGTTTCAAGGATTCTGCCGCAAGGGTCATCAAGATTAGCAACCTGTGTACAGCCATCAGCAATACCCTGAATTCTTTCCTCATTGAGCATCAGTCTATCAATCAGTCCGGCATTAAGCCCTGCCTGTTTTCCATTTTCAATATCCTTATTGTTCGCACTGATAATTACATCTGCATTGTCAACAAGCGCCTTGCCGATTGCAAGCAGTGCTTTATTTTTTATTTCTGTATCAGCAGTTGTCAAAACACCTGCTGCCTTTTTTGCATTAATTCCTAATTGTTCTAACATTTTATTCACCCTTTACTGAAAAATATGTACCGATGCTTTTACCGTCAAGCACCTTATAAATATCTGTCGGTTTTTCGCCGTTCATAATAACAACCGGTATTCCCTTAGCTGTTGCAATCTCGGCAGCCTTAAGCTTTGTGGCAAAACCGCCTGTTCCTTTTTCACCTGCTCCGCCTGCTACAGCTTTAAGTTCATCTGTTATCTCATCAACTCTTTTGATTAAATTTGCATTACTGTTAACATTCGGATTATCGTCATACAGTCCGTCAATATCAGTTAAAAGTATGAGCAAATCAGCATCTATAAGAGTTGCTACCTTTGCACTGAGGCAATCATTATCACCATTGAGGAGCTCCTCAACATAAACGGAGTCATTTTCATTTATAATGGGGAGTGAATCATATTCTAAAAGCTGATTAAAGGTATCAATAAGATGACTTGTTTCCTCGGGATTTTCAAGTGTATCGGCAGAGAACAGAAGCTGACTCACAACAACACTGTATTCGCTGAACAGCTTGTCATACAAAAACATCAGCTCACACTGACCCACTGCTGCAGATGCCTGCAGGCCTTTAGTGGTATCGGGCTTTAATTTAAAGCCAAGCTTAACCGCACCAACTGCAATAGCACCACTTGAAACAAGCACAATTTCGTGCCCTGCATTTTTCAAATCAGACAGCACTGAAACCAGCTTTGCCATTCGTGCAATATTGGTTTTACCTGTTTTATGCGTTAAGGTAGATGTGCCAACCTTAACAACTATTCTTTGTTTTCCTTCAACCTTCTCCATAATATACTACTCCATTTTAATTACAATTGTTTGTATTGTAACATATATAGCAGAATAATTAAATATTTTTTTATAGTTTTTTTGTATGAATTTTAATTTTTCGGTAAAAAATAGTGTACGGAGGTTTTATTTATGACAACAAGAAGCTATGTAAGGATTTTTTCCTTTGTGTTGGCAGCAGTAACTGTTCTGGCAGGATATGCAATCGTTAATATGAACCGTGCAAACAGCTACAAAATGCAGCTTGAAAACAGCTATCAGCAAAGTCTTAATGAGCTGTCG
>CAYNGP010000132.1:0-4614 GCA_964396885.1 uncultured Bacteroides sp. | reverse complement strand
ACCAACGCCCTTTGACTGAACACCGTTGATAACTGCTGCTGAGCATTTACCGGCAAGCAGCGGATCCTCACTGAAATACTCGAAGTTACGTCCGCAAACAGGTGAACGTTTGATGTTTGTACCAGGGCCGAGAATCGTTGAAACCTTCTCCTTCAGGCACTCCTGACCCATAGCCTCACCCTCTGCCTTAAGCAGTTCTTCATCCCAAGAACAAGATGATGTTGCTGCAGGTGGGAAACAGGTTGTTGGTACTGAGTTACCAAGGCCGATACCGCCCTTATTCTTTTCTCCTTCCGGCTCAACATAGTCCTTGCCCTTTTGCTTACGCAGACCGTGAGGGCCGTCAGTAATCATAATCTCCGGTAAACCAAGCTCCGGAGCTGACTCTAAATGCCAATAATCGTGACCTGAAACAAAAGCAGCCTTTTGCTCCAATGTCATTTTTTGGATAATCTCTGGGTGTTTCATTTAAAAAACGCTCCTCTCAAATTTTTACAACTACCATTATACAATAAAAATACTCGCATTACAACAACTATTTTTGTGAATTATGACCATTATGCTTAGATAATATCATAATACTTAACTAAAAAAGAAAATGCAAGCAGTGTTCATTCAAACCACTGCTCACATTCCCCTGCGTCAAAGAAAATATCAAGCTATACTAACTTGAGTATTTATATATATTATGTTTACATTATATAATGCAACAGTCTATATGTCAAGAATAAAATTAAGTTATTATCTAATTATTACATTATATAATTCAGAGGTGAGTGTATGATAAAGCTCAATGCATTGGAATTACTGAAAAAAAACGGAAAAACAAAATATTGGCTTTATAAACAGCTTGATATGAGCTATCAGAATTTCAATAAAATGATAAATAATGAAACCAAATCAATAAAATATGATAATATTGAAACAATGTGCAGACTATTGAACTGTACCCCGAATGAACTTCTAAAAATGACTGATGAATAACAACAAAACTTTTATTAATACCCCATAATGAACTTGATAGCATACAAAAAACCATAAGGCATTGGCCTTATGGTTTTTTGTTCTTTATTTTATTAATTCTCTGATAACAGCCTCAGCCTTTTTAACATCAGCCTTACCGCGTGAATTTTTCATAACATAGCCAAACATAACATTGATAGCCTTATCCTTGCCGTTTTTAATATCTTCAACAGCCTTTGGATTTGCATCAATTGCACCTTGGCAAAGTGTTCTTAAATCATCGTCAGAAAGACCTGCAAGGTCATCTTCCTTGACATACTCGGTAACATCCTTACCGCTTTCAAGCATCTGCGCCAAAACCTCTTTCGCTTTGTTCGCACGGATTTTCTTTTCATCAATCAGCTTAACAAGTGCTGCAAGCTGTGAGGAGGTCGTTTTGATTTCAAAATTCTCCTTATCCTCCTCTGTCTGCAGGGTTGCAAAAATAGGACCGATAATCATATTCAGCACATTGCCTGCACTTGCACCTTCATTAACAGCGCCATCAAAAAAGCCTGTTACATTTTTATATTTATAAATAAGTCTTGCATTATTTTCAGACAGACCCATTTCCAGATATCTTTTAAGCTTAGCATCAGGGAGCTCAGGGAGTGACTCTCTGATACGCTCAACCATTTCAGGTGAAATGTAAAATCTTAAAATATCAGGCTCAGGGAAATAACGGTAATCGTCTGCATTCTCCTTAGTACGAAGAACATACACCGTGTCACTGTTTGCGTCATAACGCATTGTTGACTGAATAACCTTTTCTCCTGAATCGAGGATATCCTCCTGTCTTTCCATTTCAAGCTCCATAGCTCTGACAATGTTTGAAAGAGAGTTGATATTTTTAATTTCTGTTCTTGTACCCCAAGGCTCGCCTTTTTCGTGAAGAGAAACGTTAACATCACAACGCATTGAGCCTTCCTGCATCTTACAGTCAGAAACGCCCACGTTACGCATAATCAGCTGAAGCTTTTCAGCATATTCCCTTGCCTCCTGCGGAGTTTCAATATCTGCCATGGAAACGATTTCAATAAGAGGAACACCGCCACGGTTGTAGTCAACATAGGTATAACCGCCGTCATGAACAAGCTTACCTGCGTCTTCCTCAATATGAATACGCTCAATTCTGATTTTTTTACCGCTGTCAAGCTCAATATAACCATTGATACAAACAGGCTCATCAAACTGAGAAATCTGATATGCTTTCGGCAAATCAGGATAAACATAGTTCTTTCTGTCCATATGTGAATTATTGTTAATGTCGCAGTGAACAGCAAGACCTGCTCTTACGGCATACTCAATAACAGACCTGTTCAGAACAGGGAGAGAACCGGGCTGACCTGTGCAGACAGGGCAGCAATGGGTGTTAGGCTCACCGCCGAACTGCGTCGTACAACCGCAGAAAATTTTAGTTTTTGTAGCAAGCTCGATATGTGTTTCAATACCGCAAACTAACTGATAACTCATAATGCTACACCTCCCTCAAAATCTGCTACGCCGATTGTGGCATTCTTTTCATAGAAATAAGCAGCACCAAGAATCGTCTTTTCGCTGAACTTTTTGCCGATAAGCTGCATACCGATTGGAAGTCCGTTGCTGTCATTTTTAACAGGAACGCTGATTGCAGGAACACCTGTAATATTAATCGGAACAGTTGCAATATCACTTAAATACATATCAACAGGTGATGCACCCTTGTAGTTAAGCGGGAATGCTGTATTAGGTGCAGTCGGTGCAATAAGCAAATCACAGCTATTGAAAATCTCATCAAAATCAGCAATAAGATTTTCACGAAGAAGGCAGGCTTTTTTATAGTAAGCATCATAATAGCCGGATGAAAGTACATAGGTACCAAGCATAATTCTGCGCTTAACCTCGTCGCCGAAGCCCTCTGTACGAGTTTTTAAAATCATTTCCTCAACATCGTTAAAGCTTTCAGGTCTGTAGCCATAACGAATGCCGTCATATCTGCCAAGGTTTGAGGAAGCCTCGGCACAGGCAATAATATAGTAAACAGGGAGAGCCTGCTTTAAAACAGGCAGACTGATTTCAACAATCTCTGCACCGTTATCCTCATAGAACTTGATTGCACTGTCAATTGCTTCTTTAAGCTCAGGATTAATACCCTCAAAATACTCCTTAGCAACACCGATTTTCAAGCCCTTTACATCAGCACTGTCAAGTGTATCGGCAATATTACCAAACTTAAAATCAACACTGGTCTGGTCGTTGGCATCAACACCTGCGATGGTATCAAATACAAGAGCGGTATCCTTAACAGAATTTGCCATAACACCGATCTGGTCAAGTGATGAACCATAGGCAATAAGACCATAACGTGAAACTGCACCATAGGTTGGCTTAAGACCAACGATACCGCAGAAGCTTGCAGGCTGACGAACAGAGCCGCCTGTATCAGAGCCAAGGGCATAGGCTGCAAGGTTAGCACAAACAGCACTTGCACCACCGCCTGATGATCCGCCTGTTACATGGTTCACATTGCGTGGGTTAAGAGGTGCACCATAATAAGATGTTTCACTGGTTGAGCCCATTGCGAATTCATCCATATTGGTTTTACCAAGCATAACTGCACCCTGTGCCTTAAGCTTTGCCCATACAGTTGCATCATAATAAGGTCTGAAGCCTGTGAGAATTTTTGATGCACAGGTAGTTAAATCACCGTCACTGCAGATATTATCCTTAAGCGTCATAGGAATACCTGTTAATGCGGTTGCTTTGCCGTCTGCAATCAGTTTATCGGCAGCCTTTGCATTTTCAATAGCCTTATCAAAGGTAGTTGAAACATAGGCATTATATTTTTTATTATCATTTTCAATAGCGGCAATATATTTTTCAGTCAGCTCCACTGCTGAAATATCGCCGTTTTTAAGCATTTTTGATAAAGGTGAAATAAGCTCTCTCATTTATATTCCTCCCTTAACACAGAACATACCCTTTGAGCCGTTGACATTTGAAAGAATTTTTTCATTCGGCAATGACTCCTTAACAACATCTGCACGAAATTCCTCGGCAGGTGTTGCTGTTGAAGATACGTTTCTGATTTTTTCAGCATCGCCCTCAACCGAATTGTTGATGGTGTCGGCAAAGGCAATAATATCGTCCATATCTTTAATGATGCTGTCAAGCTCCTCGTCTGAAAACTCCAGACGTGCAAGACGAGCCAGCTTTAATACTTCGTCCTTGGTAATCATAGTTACACCTCGTTATATGAATTATGATTTATATTACAAATCATCGGAAATCAAAACCATTTTATTAAATTAATGGATTTTTTCGTTAGGCTAGGCTGTGGCAAAATTTCATCGACGTGAGCATATATAGATATGTGAACGAGTGAAATTTTGCCAGTAACGACGCATAACGGAAAAAGACATAATTTAAATGTAACTTTTTGGTCTGCTATTTTGTTATAATAGTGAAAGGACCTTTCAACAGGCGGTGAGATGATGACAGAGGAAAATTTAATAGACTGTGTTAAACGCAATAATCAGAGGTTATTTCTGATTTCACTTTCATTTACACAAAACCACAATGATGCTGAGGATATCCTGCAGAATGTATTTTTAAAGCTGTGGAGATATGATA
>CAYNGP010000131.1:0-4640 GCA_964396885.1 uncultured Bacteroides sp. | reverse complement strand
CAGATGCAGAGGTTGAGTATGAGGATCAGGCAGGTCATTTCTGGCATCTGCGCTATCCGTTCAAGGATGGCACAGGCTATGTAGAGCTTGCTACTACGCGTCCTGAAACCTTGCTTGGTGATACTGCTGTTGCAGTTAACCCGAATGATGAAAGATATAAGGATATTATCGGCAAAACGCTTATATTACCTATCGTTCACAGAGAAATTCCTGTTGTTGCCGATGATTATGTAGATATTGAATTCGGTACAGGTGTTGTTAAAATCACACCTGCTCACGACCCTAATGACTACGAGGTTGGACTCCGTCATAATCTTGACATTATCGACGTTATGACAGATGACGGTCATATTGCTGAGGGCTGGGGCAAGTATACAGGTCTTGACAGATATGAGTGCCGCAAGGAAATTGTTAAGGATTTAGAAGCAGAGGGTGCGCTCATTGAGGTTGAGGACTACAGCCATAATGTAGGTACTTGTTACCGTTGCCACACCTCAATCGAGCCAAGACTTTCAAAGCAGTGGTTCGTTAAAATGGAACCGCTTGCTAAGCCTGCCGTTGACGTTGTTAAGCAGGGCAAGGTTAAGTTTGTTCCTGAACGCTTTGACAAGATTTATTATCACTGGATGGAGAATATTAAGGACTGGTGTATTTCACGTCAGCTTTGGTGGGGTCACAGAATCCCTGCTTGGTACTGTGCTGACTGTGGTGAGGTAACTGTTTCTAAGGAAGATGCTAAGTGCTGTGCACATTGCGGCAGCGAGCATATTCATCAGGATCCTGATACCCTTGATACTTGGTTCTCATCAGCACTCTGGCCATTCTCAACCCTTGGCTTCCCGAATGATACTGAGGAGCTTAAATATTTCTATCCAACCAATACACTCGTTACAGGCTATGACATTATCTTCTTCTGGGTTGCAAGAATGATTTTCTCTGCTGTTGAGCATACAGACAATGTTCCGTTTGACACTGTATTGATTCACGGTCTTGTTCGTGATGCACAGGGCAGAAAAATGTCTAAGTCTTTGGGCAATGGTATTGATCCGCTTGAAATCATTGACGAATACGGTGCAGATGCCCTTCGCTTTACTCTTGCAACAGGTAATTCACCTGGTAACGATATGCGTTTCTCAGATGATAAGGTTAAGGCATCACGTAATTTTGCGAATAAGCTTTGGAACGCAGCTCGTTTTGTTTTAATGTATCTTGATGATGAATTTGAATATAGCGGACTTCCGACTGATTTGGCAATTGAGGATAAGTGGATTGTTTCAAAGGTTAATACACTTGCAAAGGATGTTACCGATAATCTCGAAAAATTCGAGCTTGGTATTGCAATTCAGAAGCTTTATGATTTCATTTGGGATGTATTCTGTGACTGGTATATCGAGATTGCTAAAATCAGATTACAGGGTGAGGATAAGGCTGCCAAGAGTACAGCAATTTCAGTTCTCGTTTATGTTTTAACTGATATTCTCAAGCTCCTTCATCCGTTTATGCCGTTTATTACAGAAGAAATTTATCAGGCTATTCCTCATGATGATGCGTCAATTATGGTTTCAAAGTGGGTTGAGTTTGATGAAAAGCTTTCTTTCACAGCTGATGAGGCAGAGATGGAAAGAATTATGAAGGCTATTCGTGCAATCCGTAACCGCCGCAGCGAAATGAATATTCCTCCAAGCAGAAAGGCAACTGTTTATATTGAAACTGCTTTTGCAGATACCTTTAATATGGGTGCTGATTTTGTTAAGCGTCTTGCTTCTGCTAATGAGGTTGTTGTTGGTGACAGCTTTGATGCTCTGGGCAATACTGTTACTATTATTACAGACGATGCTAAAATCTTTATCCCTATGGGTGATCTTGTTGATTTTGAGGCTGAAAGAAAGCGTCTTGAAAAAGAGCTTGCGCAGGCACAGGATAAGCTTGATTTTATCAATAAAAAGCTCTCTAACCCGGGCTTTGTAAATAAAGCACCTGAAAAGGTTGTTGCGCAGAATAAAGAGGATGCAGCAAAGTTAGAGGAAAAGATAGCTAATATTAAAAATTCTATTGACTCTCTTGGTGAATAAATGACTTATAACGAAGCGTTAAACATCATATTAAACAAGCAAAGCCTTGGCATTATGCCGGGGCTTGCTCGTATTTCTAAGCTGCTTGATGAAATGGGCAATCCCCAGAATGAATTAAAAATAATTCATATTGCCGGTACGAACGGCAAGGGTACGGTTGCCTATACTGTTGCTGATACATTAAAGAATAACGGCTATAAAACAGGTTTGTTTACATCTCCCTGGATACACAGCTACCGTGAACAAATTCAGATTGACGGTGAATATATCAGCAAGGATGATTTAGCTTATTATACTGAACAATATCAGCATAATGACTGCACAGAGTTTGAAATGCTTACTGCAATTATGTACAAATATTTTGCAGATAAAAAGGTTGACTATGCTGTTGTCGAGTGCGGTATGGGTGGACTAAATGATTCTACTAATGTAGAAAATGAAAACCTTGCTGTCATTACCTCAATAGCCCTTGATCACACCAATTTTCTTGGTGATACTATTGAAGAGATTGCACATGAAAAAGCAGGCATTATTAAAGAAAACTGCACCTGTGTTCTTTATCCTAATCCACAGGTTGAGCATATTTTTGAACAGGTCTGCAAAGAAAAGAATGCAAAGCTTATCAAAGTATTATGCGATAGTGATGAACCCTTTTATACCAAAAATCTTTTGACTGCCGCTGAAACAGTGCAGGCACTTGGACTCAATGTCGGTGTCACTCTATATACGCCTGATGCTCGCCAAACAGGTACTGTTGACGGCAAAATTCTTATCGACGGTGGTCACAATGTTGATGCGGCTAAGGCTCTGGAGTGGATATTGAATGATAATGTTGCTCTTATCGGTATGATGAAGGATAAAAATGTTGACGGCTATCTGTCCGTTGTTGCACCGCATTGTAAAAAGATTATTACAACAACTGTAAGTAATCCGCGTGCCATGTCTGCTCTTGAACTGAAACGCATTGCTTCAAAGTATTGTGATGATGTTGTAGCCGTTGATGCACCTGTTACCGCATTGTACTACGCTAAAGAAAAGGGACTTGATTTAGTATGCGGCTCCTTCTATCTCATAAGAGAAATTTTAAAAGAGCTTAATTAGCACCAAAATATGATAAAAAATTTAAAACCGGTCTGTTACTATTGTAACAAACTGGTTTTATTTTTTTGGAGTTGAGCATATTATGAACGTTACAGTCGAGTCAAGCGGCAGTGTTGTTATCGCATATCTTATCGGCGAAATTGACCACCATACCGCAGTTGATGTTAGGGAGAAGATTGACAGTGCAATAAAATTCAAAAAGCCTGCACATTTAATTATTGATTTCAGAAATGTTACCTTTATGGATTCTTCCGGTATCGGACTTGTTATGGGACGCTACAGGCTTATGCAGTCAATGATTCCATCAGGCAGTGTTGAAATTAAAAATGTTACGCCCCAGGTGAAAAAGATAATGGAGCTTGCAGGTCTGGGCAGAATAGCAATAATTAAGGAGCATAAAAATGAAGAAGATTAATGAATTCAGGTTAACCGTTGACAGTAAAAGCATTAACGAAAGCTTTACACGTGTTGTGGTTTCATCATTCATAACACCTCTTGACCCAACACTTGAGGAACTTGCCGACTTAAAAACTGCAGTAAGCGAGGCAGTGACAAACTGCATTGTCCACGCTTATAAGGATACATACGGCAAAATATATATCAATGGTCAAATCAGTGACAATAATATCGTTAAGGTCACGATTAAAGACCGAGGCTGCGGAATACCTGATATTGATAAAGCAATGACACCGCTATTCACTACAGGTGAGGGCGACAGAGCAGGGCTCGGCTTCACTGTTATGGAAAGCTTTTGTGATACCATTCGTGTCCGTTCAAAACAGGACAAGGGTACTACCGTAGTTTTAACGAAAAAAATAGAGGGTAAGGCAAAATGGTAACCCTTACCCGAGAAGAGAAAATTGAAAATAATATTGGTTTGGTTCATTCAATTGCCGTCAGATTTAAAGGCAGGGGCGTTGACTATGAGGACTTGTTCCAAAATGGCTGTATCGGTCTGATAAAAGCTGTTGATAATTTTGATGAAAGCAAGGGCTTTGCTTTTTCAACCTATGCCGTGCCTGTAATTATGGGTGAAATCAAACGCGTTTTCCGTGATGGCGGTGCAATCAAGGTCAGCCGCTCTCTGAAAGAAAAGGCAATCAAGGCACAGGCCATCCGTGAAAAGTTTATCAAATCAAATCTTCGTGAGCCCACAGTCAGCGAGCTTTCATCATTGCTTGGTGTTACAACAGAGGAAACAGCCGAGATTTTAAATGTTATTTCACCAATGCTATCACTCAATTCATTTGGTGAGGATGGTGACAGCACAATTGATATACCGGTTGACGAAAGTGAAGAGCTGTTTGACAGATTGTCTGTATCTCAATTGCTCAGGCATTTGTCAAAGGATGAGAAAATATTGATATATAATAGATACAATAAGGGGTCCACCCAGTGAACAACAGCACAAAAACTCGGAATATTACAAGTGCAGGTATCACGCCGTGAAAAAGCAATATTAATTAA
>CAYNGP010000130.1:0-4680 GCA_964396885.1 uncultured Bacteroides sp. | reverse complement strand
CTGTTCAGATTTCCTAAGGGTGAATTCAGTGAAAACACCTTGGCACTTGCAAACAGCCTTGGTTACAAGAGTATTTTCTGGTCCTTTGCCTATGCCGACTGGGATACAGAAAACCCTGTTGATAAAGACGAAGCCTTCAACACAATCACCACCTACACCCACAATGGCGAAATTATGCTTCTGCACGCAGTCAGCCAAACAAATGCAGAAATTTTAGGTAATGTAATTGATGAAATCAGAAACCAGGGGTACGAGTTCACAGTAGAGGTTTAACAGATTAATATTTGATAAAACAAATTAAAATTTTTTATTAAATTTGTGATTTGCTATTGTTATAATTTTCACTATACTATATAATAAAAACTAATATTATATAATGGATTAGTTTGCAGATTTTTATGACTTTCCATTTTGAAAGTGAGATTTTTAACTATGCTTTTTTCACGAGATATTGGTATTGATTTAGGTACTTCTAACACCCTTGTTGCAGATAGAAAGGGCAGAATTTTAATAAATGAGCCAAGCGTTGTGGCAGTTGATGTAAAAACCAAAAGAGTTGTTGCCACAGGCAATCAGGCAAAGCAGATGATAGGCAGAACACCGGGTTCAATAGTTGCTGTTAAGCCATTGAACTACGGTGTTATTGCCGATTTTGATATGACCTCTGATATGCTCAGGAGCTTTATTTACCGCTCCAGCAAAAGAAATCTGTTTACAAGAACAAGGGTTGTCATCTCCATCCCAAGCAATGTTACTGAGGTTGAAAGACGTGCCGTTGAGGATGCTGTGCGTTCAGCCGGTGCACAGGATGTTGAGCTTATCGAGGAGTCAATGGCTGCTGCTTTAGGTGCAGGACTGCCTGTTTTTGATGCAACAGGCTCAATGGTTGTTAACATCGGCGGCGGCACCTGCGATATTGCCGTGCTCAGCCTTGGCGGAGTAGCTGCCAGCAAGAGCATTAAGGTTGGCGGTGATGCATTTGACGAGGCAATTGTTTTACATATGAAGGACAAGCACGATTTGCTTATCGGCAGCAACACTGCTGAAGATATTAAGCTTAAAATCGGCTCTGCAAACATTTATGACGGCGAAGCTGCTATGGAGGTAAAGGGCAGAAATCTGACGAACGGACTGCCGAAAAGTGTTGAAATCACATCAGCTGAGGTTCGTGATGTACTCAGCGTGCCTGTTAATGAAATTTTAACTACTATAAAGGAAACACTTGAGGTTACTTTGCCTGAGCTTGCATCCGATATTATTGACAAGGGAATTTATCTTACAGGCGGTGCTTGTCAGCTAAAAGGACTTGCAGACCGTATTTCAAAAGAAACAGGAATTGCAGTGCACATTCCTGAAAAGCCAACTGAATGTGTGGCATTAGGTACATCAATCAAACTCAGAAGGGCTATGTAATTATGAAACACGTATTTAAAAGTGTCGGTTTTAAAATAACTGCTGCTGTTATCGGGTTACTGCTTGTTGGTATGTTTCTTTGTGCCGCCAACGGTCACAGCGAAAGTGCACAGTCAACTGTTATCGGCACAATATTTACCCCTGCTCACTGGGTGGCAGGAAAAATTTCTGACGGAATCGGACATATTACAAACAGTGCCAAAGGTAATGCAGAATACGACAAAAAAATTGATGACTTGCAAAAACAGCTGGGCGAACTGCAAAACCAGCTTGCTGACTACGAAAATTTAAAGGATCAAAACGAGCTTTATAAAAACGCTCTTGAGCTGAAAGAAGAAAACAGTGATTTCACATTTACAGAAGCAAGTGTTATCGGCAGGGACAGTGCGAATCCCTACTGCACCTTTACTATCAATAAAGGCACTTTAAATGATGTAAATGACGGATATGCCGTAGTTTACGGCAAATACCTTGTGGGTGTTATAAAAAAAGCATACCCTACCTACAGTGTGGTAAGCACAATCATTGATCCTGATTTCAGCGTATCTGCTTTTGATATTAATACAAAAGAGCTCAGCTATGTTACAGGCGATGCAAAACTTGCCGAAAAAGGCTGCTGCAAATTTGAAAATCTGGATGCAGCCACTAAAATTACATACGGCTCAATTATTACCTCTGCAGGTATCAGTGCAACTATCCCAAAAGGAATCGTGATAGGCACAGTAAGAGAAATTAATGACGAGGCAACAAATATTTCAACCTATGCAGTTATTGAGCCGGGTACCGATATTAAAAAAATCGATAAATGTCTGATACTCACAAACTACAATATAGAGAGTGAGGGCAACTGATGGATTTAACAAGAAAGCAAAAAACAACTAAATATATTTGCTGCTGTCTGTTAATCCTGTTCGCTGATTTACTGCAAAACGTTTCAGGTCTTATGCCTGAAATAGGCGGTGCAAGATGCTTTATAATCATCCCTGCGGTAATCATTTTATCCTTCGGCGAGGACGAAATATCTGCCGCTCTACTTGGTTTATTCGCAGGCTTTTTGTGGGATTTATCATCATCTGTCCATATGGGCTTTAACTGCATCTTTTTTGCAGTCGCCTGTTTTATTGCCGCATCACTTGTAAATCACCTTATCCGAGATACCTTCATCACAAATATGATGGTATCAGGAATTGTTATTATACTGTATTGCTTAGCCTACTGGCTTTGCTTCATTATGATTAAAGGTGTTGAAGGCGGCGAGCAGACTATATTTAGCTTTTATTTACCCTGTGCAATTTACACTGCAATCGTGACACCGATTGTATTTATAATCTACAAACCTATCAAGAAAAAACTTAAAAATCAAAAGAATAAATATTAAAAATAAAGGAGGTCTAATATGAAAAGCAGATTCAAAAGCAGCAGAAGTGTCATTGCACTTGTGCTTATGCTTGCAATAGTATTTGGCTTTACTTATGACCTCTTTACGATTCAGATTCGTGACAACAAAAAATATCTGGAGCAAAACAGCACTGCCAAAACATATATTGTTCCTATTGAGCCTGCACGCGGCGAAATTGTTGATCGAAACGGTAACACCCTTGTTACAAACAGACAGGGTAATTCTATTGTTTTAAATGCAGTATATTTTCCGGATGCTGATGACAACGAAAAAAGAAATTTAATTATATATAATCTGATCAGGCTATTTGAAAAAAACGGCGAAGAATATG
The DNA here is from genome assembly GCA_964396885.1 of uncultured Bacteroides sp. GTDB lineage: Bacteria > Bacillota > Clostridia > Oscillospirales > Acutalibacteraceae > Eubacterium_R. The sequence goes on along the minus strand of CAYNGP010000130.1, from coordinate 1,537 downwards.
TTCAAAATCTTCCCCTCAGGTATAACCGCAACGGTGATATCGTTTTTTATGGCGAGGAAAAGGATATTGACACGATGAAAAGTGCCGATATGCTCAATCTCCAGCACTATGCTACTGCGCAAAACTGCTTTGACGCAGTTATCGAAAAATATGAGATTGAGGGCTACGACAAGGAAATGACGCTGAAAATTGCGAACATCCGTTACGAGCTTACCAAGCTTCTGTTCTCCTATGAAAACCCTGTAACCATTGCTGATGATGTCAGCAATGAAACCGTGGCACAAATTAAAGAGGACAAGCCCACATATATCGGTGCAGATGTAAAGGTTGTTGCATATCGTGAATATGTTGATTCCACCATTGCTCCGCACATTCTCGGCACAGTCAGAAAAATCAATGCCGAGGAATACAAAGAAAACAAAGACAAGGGGTATTCCATAACCGACCAGATTGGTGAATCAGGTATTGAACAGGCTTGTGAAAGTGAGCTGAAGGGCACTCCGGGTGAGCTGACCATAACCATTGACAAGGACGGCAGTACCACTGAAGAAGTAACAAAAAAGCCTATTCAGGGCAACACAGTCGTATTGACCATTGACCGAGATTTGCAGATACTTTCACAAAACAAGATTAAGCAGGTTTGCGACAAGGTTGACGCATATTCATCTGCCGGTGCGGTTGTTGTTGAAGACTGCAACAGCGGTGAAATTTATGCTGCCGCATCATACCCAACCTTTGATTTAAAGGATTATTACGACAAGTATGACGAATTAGCCAAGGATAAAAGAAATCCTTTATGGAGCAGATTTGCTCTTGGTACATATGCCCCCGGTTCAACCTTCAAGCCGGTTACTGCGGCGGCTGGTCTTGAAGAGGGTGTAATTAAAAACGATACCGTATATTACTGCGAAGGTGTCAAGGAATTCTATGGTCAGGAATTCAAGTGTCTTCACGGTAATGTTCACGGCAGTGAAAATGTAAGAACTGCACTTAAAGATTCTTGCAATATGTTCTTCTATAACTGTGCCCTTGACATCGGTGTTACAAAAATCGACGAATATGCTGATGCCTTTGGTCTGGGTCAGAAAACGGGTGTTGAAATTGCCGAGGCAAGGGGTAACCTTTCATCACCTGAAAACAGAGAAAAAGCAGGCGGCGTATGGAGAATCGGTGACACTATGCTGACAGCTATCGGTATGAGTGATAACTTATTCACGCCCCTTCAGCTTGCAAACTACTGTGCAACCCTTGCAAACGGCGGCACAAGATATGAAATGAGATTTGTCAAGTCTGTTATATCAGGCTCAACAGGTGTAGTTAATGATAAAAACAGCACCGTTGCCGAAACACTTGATTTAAGTGACTCTACTCTTGATAACATTTATCAGGGTATGAGAATGGTTGCCACAAGCGGCGGACCGAGTGAAATTTATGACCAGCTCAGCACACCTGTTGCGTGTAAAACCGGTACATCTGAGGTCATCGTTGACGGTATTAAGAGAAATAATGGTTTCCTGATTACCTATGCACCATATAA
>CAYNGP010000129.1:2915-4707 GCA_964396885.1 uncultured Bacteroides sp. | reverse complement strand
TGTTTCCCATGACAGATATTTTATAAATAAGCTTGCAACACGCATAGTTGAATTGACACCAAACGGCTGCAACAGTTATATCGGTGGCTATGATGAGTATGCCGAGCACAGATATGTGCAGACTGTTGAAAAGCCAAAAGAAGAAAAGCCAAAGATTAATGATTATAAGCTGAAAAAAGAACGTCAGAGTAATCTGCGAAAACTGACGACCAAGAGTAAAAGACTTGAGGAAGAGATTGAAAGCGTTGAGCTTGAAATCGAAGAAACACAGGAAAAGCTTAATTCAGCAGGCTATGAGGAGCTTATGGAATTAACAAAGCAGCTTGATGAATTAACCTCAAAACGAGATACTCTTTATTCCGACTGGGAGCAGACTGCTATGGAATTAGAGGAGTATAATTCATAATTTTGTTATGTGACAGGAGAATTTTATGTCCGGTGTAGTGATTATCGGTGCAGGTGCAGCAGGGCTGCTTTGCGGTGCTAAGCTTGCACAAAGGGGCTTTGATGTTACCCTTGTTGAAAAAATGAATAGACCGGCAAGAAAGCTGATGATAACAGGCAAGGGCAGGTGCAATGTTACAAACGCCTGCTTTGAGCTTGATGATTTAATATCAAATGTGCCCACTAATCCACGCTTTATGTATTCAGCATTTTCAAGCTTTATGCCATATGACACGATGGCACTTTTTGAAGAGCTGGGTGTTCCTTTAAAAATAGAAAGAGGCAACCGAGTGTTCCCTCAAAGTGACAAGGCAATGGATATTGTTGATGCACTCGTTAAGTTCTGTAAGGACAGCGGAGCAAAAATTATTCAGGCAGAAGCAAAGTCCTTTGAAACGGAGAATGGAAGAGTTAAAGCAGTTGTTCTTTCGGATAAGTCAAAAATCCTTTGTGACAGGGTTGTTGTTGCCACCGGCGGTAAAAGCTATCCGTTAACAGGCTCAACAGGTGACGGCTATATTTTTGCAAGATCTGTGGGGCACAATGTTACATCTATCAAACCAAGCCTTGTGCCGTTAGTGTGCTCAAATAATTTTGTTCCGAAGCTTCAGGGCTTGTCGCTGAAAAATATTTCTGTTACACTTTTTGAAAATGAAAAAGAAATATTTACCGACTTTGGTGAAATGATTTTTACCCATTACGGTATGTCAGGTCCTGTTATTCTTTCGGCATCAAGCCATATCAGAAATATGGGTAAAAAGGATTATAAAATAGAAATTGATTTTAAGCCGGCACTTGATTTGCAGACACTTGATAAACGTTTGCAAAAGGATTTTTCTGAATTTTCCAATAAAGATTTTATAAATTCTTTGTCAAAGCTGTTGCCTAAAAAACTAATTCCTGTTATAGTTTTAATCAGTGGTATTTCACCAAATACGAAGTGTAACCAGATTACAAAGGAGCAAAGGCAGGCTCTTGCAAATCTTTTAAAGCATTTCACGGTTCACATAAGTGGCTTTCGCCCTGTTGAGGAGGCTATTATTACCTCAGGCGGTGTTAATGTAAAAGAGCTTGACCCTAAAACAATGAAATCAAAAATTGTTGATAACCTTTATTTTATAGGTGAGGTTATTGATGTCGACGCATACACAGGCGGCTTTAATCTGCAAATCGCATTTTCAACAGCGAGCCTGTGTGCAGAAAATATGTGAGGTGCAAATTATGATTAATGTTGCTATTGACGGACCGGCAGGTGCAGGTAAGTCAACAATTGCCAAGGCTGCTGCCAAAAAACTGAATTTTATTTATGTTGATAGTTCAAGTTTAGTTGAAATGTTTGTAGGTTTAG
>CAYNGP010000129.1:0-2905 GCA_964396885.1 uncultured Bacteroides sp. | reverse complement strand
CGGTGAGGTTATTGATGTTGATGCATATACAGGCGGTTTTAATTTGCAGATTGCGTTTGCAACTGCTGCCGTTTGTGCTGAAAATATGGAATGATAAGAGAGGCAGTTTATGATTAATGTAGCTATTGACGGACCTGCAGGTGCAGGCAAATCAACTATTGCCAAAGCAGCGGCAAAGGAGCTTGGATTTATTTATGTTGATACAGGCGTTTTGTACCGCACAATCGCACTCAGTGCTGTAAGAAATGATGCTGTTGACAGTAATGAAAAAATAATAGATATGCTCAGCGGTATAACAGTTAAGCTTGGCTTTGCAGAGGACGGCAGTCAGTGTGTTTTCCTTAATGGAGAGGATGTTTCAGCACTTATCAGAACACCTGAAATCTCTATGGCAGCCTCAAAGGTTTCTGCCATACCTGAGGTAAGGGCGTTTCTGCTTGACCTTCAGCGTGATATTGCGGCTGAAAATAATGTTATTATGGACGGACGTGACATTGCTTCTGTTGTTCTGCCTAATGCAAATCCTAAAATCTTTCTTTTTGCTTCACCTGAATGCAGAGCAGACAGAAGATATAAGGAGCTTATAGAAAAAGGCGAAACTGACACATATGAGGATGTTTTGGCAGATGTCAATCAGCGTGACTATCAGGATTCACACCGTGATATTGCACCGCTTAAACCAACTGAGGAGTCAGTAATGGCAGATACCTCAAAACTTGATTTGCAGCAGTCAATTGAACTGATCATCAATATTATTAAGGAGAATATACAGTGAAAGAATTTGATTACTCACAGGTAAAGCATTATAGACTTTATAACTTTATCAAGGTTGCTTTCAGACCTCTTGTTAAGATGGTTTATCATACAAAATTCAAGGGACTTGAAAATGTACCCGCAGATCACAATAATTACATAGTTGCAATTAACCATACCTGTGCCTTTGACCCGGTGTTTGTTGCCTGTCCAAAGCAGGTGCCGCCGCTTCATTTTATGGCAAAGGTTGAGCTTTTTAAAAATCCTATTGCAGCCTGGTTTATTACACATATGTATGGTTTTCCTGTTAAAAGGGGAAAGGGAGATACCTCTGCAATTGATTATGGTATCAAAATTGTTGAAGAGGGTCACGTAATGGCTATCTGTCCTGAGGGTAAGCGCATTAAGGATAAAGACGGCGTACCTCAGAAGGCTAAGGCAGGTGTTGCCGTTATTGCCAAGGCTACAGGTGCAGACATTCTTCCTGTTGCTATCTGCTGTGACGGTAAAATCAAAGCAGGTAAGCATGTGACTGTTTCTTACGGACAGCTTATTAAAAACAGTGAGCTTGGTCTTGACGGCGAGAATGTAGGGCCTCACGATATTAAAAATGCAGCCAATATGGTAATGGGCAGAATTACAGAGCTTTGGGAGGCTGAACGCAGCAATGATTAAGCTTGCAAAAACAGCAGGTTTCTGCTTTGGCGTTGACAGAGCAGTTAACCTTGTTTATGATTTGGTAGAAAAGGGTGAAAAGGTTTGTACCCTCGGTCCAATTATCCATAATTCACAGCTTGTGTCTGATCTTGAAAGCAAGGGCGTTAAAATTATTGACGATATTTCACAGTGCCCGGATGGATACACTGTTGTTATCAGAACGCATGGTGTTGAAAAATCGGTTGTTGACAGTGCCGATGAAAGCGGTGTTAACTATATTGATGCAACTTGCCCATTTGTTTCAAAAATTCACAGAATTGTTCGTGAGCAGTCGGAGGATACAGTCACGCTCATTGCCGGTGACGAAAATCATCCGGAGGTTATGGGCATTCGTTCCTATTGTAAGGGCGAAAGCTTCGTATTTAAAAATGACGATGAGCTTAATCAGATACTTGAAAATAATAGCTTAATTGATAAAAAATCGTTGATTTGTGTTTCTCAGACCACTTTTTCTTTAAAAGAATGGAAAAAATGCGAGAAAATTCTTAAAAAACTATATACAAATTGCAAAATTTATAGTACAATATGTAATGCTACAGCCGATAGGCAAGAAGAAGCGGCTTCACTTTCGTCAGAGGCAGACGCTATGATTGTTATCGGGGGTAGACATTCATCAAACACCTGTAAGCTTAGGGATGTTTGCAAGGCCAAGGCAGATACCTATTTGATAGAAACCGCTGACGAGCTCCGTGACATAGACCTTAGTTGCTACAAGGTAGTTGGTGTCACTGCGGGGGCTTCGACACCCTCGGTTATTATCAAGGAGGTACTAAAATCCATGTCCGAAGAAATTATTGAAAAGGAAGTTGAAACAACTGAAACAGTTGTGGAGACAGCAGATACCGCTGATAAGGCTACTGAGCCTGCTGTCAAAGCATCTGCTGATGGTGAGGCAACCTTCGAAGAAATGCTTGAAGAATCATTCAGGGAAGATGAAAACAGCAAGGTAGTAAAGGGTACAGTTGTTAACATTACTCCAACAGAGGTATTTGTTGATGTTGAGGGTAGAAAGCAAACTGGCGTTATCGCTTTTGAAGATTTATCATCAGCGCCAATTACTAAGCCAGAAGACGCTGTTAGCATTGGTGATGAGCTTAGCCTTGTTATTATGAAAACTGATGACAGTGAAGGTGTGCTCAAGCTTTCTAAGAAGCTTGTTGACCAGTTTAAAGGCTGGGAGGACATTGTTGCTGCCAAAGAAAATGACGAAGTACTTGAGGGTATTGTTACCGCTGTTGTTAAGGGCGGTGTAATTGTTGTTGCTAAGGGTACAAGAGTATTTGTTCCGGCATCACTCACAGGTGTTGCACGTGGTCAGGAACTTGACATCCTTAAGAATACAACAGCTCGTTTCAGAATTATTGACATTAATAATGCAAGACGGCGAGGGTGTCGGGTTTGGGCTCCTTGACCCCTTCGAGCTTATAGGGCCACC
>CAYNGP010000128.1:0-4725 GCA_964396885.1 uncultured Bacteroides sp. | reverse complement strand
TACTATTTTTAATTACTTCGTCTGTTAGATGAATATAGCCATCTTCTGCCATTGGTGTTGTTAAAGTTGCTACTTCTAGTCCGTTTAGAGCCGTTCTTACATCTCCATTACTGATGGCTGCTATTTTCTTTAGAGTTTCATCTTCGATTTTGATGCTAAATTCTCCTAATCCATCTTTTCTTTCTAAAGCATTTTTTAATACTTGGTAGATATCATTTTCTGTTAATGGATTTAGCTTAATTACCATTGACCTTGAAATTAACGCCTTGTTTACTTCAAAGTATGGATTTTCTGTGTTGGTCACTTCCAATATCTGCTTATTAACTCCCTTTATCATTTTTTATTTCCTTTCAAATTTTATACAATTAGTGTAGGAAATAGTGGCTTAAAATATACCTAAAATTATTTGTCGCTTTTTGTGAATTTTTTCAAAAAATAATTCTTGACAACAATTTTTAATAACGGAATGTATACAGATTGTGATTAAAAACCATTGTGGAAAACTCTGTGGAAAATGTTAAAAAGTATGCAAAAACGCCCCTAAATCAGTGGAAAACGGCTGTTGAAAACTAAATTTTTCAAAAAAACACTTGACTTTTCAAGAATTTACACATAGTTTTCAACAATTTCAAATGTAACCCTTTTGACATAACTTTTTGTGTAAATTGCTATTTTTCACTTTCACTCTTGACAAAAAAATGTTATACTCTCTGTAGGTGAAAAAGGAACGATATTATGAATACAATCTATAAAAATAATGACATTATACTTGAAGACATTCAATGCCTTGACCTTGATTTGACCCTTGACTGCGGTCAGGCATTCAGATGGGTGAAAAATGACGACAACAGCTGGAGCGGTGTTGTTAAGGGTGTGTACCTTAATATCTCTAAAGAAGGCAACACGGTTATCTTAAAAAACACCACGCAGGAAAATTACGAAAATATCTGGAAAGACTATTTTGATTTTGACAAGGACTATGCTCAAATCTGCAGCACATTAAAACAGGACAGCCTTATTGCACCAACTGTTGACGAATATTACGGAATACGAATTTTAAATCAGGACAGCTGGGAGGCGCTTTGCTCATTTGTAATCAGCCAGCAGAATAATATAAAAAGAATTAAAGGCATCATTGACCGACTTTGCAGAACATATGGTGATGAAATCTGTGACGGCTTTTATTCCTTCCCAACGGCGGAAAGGTTAAGCAAGCTGACCGTTTCAGATTTTGAATCGCTTGGCACAGGCTACAGAGCCAAATACCTTGAAAGACTTTCAAAAGCCGCAGCAAGCGGTGAAATTGATTTTGAAAAAATAAAAGCCCTTTCACTTGACGATGCAAGAAAAGAGCTTTTAAACATTTACGGTGTGGGCATCAAGGTTGCGAACTGCGCACTGCTTTTTGGTTTCGGCTTTTATGATGCTTTCCCGGTTGATGTGTGGATGAAAAAAGTTATGGAATATTATCCCGACGGATTACCTGACTGCTTTGAGGGAATCGGCGGAATTGCACAGCAATACTTATTCCACTGGGCAAGAAATAATCTGTAATACATATTATATAAAGGAAAAACGATATGCAAAAACTATTCATTGATTTTGAGCCAAACGGCACAGTCATTTTAAACGAGGAGCAATCACGTCATATTTCAAAATCACTGCGTATGAAAGTCGGTGATATGCTCACGCTTTCTTGCGGCAACGGTAAAGACTACGGCTGCATAATTGATACAATTGACAATAAAAGCGTTACACTGTCCGTATGCTACGAACAAGCGAACAATTGCGAGCCTACAGTTAAGGTTAAGCTTTTTCAGGGTGTGCCAAAGGGTGATAAGCTTGAGGATATTATTCAAAAATGCACCGAGCTTGGCATAAGTGAAATACAGCCGGTTTTAACCCACAGAAGCGTCAGCAGACCTGACAGCAAATCAGCTAAAAAGAAACAGGCCCGCTATCAGAAAATCGCACTTGAAGCTGCTCAGCAAAGCGGCAGAGGTATTATTCCCCTCATCAATGACATGACTGATTTAAAAACGGCAGTATCAAAGGATGACAGTGAGCTAAAAATCTTATTCTATGAGGGCGGCGGAGCACCGCTCAAAGAAATCATTAATAAAGATATAAAATCAGTTTCAATCTATATAGGTCCCGAGGGCGGCTTTGAGGAGAACGAAGTTGAACTGATAAAGGAAAAGGGCGGCACCATTGCCACCCTTGGTAAAAGAATACTGCGCACCCAGACCGCCCCTGTGGCAGCATTAACAGCAATAATGCTTTTAACCGATAATTTGGAGTAAGTTATATTATGGAACAGAAAATAAGACGAGATTTGAATATGGGTGATAACCTAAGAAGATTAAGGGACAACGCCGGATTATCTCAGGAAAAGCTATGTACAGAACTACAGATATGCGGATGTGATATAGGCAGGTCAACCTATGCGAAATATGAAGCAGGTGAATTAAACATCAGGGCTTCTGTTATTGTAAATTTAAGAAAAATATATAACTGCTCCTATGATGAATTTTTCGCAGGTCTGGATTAAAAACAAATAAAAAAACCGTACATTAGGTAAACACCTGATGTACGGTTTTTTTATTTGTGATATTCGGATTAACACAAACGCTGTTTAAATTGCAACAACATTTGATGTGTCATTTATTGTCTGGGTTGAAAGCAAAGATTTCTTTGCATAAAACTTGCAGGTTGCTCTGTACTGATAACCACTTGTTACAGGTACAGTTTTTGTGTAATTATGTGAACTTCTGTCAGCATATATATCTTTATATGAGAAATAATTTGCCCAGCTGTCTGTAGTGCTTTTTCTTCTCTGAATAATAATTTCTTTGAAACCGCACTTAACGACCTCTGTTTTACAAGTAATTTTTGCTCCAATGATTAAATTTGAACCGCTACTTGATAAGCCTATATAATATGTAGCTATCAAACCACTGATTCTTGCCATATCCTGAGTTTCTGCAACCTCAGTTGTATTCTCTTCACTTGCCACAGCACACATATTAGCAGGTACAAGCATTAAAACTGCAAACAAAATGCAGAGTGCTTTTTTCATAAAATTTTTCACTATTGTTCTCCTTACAATGTTTCAGCAATATTGTAAGCAACAGAGAAATCACTATTAATCAAAATATTATACTCAGTATTATCAATGACATAATAAATATAAGAAGTCTCTTTATCTCCGAACACAAGAATTTCATTATCATTTTTAGTAACTTGTTTAAAATTCTCAAATCCTTTATCTGCACTGCGTTTTCCAACTAAAAAATCGCACTTGTTAGAATAATCACTTATTGTAATTGAACCAGATATATCTTTCTTCTTGAACTCAACATAATATGTTTTACAATCAGAATCTCTTTCATCTTCCTGATAATTATCAAAAACATATTCATTTTTAAGCAATTCAAGAGGAATTACTGGATCAAGATTTTCCTTTTCTAATAGAGATAAAACATCTACATTATTATCCGAAGAATTTATATCGACCTCGAAATGGTCGCCGGTTACACTGACAACACCTTCTGCAACATTCAAGCTAAGATGTTTTGCACAAACAGGGATTGAAATACCGAGAATTGTTACTATAATTGCCGCTACTAAAAGTACCTTACCCAATTTCAATCTTTTTCTTGAATTTTGTTGATTGAGCTGTCTGATTTCTTCATCATCAAATTTGCCGTCAAGAGCGTCAAGACAGAGGTCGATAAAATCCGTATCCATTTCGTCCGGATCTTTGGCGAGCTCTTCGTCAATCATCTCCATTAGCTCCTTTTCAGTGAAGATCATTGATTCTTCTTTTAATATTGCCAAAAACGTTTCTTTCGTCATAATTCTGTTGCCTCATACATAGTAGTTATGAATTTCATAAAAAGTAACACAAAAAATTTTTAACAAAGCAATTGTTTACAATTCGTTCATAATTTCTTTAATCTTATCGTGTGCCATTACTTTTACATTTTTTCTTAGGCGATAGCTTTTCTGCTTAACTGCATTCTCTGTTGTTTTAAACTTTCTTGCAATCTTTCTATGTGTAATGCCCTTTTTATAAAACAAATCGAGCAATTCGTTTTCTTCTACAGATAAATTGTCCTCAATCTCTTTTCTTGCCTGTTCTATTCTTTCATCATCAATATCAGGCTCAAGCATATCAATTTCATAAGATAATCTGTGACAGTAATAAGAATCATTAAGGCTGATATATTTTTTACGCCTATCCTTCAGCTCTTCATATTTCTTGCTGATTAATCTATTGGCTACTCCATAGAGCCAACCCCTCTTATTTCTGATTACTCTTCCCTCATTAAGAGCGGTAATCAAAGCCAAGTAGACATCCTGAAATACATCCTCAGCCTCTTGGGGATAGCTTGAAAGCTTTGTGTTACACAGCCTTCTGATACCCGGTCCATATTCAACCCACAGTTCATGGGCTAACTTATTAACTTGTTCGGACTTATCTAATTCAGTCATAGCTAAACCCCAATCATAATAATTACTAAATTATTTTAATATAGCTTTTGGAAATATTCAACATTTTTTGACAAATTTTGGTAAAATATTCCATTTTTCTACACCAATATGAATATAATTAGTCTGATTGGATGTCAATTATGAAAAATCATTATTGTATCACCGTACACAGGAAAACAGAAAAAAAGCCTAAAAAAGCCTACCTCTCGGTAGGCTTTTTTTAGGAAT
>CAYNGP010000127.1:0-4743 GCA_964396885.1 uncultured Bacteroides sp. | reverse complement strand
CCATTGAGTTTCTTCATACAATAGTCACCCGTAGTCCCCCCCGAGCGAGCATAATACAAAATCATTGATATTTCTTTTGAAATAATCGGATAACCATACTTTTTGATTACCTCATCAAACAGCATTTTGGGTCTGATGATTTCAACATTATCAAAGGTTTTAACAAACCGTCTAATTTCAGGATATTCCAACCCTGTATCAACAAATACACCCTTAATATCCTTATGCCCATACAGCGGATGATTGCGTGTAATGTCAGTCAATACTGTACTATCCTTGCCGCCGCTGACCGAAACAGCAACATTGCCGTTATAATATTCCCACCAACTGTGTATCAGCAAACCTGTTCGTTCAATTTTCTGTTCAAGCGGTAAGGACTGCAGATGCTTTAATTCTCTTATATCTCGCATATCTGTTTTGAAACTTTCACGATCAGCTTATTGCCTAAGTTGCAGAAAAGACATTGAGGGTTATTGTCATTCTTGGAATAGCCCACAATTCTGCATAAATCACAAGGCTTGTCCTTTGTGCACACTGGCTTGATGCTCAATACCTTTTTACCTTTTATTGTCATACTTACACCTCATTACCCCAGCAATCCCAGCTGTCCACCTGCTGCTATCATAATTTGAATAAATCGTTTCATGCTATATCCTCCTGCTTATCGGGTAAGCTTCCGTGCATCATTACATACTCATAAGCTGCACCAAAATGCTGTGCTTCTCTCAAAGCTAACTTTTTAAAATATTCACTATTAAGCATTACTGTTTCAAACTCTCTGCGTAAATCATCCGTCATACAATGCCTACCTATACTCTTTTTGAAGCTCTCCCATTTTGGTTTTATAAGTGGATGATTTATGTTAACCTTAAATCCATATGGATTATTGATGTTATATATCAACTGTACTTTACATTCCTTCATCTTCTTTACTCCATTTAAGAATTGTTGCAAAGTGATTTTTTACATGTGCGTTTTTTGAAATAATAAAATCAGCTAATTTAGAAATGTAATATTCAAAGGTTTCAACAGTACCAAGTTCATTGAGAAGTATATCCTCCTGCACCGCAGACAGCATAACAACATTTCTACCAGAATAAGCATTAGCCGGTCTGATCATAAAATCATCTTCCTCATAAGCATCCCAATCCATATTGGGATAAAGCTCTTTAAGGTGCTTTTGGCGGTCGGTGCCGACGCTTTCTTCTGCAGCTTCTATATATTCTTCATTATTCTTTTCTTCTTTACTTTCTTCCGTTGTTGTTAGCCTGCCTGTTAGTTGTTTGTTAGCCGTTTGTTGGTCGTTTGTTGATTTGCCTGTTGATTTGTTTGTCAGGTTCTTTTCAACACTTTGGAATTTCTCATAATTCACAACGGTTATAACGGTATACTTGTTTGTTGATTTCTTTGTTATTTCGCCTGTTGAAATCAGCTTTTTTAACGCAGTTCGTGTGTTTTGCACTGTCAATCCTGTTTGTTGACTCAATTCATCAATGGACGTAACAAATGAACCTCTTTCTATAGTTACACCATACCAATTTGCCTGCTGATAATTTGCCATAAACAGACAATGAAGAAACAACACCTTAACCGGAATATCTCTGTACCATCCCCATCGAATTATCTGTCGGTATATTTTTATAAATCCGTTTAAATCAGCCACGTTATCACCTCTCAATATAGCTTTCAAGTACAAATCTGCAGATTGTATAAATCTCTCTGCCCATATTCGCTTTCGATATAAATTTGATTTTCAAGTCATACTCAATCTCAAGCTTATGCAGCATTGACCAATAGGCTTTTTCGGAATAATTATTCGGATAATTATGTTCGAGTATTCCCTGCCATCCGTCTGGCTGCTCCACTAAAAGATACTTATGTGCCTTATTACGAGCTCTTTTTAACTCTCTGATAAAAGCATCATCATAAACAGAAAATGCCTGTTTAAGACGTGCTATGTCCGCTCTGAATGATGGTGACTTATCCTCTCTCAGTTTCCTGATCACCTCATTAACAAATGGCTGTGTTTTCTTATTGCCATAAAGAGAGTGAGCCAGCTCCTCAAGGCTGTTTTTACGTTCAATAAACAGCTCGTCCGTAAAATATGTATCCACAGAAAAGCCCAAGTGAGGGCAGGCTTTAATCATAAAGCCATAATCACCCTCGCCAATTGCTTTTTGCTTGTATTTAATATTGTTACTGTCAAAGAAATCAAGAATATGAGCATTAACCTGCTCGTTAGTCTGGCAAAGTATCACCATATTATCAAGCAGCTCTTCATACTGTTTTTTTGTGTAATACTGCTTCATAATTAAAATGGTAAATCATCGTCATCATCAACGATTTCTTCAAACTCTGAGCTGTTATACGAGGCATATGCCGCTGCAGGCTGTGAAAAGTAATTCGGTGCATCATCACCCTGCAGCTTTTTCAGCTTGGGCACAACGTAATTCTTCGTAGTAATATCCTGAATCGGCAGGATATCTGCTACATAGATTCTCTCTTTTACCTCTCCGCTGTTTGCAACATATTCCTCATAGCCAAGAACAAGACCTACGTTTTTGCTTCTGAGCGTTTTTTCGTCATTATTAAATCTGTAATTTGGGTTTGATGCCTCAACTGCATTGAGAAACTTTTTGAAAAAGCCTCTTGCACTTTCTTTATATGAGCGAATAAAGTTTCCGCCCCAAAAACCCTTGCGTTCATACAAATCCCTGTAATAATCTTTAAACTCACCATCAATAATATCAAACTCCAGTTTAAGATATTCCTTACTTTCAACATCCTCTACTGCAGTGATACCACATATATAACCACCTGCCTCAATTCTTTTAAAGCCTTCTACCGCTTCAACGTTATTCCAATCAATATTTTTCATAGCTTATACTCCTTTGTTCAATTCATAATATTCTCTTATTTTTGTATCAACGAATTTTAAGTCATTATCAATCTCAAAATCAAACATTTCCATAGGTGATTTTGCTGTTGTAAATCCATCTGACTGAGTTACAAACTTATGCGTTTTTCCGTCAGTAGTACAAAGCAGAACTATACTGAAAAGCCCTTCAAGTGTCAGTTGGTTATCAAGCATTTTGCCCTGTGTTTTAGCTTTGATATTTCCGGCCTCCGTTTTTTCACAGTGATGCAAAAAATACACAATGCAGTCATCAGATGTATTATGTATTACAAACTGTATCAGATCATAGAACTGCTTTGCACAATCAGTAAATTTGTTGTACCCTGTTTCTTTTGCTCTGTTAAACATTTCAAATGCCATTAAATACTGGCTGTCATCAATGGCATACGCTTTCATAGTGGGCTTGCTCAAAGCCTTGTATATTGTTTTGTATCCGGCATCATTAACCTTTTTCATTTTTTTACGAAACGGCAGCGGCTTTGATGCAACATTTAAAACTCCGATTTCATCAGCTTCAAAATTTCTCATACTTGCTGATTTACCCGAGCCGCTCTCTCCCATTATCAACACTGGTATTCCCATTATTTTTCCTCCTTAATTATCTCTTTAATTGGACAGAATACTGCCCTTTCAACAAACGGATTTGGTATAATCCTTCGTGTCTGTGTAAGTCTGCATCTATAACGCTCCAAAGAGTCCTCAGAATAGCAAAAGTCACAATACTTGCAAACCTCTCTTCCTTCAGGAAAAAACATTTCAACATCTGCTATTCCTTTTGAATACCTTCTGACTCCTTCAGGAAATTCTTTCGACATCTTTTATCACTCCCATAAATCTAAACCATATATTTTTTCATACCATTCCACATAATCGTGTTCATCATCAAAGCAGAATGATTTCAAAAGCCTGTCCTTTTTTGATTGATCAAGATGATTAAAATACCCTTTGCAAGCATAAATGAGCGTTTCCGTGCAATCACTTAATGTTGCACCTGTAACCCATTCAACATAGAATTCTTCATCACTTGCCCTATCCTCAAGATATTCAAGACCAAATTGAAAATCCCATATCTTCTTTGCTCTTTCAAGCTTTATTTCAAACGATATTTCTTCCTGCTCACCGGGCAGTGTATAATCCATCTCTTTTATATATGCGTGCAGCATTTTTCACCTCTTATCTTGACAAAAGGCTACCGATAAGATAAAATAATTTTGTAGGTTGTTATCTTATCGATAACATTTGCAGTTGGCTTTTGCCGACTGCTTTTTTTATTTTATAATACCTGAATCAATAAGCTCTTTATATGCAGCGGCTACAACAGCAGTTGCCTCAAGCTTGTCCTCGTCATACTGATGCCTGAACATATATGCATCAGTTTTTTCCTCTTCCCTGTGCTCATGCTTCATTGCTATGTAGAATATAAACATTGCACTAAGCACTATTGCAATAGGTATCATATTTCACCTCTTGTCAGCTTTTAACTCTTCTTTTTCTCTCAATACAGATTTAATAAATTGAGAAGCAGCCTTCTCCAGTCGCTTTCTATCAGGTTGACCCCCTATAATTTTGACTGTGATATTATCAAATTTGTATTCTGCTGTACTTTCCATAGTGGAATCACCTTCTCTCAATCCTATTAATTAAATCGCTTGTACTATACCGATTGTTTTAATAAAAAATCACTTGACACCAATCCTAAACAAAACAGCAGGACTTTATCGGCACAAGTTACAGAATTTTTGTCAAGTCATAAGAAAAATTAATTGTCTCACCGATATATTCACCATTTTCAGTCCACCACAAATAACTCCGCAATGTCGGACTTT
>CAYNGP010000126.1:0-4774 GCA_964396885.1 uncultured Bacteroides sp. | reverse complement strand
AAATACTGAATCTGCAAGTTCTAATTTTGAAGTTTTCTTACCTTCTTGGTTATAAACCTGAACCTGTGCCATTTATATCTCTCCTTTCGTTAAGCTTTAACTGCGTCTGCAATTACAACAATTCCGCCCTTAGGACCAGGGATAGCACCCTTAATTGCGATAAGGTTGTTTTCAGCATCAACCTTAGCAACTGTTAAGTTCTGAACTGTTACTGTTTCGTGACCATAGTGACCAGCCATCTTCTTACCCTTGAATACTCTTGAAGGGCTTGAGCAAGCACCAAGTGAGCCTGCGTGACGGTGGTTAGGACCGGTACCGTGAGTCATTCTCAATCTTGAGAAGTTCCAGCGCTTGATTGCGCCTGCTGTACCGTGACCCTTGCTTGTTCCCTTTACATCAACAATTTCGCCAACCTCGAAAATGTCAGCCTTGATGATGTTGCCAACCTCGATACCCTCGATGCTGTCAAGACGGAACTCTTTGAGTGTTTTCTTTGGAGCTACATCAGCCTTGTCAAAGTGACCCTTCATTGGCTTGTTTACTCTTGATACTTTCATATCACCAAAGCCAACCTGGATTGCTTCGTAGCCGTCGTTCTCCATTGTCTTAACCTGTGTTACTGCACAAGGACCGGCTTCAACAACTGTTACCGGAATAACCTTGCCAGCTTCGTCGAAAATCTGTGTCATGCCGATTTTCTTGCCGATAAGACCTTTTTTCATAACTTTATTTCCTCCTTTGGTTATTGGTTGGGATTTACACCCAACATGACCTCAGCCTTTAATTAGAGCTTAATTTCAATCTCTACGCCGGCTGGGAGCTCAAGACTTGTCAGAGCCTCAACAGTTTTGTTTGATGGTCTGAGAATGTCGATGAGTCTTTTGTGTGTTCTCTGTTCGAACTGCTCACGGCTGTCCTTGTACTTATGAACAGCGCGAAGAATTGTTACCTTCTCAATCTCTGTTGGAAGTGGAATCGGGCCGCTAACCTGAGCGCCGGTTCTCTTAGCTGTCTCAACAATCTTCTCTGCTGCCTGATCAACTAAGCTGTGATCATAGCCTTTGAGTCTGATTCGAATTTTGACTTTACTTGCTGCCATGTTATTTCCTCCTGAAAAATTATGGTGCGAGCTCCGATATTTTCACCACGCTCCCCCGTGTTTCAACCTTCCCTTTAAATTAAACCGAATGATTAAATTTCATTCGGGCAGAGAAAAACACGCATAAAATCAGTGTTCGCAAGTCACTGACTGCATAGTTACCTATCGGTGATTTTCGCCCGGTTTAAAATCGGACATACTCCGCTGAAATTACCACTTGGGTTAGTAGTGCAACCTCCAGCATCATCGCATATCTTAAGTTGGTGACAGGTGCGTACTATATATAAATATAATAAGCCCTTTCACACGCTCATTTATTATATATAAAAGGACGCCCAATGTCAAGTAAAAAAGTTAAATTTTTTTAAACTTTTTTGCCATTTTTTTGATTGTGCAGATTTAACGAATTTCAAATTAAAAATTCTGTAAATTTGCACAAACAAGAAATGTGGTATGAATAGGTAAAAACACTACTCATACCACATTATATAGTTAATTATTAAATTATATTATTCAAAATAGATTTGTTCAAACGAATACATTGATTGCGTATCTTTCGCATTAACGTCAATTGATGTTAAGGTGCAGCTCGGAATAATCTCTGACGGTCTGCCTGCACTATAGCCGCTTACACTGCTGAGCTGATAATATCTGTCATTATAAAATGAGCACATATTATTGCCGTGCTGATGCGAGCAGGACAGCAGAGCTATATTCTCATTACCGTCAATCGCATTGTCAAACAGCTCATTTTCGCCTATATCCGCATAGTTGTTATTGTCAAACATCCTATAGTCTTCATATGCCTCACCATTCTCATATGCAGCTTTGAACTGTGGGGTTGGCATATGGAAAAACACGCTTGTTTTAACATTTCGCGCACTGACGCCGTTCATCAGCCAGTCAATCTGACTCTGCTTAATATAATCATAGCTGCCGATTGCTCTGATTTTTCTGGAGTTTGAGTCCATAACTGCAATGGAATGCACAAGCTTATCCTGATAGTTTAAATCAATAAAGAACTGCATTGAGCCGTCAATATCCTTGCTGTTGCCGCAAATGAAATGACTATACCCCATTAAATATGTGACAACATCTTCATTATCACCGTCAATCTCACAATCATTATTTCCGGGTGCAAAGGTCCACGGAATATTGTAGCTTTCAATCAGCCTTGCAAAATTGCTGATTGCTTGTAATTTATCATATTCTGGTGAAAGATTAAAGCCTTCAACCAAGTCACCGTTTACGATTATCAGGTCGCAGGGCGTACTGTCAAGAACCTTTTCAATACTTTCAAGCGTCTTGACATCGTTCTCACAGGTCCCATTAAAAAAGTGCGTATCATTTATTTTAAGTACTCTGAATTTGCCGTCATCCGATACATTGAGCGTTACATTCTCTTTAGTATATATATCTTCATAAAAGATAAGACCGTCATCATCTAACTTATTACAATTAAAACGATAAAGAACATAACTGCCAAAGCTGATTGCAAAAACCAACACAACGGACAGCAATAACAGAATTATCTTTTTTATTGTACCCTTTTTCATAAATCATCACCTCTCAACATAATTCTATAGAAAGTAACTGATTATGTCAAGAAATAATGATATTAATATTATAATACTAAGCACCGGGACGCATAGAAAGCTTCAGCTTATCCGCAATCATTGCGATAAATTCTGAATTAGTGGGCTTTCCTCGCTGTGACTGTATGGTGTAACCGAAGTAGGAGGACAGCACATCCACATCACCTCTGTCCCAAGCGACCTCGATTGCGTGTCGTATCGCCCTTTCAACTCTTGAAGCAGTTGTGTCATACATCTTAGCAACAGTAGGATACAACAGCTTCGTTACCGAACCGAGCATTTCTGCATCATCAACAGATAACTTAATTGATGTTCTCAAATACTGATAACCTTTAATATGAGCAGGCACACCGATTTGTCGCATAATATCTGAAATAACAACATCAATATCACCTGTTATGTCATTATCTCCGCCTTTTCTTGCTTTCTCATTCTTCCAGTTAGAAAGACGAATAATTCTTTTTGCTACTGATTCAGGGTTAACAGGCTTAATGAAATAGTAGTCAGCCCCTGCATTTATCATTTGCTCCTCAAAATCCTGTGAATCCATAGAAGAAAGTACAATTACCAATGGTTTTTCACTAAGGGATGATTCAATATGCTCAAGCACATCAATCGCATCACTATTTGCCATAAAAGCATCCATTAATATAACATCAATGTGTTGTGTATCGACGATTGATATAACCCTGCCACCATCCTTCTTACAAAGCAGAACATCATAACCTGCAGCTTTCAGTGTTTTTTGACATTCTCTGCCAAAGTGTGCCGTATCGTCAGCTATTAACACCTTAATGTTGTTTTTCATCGAAAAACCTCCCTCGTTTATTTCTCCCATATATTACCACTTGTGAATAAAATTTGCAAGCGTTTTTCACACATTTATTTAATTTTTTTTCACATACAGAGTTATGTGACAGCATTAGACTGCTCAAGCATCTTTTCGGCAAAAATACCGTAGCCTTTTTCGGGACTATCAACGATAACATGTGTGAGTGCACCAACAAGTTTTCCGTTCTGAATAATCGGTGAACCGCTCATACCCTGAACAATACCACCGGTTTTGGAAATCAGATTTTCATCCACAACTTTTATAACCATATTTTTTTCCTGGCTGTCACGATATGAAACCTTGGTAATTTCAACTGTATAAAGCTGCGGACCACTGCTGTCGAGGGTACAGATTATCTGAGCCTGTCCTTTTTCAACCTCCTGTGCCGGTGCAACCTTATATGCACAGTAATCATCAACACTGCAGTTATATTTTCCATAAATGCCGCTGACACTGTTTGTAGTCAGTGAGCCTATTTTATGATTCGTGAAATCACAACAAAGCGAGCCTGCTTCGCCGTTGCTGCTTTTATAAAGCTTTGTTACATTCGCTTCAACTGCTTCACCCTCCAAAATCGGCATAATATCATTTGTATCAACGTCCGTTATAGGATGACCGAGCGCCGCAAAAGAACCATTTGATGGATTGAAAAAGGTTATTGTGCCGATACCTGCCGTTGAATCCCTCACCCAGATACCAACCTTATACGCACCCTCGCTTTTAGAATAAACCGGCGTAAGACTGAAGGTTTTATAATTACCGTTTCTTTTCACCTTAATTCTGTAGGGCTGACCATTATTGTCATTGAAAATTTCTTCTACCTTATCAGAGGTTGTGGTTTTAATATCATTAATGCTTACAATAATATCTCCCTTTTCAAGGCCCGCTTCCTTGGCCGGATTGCTTTTGCCGTTGTCGCCCTCAACATCCCGTGTGCCAACAATGATTACACCGTCAGTGTAAAGCTTGATGCCAAAGCTTTCACCGCTGACAGCTACGCTCTGCTCCTGCTTATAGCTGACATTTGCTGTTTTTACAGGTATAACACCAAACAGCTTAATATCACCTTCAATTGCAGATACAGGTGTACTTCTTTGATAGTCAACCTGTGCATCCTCATTTAATGTAAAAGTAAATATGTTACCATAGCTGATTGGCTTATCATAATAGGTATTAATATTACCGGGCAAAATATAATTACCAACACCGATTATTGTAAAAACAACAAAAATTGCCGCTGCTAAAAAC
>CAYNGP010000125.1:0-4883 GCA_964396885.1 uncultured Bacteroides sp. | reverse complement strand
TATTCGTAGGTCTGACCTGCTGCAGGGTCACCATAGGCATTTGGAAGATTGTCAAGTGACGGGTCATATTTCTCATTATCAATCTCCTGCACTACCCTGCCGTTATTGTCATAGACTGTTCGCTGATAATAATTATCATCGGTTTTTGTTAAAAGCAGTCTGCCTGCTGCATCATAGGTATATTCTGTTTCGCTGTCATTTGATTTTGACCAAACAAGTCTGCCGAGTATGTCATACCTGCTTTCGGTTTTGCCGATTTTGGTTACTCCATCCTCTACTGTTAAGGTTGTCCGGGTGGAGGTATTACCATAATCGTCATACTCATATAAAACGGTTATATCGTTTTTCTCATCGTATGATTTAACAAGCAAGCCGTCTGCATAGGTGTATCTTGTTATATCATACCAACCGAGACTATCCTGAATTTGATTATAATAATAACGATTGTCTGCTGTGAACTCTTCTTTAACTACAGCGGTCATAACGATATTACCGTAGTCATCATAAACATAATGCGTATATGCATTTTCAGTTATCTCTGTGATTACTCGCTTTTGGTCATCGTAATAATAAATGTTATAATCTGAATCCTTCAGCTTTTCCCAGTTAAGAGTGCCGTTATCATTATATTTATAGGTTTTTAATACCTCTCCGTCTTTAGTGATTTTGACTGTTCTTTCATCATCATTATATTCATAAACAGTTTCGTCACCATAATTGTCGGTTGAAGATGTAACTCTGTCCTTACTGTCATAGGTATATGCACTTGTTTCATCCTTAGAATTTTTAGTAGTGACAGAATTCTCGCCATATTCAAAAACGGTATAAGCGCCGTTGTCATAAAGGTATTTAGTCACCCTGCCGCTGTTGTCATATTCAATTGACATCATACCGTTTTTAATGATTTTGTCATCAGAATAGCTGTATGAGTCGATTATTACACCTGTCTGGTCGGTGACAGAAGTGAGCTTGTTATCATCATAACGATATGTGATAACGCCTCCTAAGGAGTCAGTAATTGTAGTTACATCACCACTATTGTTTATTATATATCCTCTGCCTAAATTGTCAATAATTTCTACAGTGTTGTTATCTCTCACGATATCAATACTGTTACAGATATAAGCATCTGCAACGCCTGCCAAAAAGAACACTGAATTTTCATAACCATAATAGTAGTAATAATTATCTATTTTAATTGAACATCCGTTTAGTTCTGTATCTTCCTCATCATAAATAAATGCCAGCTGATAACCGTTAACCTGATCAATATAGTTATATTTATTCTCTTTGACAAAATACACATCCTCAAAATTAGGCAGAACAGCGTGTATAATACCATCATTTACAAATTCAGCATAACTGTCATAAGAATATAACCATTCGCCGTTGTCAAATTTTCTTGAAATGTCAAAGGTTAATGACTTATAGCTTAAGGTTAAATCTGTTGCAGTTTCACTGTAGCCGAATTTTTCAGCATCACTCTTAGGCTCATAATCCAAGGTAAATTTATATTTTGCCGGAGCTGCTAATGAAATTGTTTCGTGGAATGAAAGATATATCGTTTTTATATCATCAATTTTTATAGGCTTATTATATTTGGTCCATGATCTTGAATTCGGCAAGCGATAATATATTGAATCATCGCACTCAACCTTAGGATTATAAAGGCATAAATAACCATCCTGAATATAATATTCAGGCAGATAGAAATCATAATATTGAGCATTTGCATTCACATTGCCTACATTGTCTTTTGCTTTAGCGGCAATAATGTTTAATGAATCCTTTTCTATTTCAAAAACATTGCTTTCCTGCCAGGTCTTTCCGTCATCAATACTATAGGCAGAAACACCTGATTTATCGTCTGTTGCAGTAATAGTTATAATAGTTTTATTGCCGACATCTTTAACATCAGGCGCTTTAACAGTAGGTGCAGTATTGTCGATTTTATCAATTTTCACAGTATCAAGCAGTGTAATATTGCCAGCACTATCCCTGACATAAACATAGTAAGTGCCATTGCTTGTTGCATTATATGTATTTTCTTTCTGCCATGAGTATTTACCTTCAGCAGAACTGAAGCTATATGGTGTTTCGTGCAGACCGGAAACCTCGTCCTGTGCATTAGCAGTGATTGTTACGGTTCTAACCCAATCTTCTGGCTCCTGAACCATAATAGAACCAGAAGGCAAGGAAGGATCAAATTGATAATCTAATTTTTTCTGTTTTGAGATATTGCCTGCCTTATCTTTTGAATAAACATAGAGCGTTGTGCAATCCTCAGTTGGCACGAAGGTATTTTCGCTCTGCCAATTATATTGGTCAGGAGAAGTTGAAAAACTATACTGTGACACACCTGACTGGTCATCTGCAGATTTTGCTGTTAAAACGGTACTGCTGCTAATCCATCCATTATTGTCACCTGTCACAGATGGAATGGAAGGATTGACCTTATCAATCTTATCAATCTTTACTTCCATTTCTTCAGACACATTATCAAGATTATCTCTTGCTGCAACATAAACAGTTGTGTTTTCTGAAAAAGATTTTTTATTTGTTTTCTGCCAAGCATAGGTACCGCTTGTGGTTGAAAAACTGTATTCCTTAACACCTGAAATTGCATCGGAAGCAAATATACTTACATCAACCTTATCATTAGTCCAATCATCTGTGCTGAGAGAGACATTTGAAATATTTGGTCCCTCATTGTCAATGTTTGTAATTGTTTGAACATATGTCCTGATATTATCGGCTTTATCACGAATAGACACGTATACTGTACAATTTTCGGAATAAGTTTTTTCTTTAGTTTTACCCCAGTTATAAGTGCCTTTCACTGTAGAAAATGAAAACGGTTCAGAATGAATTCCCGCACCACCTGTATCATTGCCATTCGTCAAGAATATTTTTACACTGCCCTTTGTGAATTCAGTTGTGCTGACATTAACCGTTACAGTAGGTGCAGTCGTATCATTTGTATAATTAATAACAGTATAAGGACGCATTGCAGAAGTTTCGTGCGTACGGGAAGCAAATGTACGCCAGATATATTCCTGATCAGCATCAACCTCTTCACCGCTGACAAAAACAACACCATTATTTTCTGTACCGCTAATCCATTTTTTCACACAGTTCACTAAATTATAATTATACCAATTGGGATAATTCTCCCTATCTGTAGAGGCACCGTTGATATTTTTCCAATTTGTATTTACTGTATCATCATAACCAGGTTTATTGCTCCAGTTAATACTTGTTTCTTTCCATTCACCATTTACCATAAATGGGCGAACATAAGTTGATTCAGTATTCTGTGTCGTTTCTCTCACCCAGTGATAGGCATAACCTATCTGTGCGCCTGGTTTAATTGCTGACGGAATTTCAAATTTTTCGTATACACGTCCGTAACCATATTCGTTTGATTTACCGAAACCACCTGTAGAATCATTGCCGTAGTTGGTATATCTGTGAAGCGAACAAACACCGGCATCAGCGCTGTTGCTGATATTACTTGTGGCAGGGTCAATGGTTACAGGATAAACTGTATCCGCACTGTCAAGCCATTCCTCAGGTACACTTACAGTCAACACATATGTATTATCAGCTATCAAATCCAATTCATATTCACATTTCGTATAATGCTCATTTTGAAAGCCATCAACATATTCACTGTCATAAGCATAAGGTGCAGAAAAAGTCTGCACCGCTTCTTTATCAGCATTAAACAGTGTAACTGTACCGTCTTCGTTAAGAACAGCCTTGCAATTTTCTGTTATTAATTTGAAAGAAAATTGATTTTTATCAATATTAGTGTTTAAAATAATCTCATCCTTGACACCATTGAGCTGAGGATAAAATTTCAGATTTGTTCCATTGCCATAAATATTTTCATATTCAAAATCTTCAAAGGCTTCTCCGAGAATATCAGAAACATTCTCTTTACCGATAACAGAAAAATCACTTTGAGGAATAATTGAATAACGGCTCTCATCAACTTCAACAAACAAACCTTTTTCTGAATTTTCAGAAAAATTTATTCTATAGTCATTCTGTCCATTTGTATACTCATAGCCCTGTGATTTTAAATCTTTATCACTTTGCTTTTCTACAGTAATATCTTTAGCTTTAATATTACCGTCATCATCAATAAAAGTAATTGGCTCTGAAAACAGGTATAACGTATTTGAACCATCCTGATTTTCAAAATCAATTATTTTGTGATCTGCTAACATTTCGTCTTTATTCAGGGCAACTGCTCCATCAGTATCAACAAATTCTTTCGCATAAGCAGACAGCATAGACTGAATACCAAGCCAGTCCTGCAGATGGGATGAGCCAACTGTCAAAGTAATCAATGTTCCAAATGCTATAATAATAGACAATAACACACACAATATCTTTTTCCATGGCTTGTGCTTTACAACATTACTTTCATAAAAATTTTCCATTTCATCCTCCTGTCTAATAAAATATAAAGACACCGCCAGTGTCTTTTCTTAATCACAATGAACAAAGTTTATCATTTTAAACTTTATAAGTCAAATATAGTTTCAATTTAAGCAGAAATTATAATATTAAAGAATTAATTGCAGAGAAATTTTATAGCTGCCCATTTCGCTCTGAAACCATTACTGCAAAAAATAATTCACTGAAACAAATTTAATAAATTTGCTATAAGCTCTTGACTTTGAAATAAAATGATGATATTATATCAAAGTCGAAAATAGATATGGGCCATTAGCTCAGTTGGTCAGAGCCACCGGCTCATAACCGGTCGGTCCGGGGTTCGAGTCCCTGATGGCCCACCATATTTTTATAACATAATATTTAGGGGTATAGCTCAGTTGGTAGAGCAGCGGTCTCCAAAACCGCGTGCCGAG
>CAYNGP010000124.1:0-4973 GCA_964396885.1 uncultured Bacteroides sp. | reverse complement strand
AAGACCGTATTTTTCATTTTCCTTAAGCTTATCTGTAACAAAATCCCAATCACGAAGCTTCGTCAAAGTATAGTAGTAATCGTGCGGATTACAGCTTGCATAAACAAAATTACCATCAACACCATACCACTTACCGATGTCAAACGGAATACCATAAGCACTGCCCCAAGCAAGCTTTTGTGTTGTGAAGCCTTTTAAATTTGAATGGTGCATAATGCTTGGCAAAGCCCAGCCAAAGCCGAAGCAGTCCGGCAGATAAATATCAACTGATCTTTTACCGAATTTTTCATCAAAATAGGAATTACCAATCAGAATATTTCTGAAAAGTGCTTCAGGTGATGGGCAGTTCGTGTCGCCGTTTTCAAAGGCTGAGCCTGTAACATGCCATCTGCCCTGCTTGATATATTCCTTCATTTCTTCAAAAAGCTCAGGGTAATATTCCTCCATCAGCTCATAACGATAAGAGCCCTCAAATGAAAAAATATAAGACGGATATTTTTTGAAAAGTGCAAAGTTATCAACTAATGTATCATAAATATATTTGCTTACAGTCGTTTCAAAATCCCAAGACCATATTGTGTCAAGGTGTGCGGTTGCAACTGTGTAAATCTTTTTTTTGCTCATTTCTATATCTCCTTTATATTTATAATTAATTATCTGTTTCTACGTTTTGTGAAATCAACTCCACAAGTTCATCGGCATACACAAGCTCAATATGCTCATCCAGTAAGGACACAAGGTAATTCAAATCATCCATTGAAGTTGACCAAGGATGAACATTGATATAGGTGTAGCCGTTTTCACTGTTAATATCACAAGGCAGTGCATTGATTTCATCAGCAAAATGTTCAATCCAATCCTTTGAAATCTTTTCCTCAGGATTTTCGGAAGAAAACCAAAAAGAACGCTTGGCACTGACAAAGGGCTTATGGTTACTGAACAATATTTTACCGCCCAAAGCCTCATATTTTTCATTAATCTGCATTAATCCGCCGTTGATAGCTGATGCAGCAGAGTAAGGCTCAAGTGCTTTGCTGAGCTTAGAAATATTTTTACTGTTATCAAGTATGGTTATAGTATGAAGATCCGCTTGCTCCATAGCATAAACACTCTCATTAACAAAGCTTTCCATAGCGGATTCGGAATATTTTGTAGGATTAATATAACCCATACCTGATACACCGCAAACAAATCTGTCATAATCTGTTGCCATATCATAAACATACTGCAGCACAGTGGGAGCAAGTTTATACGCCGTTGGCGGAGCTGTCCAGCTAAGCTTATAATCCGAGTCAGAATGAACTCTGTCAAAATAGTGTTCTCTGAATGGTATAGTCGTTTCATACCACTGTAAATTATCACCATCGCTCATAACAAGCGCAACATAATGCTTATCATTTTCGGCAGTTATTTTTTCGGTTTGATTTTTCTGCTTAATCGGCTCTTTGAGCCTGAGAGCTGAAAGCAGACTTAAATTACTGCAGTGATCTGACGGAATTACCGCCAAACCGCTTTCACTTGACTGCTTTACATAGCCAAGCTCATCACTGCTCCAACCAAATACCACAGCATTCTCATTAGCCCAGTTAAATACTTTTTGTCTGAACTGAACCTGTGCGTGCTTACTCTCATCAGTATAAAAGCAAAATGCACCAACTGCAACCGCATAGTCACGCAGGGTTATCAATTCAGGTGACTGATGAATAAGAAGATTTTTGTTAAGCTTATCCTTATACTTTTCAAAAATATCTTCCTGGGACACTGTATATTTTTCATTTTCTTTTAAAGATAAATCAAGCTTGACATCCAGCCCCATTGCCTCAGTTTCACTTTTAAGCGATAACGGAACTGCAAGCCAATTTTCCATTCCCGACACAGTAAATGCCATATTTACTGTAGGATTATTGCCCTCTTCAAAAAGAACACAGCCATTATCTTTGATATATTCCTTGTTTTCATTGACAAGTTCCTTAACAGTGCTTATTCTTTTTATATGGATGTGACTGTTTTCTTCTAAATATTTTTCAAGAAAAAGTAAATTGTCACCGTCTTCGATATAAATTTTTGATTCCTTTTGAGCAGCTAGACCCTGCAGTGATGCCACTACAGAATATTCACTGTCACTGATGTCACCCTTGTTGATTACATAAACAACAGATTCAGGTTCTTTTAGTTCAGGCAGTACTGCCGACTCCCTGATATCATCAACTCTTGAACAGGATGCAATTGAAATTGAAAAACTAAAAACGATTAAGCAAAGCATTGCAGCAGCAATAACACGCTTAATAAACGAGCTGTTATAAAATCTTTTATCTTGGCTTTTCATATAATCACTCCTAAAAAGTCAATTCGTATGTATCAAGTATATTATATTTTTATTATGATGAAAAGACATTTATCCGACAAGAATATGTTTATTATGTCGCATAATATAAATTTTATCTTGATAAAAAATACAAAAGCTGTTAAAATTTATTTATCGAATATAGGGTGGTATATAATATGGATATAACCTTTTATTTTAATGATAATAAAATACAGATTTTTAAAATATTTTCAGGCACACTGAGTGAAATTATTCCTATGCATTCGCACACAAAAAACAGCTACGAACTGCACCTGATAGATTACGGAAGCGGAACACTTGAAACTGAAAGCGGAGTATATAATATTTCAAGAAACACACTATTTATAACCGGACCAAGTCTGCTTCACAAGCAAATACCTGATAAAACAGACCCTATGCACGAGCTTTGTGTGTATTTTAAAATTTCCGATACAAAAAAGAGTAACAATTCCGTAAGCAAATTTGCATCAACTGATTTCTGGATTGGCAAAAGCAATGCAGAAATCAGGCGCTTATTTAAGCAAATGGTGGCTGAAAATGTAAAAAGCAGCCAATGGAAAAATGATATTTTGTCATCACTTTCAATAAGACTTATCAGTGAAATCGCACGGCTTTATTCACCGGAAAACGCAAATAATCAAAACGATATATCCTTTACAGATTTAAACGAAAGCCGTTCATGGATACTTGACCAGCTTTTTATGGATGATTGCAGTAACGTAACGCTCAGTGACTTTGCCAAGCAGATGGGCGTATCTCAGCGACAGGCTGAAAGAATAATCAAAAACTACTATGGCTCTTCTTTTAAAAAGATGCGGTATGAATCTAAAATGGCAATGGCTGCAACTCTTCTTGAAGGACAAAATATCACAATTGAAGAATGTGCTGAAAAGTGCGGATACAGTTCGACATCTGCGTTTATATCGGCATTTAAAGGAAAATACAAAACAACACCTAAAAAATACAGAGAACAGATGATAAAAAAATAAAAAAGATACGGTTCAATATGAACTGTATCTTTTTTATTTTACAATGAAATATATTGAATTATAAAGTCAGCTGATAATCAATCCAGCTTTCCTGCATTGCATTATGAATTTTGTCACCCGGCTGATGTGTTCCTATGAGAAATGGTGAATCAGGATTATGTAATTTTGAATTACGCAATACAGCTTTAACGTCTGTATTTGCATAGCAATATTTACATAAATGCTTGCAAGTATCATACGCCCCAATATCGTTACCGAAAAAGCAGGCACACGCATTTCTCTGCCCTTTTATTTTAGGTATATTCAGCTTGGTGTGTAATGCAGTTTCATATACACGTTGTGTCAGACATCCGCTGCAGTCAACACCATATAGTGCAAGCTCATCACCCTCGGCACAGGCTTTTATCGTTATGCCGTATTTATCACCAATATCAGCAAAGGATTTACCTATTGCCAAGCGTTCTTCCTTTGTCACCATACGTGCCTGCGGAAAATTTTTAATCACCTTTTTATACAAATCAATAAAGCTGATAATACAGGTGTGCGTATATCCCGAAAGCTCTTTTGCCATTCTTTCAAAGGCTTCAAGGTGGAATTCAAAGGAATACTTATCGCTTATAAAAATGGGGTCATATCGCCAGCCCACACTGTCAACACCAACAGTTTTTGAAAGCGTTTTGAAATCCTCCAAAACCTGTTTCTTATCAGGCACATTCGGCTCAATCTCTTTGCCATAAGGTGTTATGGTTACAAACCAATATTGACCATAAGGCTTAAGCATATCCATATGTTCAAACATCGGTGCAGGATTTTTTGTGCAGAACGCAATCAAATCAACCACATCAGGATTTATTTCATATCTTGTGACTGCTGACGGATTATAAGGATTACGCACCAGGACATAGCCTGCTTTCATTCGGTTTATAAACCACTGCGAATAAAAAGCAGGTATATCCGTTCTCATTCCTGTTTGCAAAATCATAACTGTCTGTTATCAAACGGCAACAATGTTAACAAGCTTGCCGGGAACATAGATTTCCTTTTTGATGGTTTTGCCGGCGATGGCTTCGGCAATTCTTTCGTCCTGCTTAGCAAGTGCAATTGCATCTTCCTTTGAAATATCAACAGGAACAACAATTCTTGATCTTACCTTACCCATAATCTGAAGAGCAATTTCAACAGAATTTTCCTTTGTCTTTTCTTCATCAAAGGTTGGCCACTGTGCTTCGTTAACCATTCCGTCAAAATCCATTACCTGCCACATTTCCTCGGTAACGTGCGGAGCAAATGGGTTCAGGAGAATTGTGAGTGCCTTGAGTTCAGCCTTGTTAACACCCTTTGCATACATTTCATTAATCAGGCTCATCATAGCAGCAATGGCTGTATTGCACTTAAGGTTATCAATATCCTCAGTAACCTTTTTGATTGTCTTGTGCATCATTGCCTCAAGGTCTGCTGAATACTCGTCACCGTCTTTTACAGACTCCTGTAAATTCCAGAAACGCTCAAGGAAACGCTTACAGCCCTTGATTGAATCACTGTTCCAAGGCGCAGCCTTTTCAAAGTCACCGATAAACATTTCATACAGACGCATTGTATCAGCACCGTACTGATCAACAATCTCATCAGGGTTAACA
>CAYNGP010000123.1:0-5026 GCA_964396885.1 uncultured Bacteroides sp. | reverse complement strand
TCTCTGCTCAGAACTACGGTGTTGATATTTTTGAATATACACCATTACAGGTTAAACAGTCTGTTGTGGGCTACGGCAGGGCTGAAAAAAAGCAGGTGCAGGAAATGACAAGGGTTATGCTTGGGCTTGCTAAAATTCCAAAGCCCGATGATACTGCCGATGCGCTGGCGATGGCAATCTGCCACGGTCACTGCTCAGGCTCACTGATTAAAGGATTAAGGTGAAAATATGCTTTATAACATAAAAGGTAAATTAACTGTCAGCGATGTTAATTTTATAGTTGTCGAGTGCGGCGGTGTTGGTTTTAAATGCTTTACCACACTTAACACTGTTAAAAATATCGGCAAAATCGGTGACGAGATTAATGTTTTTACATATCTTGCAGTTCGTGAGGACGCAATGGATTTATACGGCTTTGCCACACTTGATGAGCTGAATGCTTTTAAATTGCTTATTACTGTTTCGGGTATCGGTCCTAAGGCTGCAGCGGCAATTCTTTCGGAGCTTGCTCCTGACAGGCTTGCAATCTGCATTGCATCAGGTGATGCGAAGGCAATTACGAAGGCACAGGGTGTGGGCAAAAAAACGGCAGAGCGTGTTGTGCTTGAGCTTAAGGACAAAATGGGTGCTATTACAGTTGGAAATGCATCTGATGTTGTCAGCTCTGTTGCAACAGTTGGCGAAAGCTCAAATTCAGCCGAAGCAGTTGAGGCTCTTGTGGCACTTGGCTATTCACAAAGTGATGCGGCTGTTGTGGTTGGCAGTATGGATAAATCATTGTCAGTTGATGAGATGATTAGAAACGGCTTAAAACAGCTTGCTAAAAAACTGTAGGAGGTAATGAACGATGCAGGAAACTGAAATGGATTTTGAAAACAGAATCATTACCTCTGATTTTACACCTGAGGATAACGATATTGAAAATTCATTAAGACCAAAAACTCTTGATGATTATATCGGTCAGGATAAAATTAAAGAGAATTTAAAAATATATATTGAAGCTGCAAGGGGCAGGGGCGAGGCACTTGACCATGTTCTGCTTTATGGCCCTCCGGGACTGGGTAAAACAACACTTGCAGGTATAATTGCGAATGAAATGGGCGTAAATATAAGAGTGACCTCAGGTCCTGCTATAGAAAAGCAGGGTGATCTGGCGGCTCTTCTTACGAATCTGCAGGAGGGTGACGTGCTCTTTATTGACGAAATTCACCGTCTTAACAGACAGGTTGAAGAGGTTTTGTATCCTGCTATGGAGGATGGCGCACTTGATATTATTATCGGCAAGGGTCCTTCTGCAAGGTCAATCCGTCTTGATTTACCGCACTTTACACTGATCGGTG
This sequence comes from uncultured Bacteroides sp., assembly GCA_964396885.1. Taxonomy (GTDB): domain Bacteria; phylum Bacillota; class Clostridia; order Oscillospirales; family Acutalibacteraceae; genus Eubacterium_R. Next base: position 3,686 of record CAYNGP010000123.1, on the reverse strand, counting down.
CAACTACCCGCTCGGGTCAGCTGTCTGCTCCGCTTCGTGACCGATTTGGTGTAATCTTCAGGTTAGAGATGTATTCAAACGAACAGCTTTCAACAATCGTTACACGCAGTGCAGGAATACTTGAAATACCGATTGACGAAAAGGGTGCACTTGAAATTGCATCACGCTCACGAGGTACACCGCGTATAGCCAATAGACTTTTGAAAAGAAGCCGTGATTTTGCTCAGGTTAAGTATGACGGCGTAATCAGTCTTGAGGCGGCAGAGGATGCCCTTGGTAAAATGGAGATTGACGCTCTTGGTCTTGACAATATCGACAGGGTATTGTTAACCGCAATGATTAAGAATTTTAACGGCGGTCCTGTCGGTCTTGAAACAATTGCAGCATCAATCGGTGAAGAGGCTGTGACAATTGAGGATGTTTATGAGCCGTATTTAATGCAAATCGGTTTTCTTTCACGCACACCGAGAGGACGATGTGCAACTGCACTTGCTTATAAGCACCTTGGCTTTGAGCAGGATGGTCAGCAAACTTTGATTTAACGAATGAGGTGTTCATATGGGTAAACTTTTTGGTACTGATGGCGTCAGAGGAATTGCAAACAAGGATTTAACTGTTGAACTTGCATTGAAAATAGGCAGGGCGGCTGCAATGGTGCTGATTAAAGAAAGTCAGTCTTCAAAGCCGACAGTTCTTATCGGCAGGGATACAAGAGCATCAGGCGATATGCTTGAGGCAGCACTTACTGCAGGCTTTACATCTGTTGGCTGTAACGTGCTTTCTGTAGGAATTGTTCCTACTCCAGCAGTGGCTTATCTTACTGTTGAATACGGCTGTGAGGCAGGTGTTATGATTTCTGCATCTCATAATCCTTGTGAATATAACGGCATCAAAATTTTTCAGAAAAACGGCTATAAGCTTGATGATGCCATTGAGGAAGAGATAGAAGATATTATTTTAAATGACAGTCAGGAAATTCCAATTAAGCTTGCAGGTGAGGTTGGTAACAGAATTTACTGCAAAACTGCAGTTAGTGATTATGTGGAACATGTTATTTCTACTGCATCTGTTCGTTTTGATGGCATGACCATTGCTCTTGACTGTGCAAACGGCAGTGCCAGTGTTTGTGCTAAGGATATTTTCACAGGTCTTGGTGCTAAATGCATTATGCTGTCAGATACGCCTGATGGTGAAAACATTAACTTAAACTGCGGCTCAACGCACCCTGAGGAGCTTATGCATTTTGTAAAGAATGCTTCACTTGATTTAGGTCTTGCCTTTGATGGTGATGCTGACAGAATGTTAGCTGTTGATGAAAACGGCGAGCTTGTTGACGGTGACAAGGTTATTGCAATCTGCTCTATGCGAATGAAGAATGAGGGCAGACTTGCAAAGAATACCGCAGTTGTTACTGTTATGAGTAATATGGGATTTTTCAAATTCTGTAAGGAAAATGGTATTGACTGCGCCAAAACAGCAGTTGGCGACAGATATGTTCTTGAGCGTATGCTGAAGGAAGGCTATAACATCGGCGGTGAGCAGAGCGGTCACGTTATATTCCTTGATTATGCCACAACAGGTGACGGCGAGCTTTCAGGTGTTCAGCTTGTTGAAACCGTTGTTAAATCAGGCAAAAAGCTCAGTGAGCTTGCAGAAGTAATGCATGTTTATCCTCAGGTGCTTATTAATGTAACGGTTACTGCTGAGGGTAAGCAAAAATATAATAATGACGAATATATTATTTCTGCCGTGCAGGAGGCTGAAATGGAGCTTTCCGGCGAAGGCAGAGTCTTGGTGCGAGTAAGCGGAACAGAGCCGTTGGTTCGTGTTATGCTTGAGGGTGCTGATATTGAACAAATTACAAAGCTCGGCAACAGAATTGCCGATGTGGTTAAAGAACGATTAGGATAATTAAATTTATGAGATATTCAACGGATTGGAAAGATTATGAGCTTATCGACTGCTCCTGCGGTGAAAAGCTTGAACGCTGGACAAGGGAAATATTAATTCGACCTGATCCACAGGTTATATGGAAAAGTGAAAAGGAAAACAGGCTATGGTATCAGCCAAGTGCCAGATATAACCGCTCAAGAACAGGCGGCGGCAAGTGGCAGGTGTTCAAACGTATGCCTGATGCCTGGCAGGTAAGATATAAGGATTTAACCTTCAATATCAAAACCATGGGCTTTAAGCACACAGGTTTATTTCCTGAACAGGCAGTTAACTGGGACTACACAAGAAATCTCATCCGTGAAAGCGGACGTGAAGATGTTAAGGTGCTGAACCTCTTTGCTTACACAGGTGCAGCAACTGTTGCTTGTCTTAAAGAGGGGGCATCTGTTGTTCACGTTGATGCTTCAAAAGGGATGACCCAGTGGGCTAAGGAGAATGCTAAGCTCAGCGGTGTTGATGGTGAGGATGTTCGCTGGATTGTTGATGACTGTATGAAATTTGTTCAGCGTGAAATCAGACGCGGCAACAGATACGATATTGTGATTCTTGACCCCCCAAGCTACGGAAGAGGACCAAAGGGCGAAATCTGGCATCTTGAGGACAGTATTTACGATTTTGTAAAGCTTGTTTCACAGGTGCTCAGTGATGACCCAATTATGGTTTTACTTAATTCATATACAACAGGCTTATCAGCCTCAGTTATGAAATACATACTTGATGATGTTATTACAAAAGAAAAAGGCGGTAAAGTAGAGGCGGATGAAATCGGACTTCCGGTTACATCAAACGGTCAGGTGCTTCCCTGCGGTTCCTCTGCTATATGGATAAATGGCACTGATTGAATTTAAAAATGTTGATTTTTCATATATACTTGACGATGATGAGTCTGATTACAGCAAGGATAAAGCAACTGCAGCGAGCGAGAGCAAAGAAATTAAGGTGCTTGAAAATCTTAACCTGAGTATTGAAAAAGGCTCTTTTGTTGCTGTTCTCGGTCATAACGGCTCAGGCAAATCAACGATTGCTAAGCTGACGAATGGTATTCTGTTTCCTAAGAAGGGACAGGTGCTTGTTGACGGACAGGAAACAAAGGATGATGACTCCATTTTTGATATCAGAAAAAAGGTTGGTATGGTTTTCCAAAATCCGGACAACCAGATTGTTTCCACGATCGTAGAGGAAGACGTCGCTTTCGGACCCGAAAATCTGGGCGTTCCCCCAGACGAAATCCGCCGGCGTGTTGACGAATCCCTGAAGGCCGTTGGTCTCGAAGGCTTCGGGCAGCGGGCACCCAACATGCTCTCCGGCGGCCAGAAACAGCGCGAAGCGATTGCAGGTGTACTTGCCATGCATCCGGATATTATTGTCTTTGATGAACCGACAGCGATGCTTGATCCAAAGGGACGCAAGGAGGTAATCCGTGCTGTGCGCGCGTTAAATGATGTGGAGCGCATTACGGTTATTCTGATTACGCATTATATGGAAGAAGTCATTTACGCCGACAAAGTTTTTGTCATGGATAAGGGAAAAATTACATTACAGGGAACGCCGCGCGAGGTTTTTTCCGAGGTGGAGCGTTTGAAGGAGCTTAGGCTTGATGTGCCGCAGGTGACGTTGTTGGCGCATGAATTAAGGAAAGAGGGCTTTCCTATACCAGAGGGGATACTGACAAAGGAGGAACTCCGTGGGGCGTTGGATCACTGTGTGAATGAGTTGTTATGACGAATATCGTT
>CAYNGP010000122.1:0-5068 GCA_964396885.1 uncultured Bacteroides sp. | reverse complement strand
CTTTTTTGTGCATAGTATTTACTTTATACGCTCAATTGAATGATTGTTTATTCTGAACACAACCTCGCATGCATCTGCAAGGCTCATATGATGAGTAACAAGAATAAGAGAACGATCGCCCCTCATTTGCTCAATTCCGCTTAAAACAGCCTTTTCTGTGTCCTCATCAAGAGCAGCTGTAACCTCGTCGGTAACCAGCAAATCAAAGCCTTTATAAAATGCTCTTGCAAGTGCGATTCTTTGGCGCTGACCACCTGAAATACAACTGCCGTTTTCACCTATAATCGTGTCAAGCCCCTGCGGGAATTTTTCAATATCATTCCAAACCTGAGCATGCTTCAGACATTCAATTACACGCTCTTTGTCTATATCCTCGTCCTTCTGCAGAAAGGCAACATTTTTCAGCACGGTTTCGCCATTCATATAAGCTATCTGCGGTATGTAGCCTATTTGGTGCTGTATGGGCACTCTGCACTTTCCTTTACTGTCGCAGGATGTGACTAAATCGTAATCATCGTAATAAATATGACCCTCCTGTGCCTCCAGTAAGCCAAGCAAAAGGTCAAGAAATGTAGTTTTTCCCGAACCTGAAGGACCAATAATAGCAACGGTTTTGCCGAACGGAATATCAATTGAAAGATTTTCGAATATCGTATGTCCGTTAGGATATGAAAAGGAAAGATTTTGTATGGAAATTCCTTTATTGAAAGTTAATTCCCTTTCAGGAAGCTTCTCAAATTCTTTTTCCATTTTGCAAAGTTTTTCGTATTCTTCTGTGCATTTAATTACACTGTCATATGATTTCCTTGCATAGTCGACACTGTAAAGCTCATTCACAACATTGCCTGCCATCATCAACAGCCTTATTAAGACCACTGCAAGAGAAGCTGCTTTAGGCAAGAAATCAATAATTGAAAAATCAAGTCTTATAAAAACAAGTATTCCGATGCAGGCAACAACAATGGTGAAATTCGTAATAAATGTATTCATTAATACACGAGCAAAGGAATTTTTTGTTTGAAGACGAGAATATTCACGACAGTTTTTTTCATACTTTTCGTGAAGCATAGGAGCACGATAATCCAATCTCATCTCTTTATACATATTGGCAGCTCCGGATATCATAGTGGCTGAAATCATTTCACATTTTCGGATTTCTTTGCCGCAATGCCTTATTGTTTTATTTTGGGCACGATAGATAAAGGCAATGTAAACGGCAATCAAAAGCGTACAGCCGGCACCTGCCCAGCCTGAAATATACAGAACAAAAGAAATGTAAATAACCGCCATAACAATGTCACGAATTATGTTTATTTCTGAAATAAACATATTGGCATAAGCATTGGCATCATTGCGCACTATGGTAAGTATCTGCCCTGATGTGCGTGAATTATGGCTAATCAAATCCTCTTTCAGAACATAATCATAAAGCTTTGCAGAGAGTCTTTGCCCTTCGTCAAACACAATTTTATTTGACATCTTATTTTGCAATAACGAAAGCAGACCTTTAGCAAGTGCCGCCCCTGCCATAAGAAGTGCGGCAATCTTAATCTCATTTGTCATACTTCCTTTTAGAAAAGAACTCAGCACGGGGGTAATCAGATATGCCGCCACAAGGGACAATATCTGAACCGCTGTTGATGAACCCAGATATACTATTACTTTTCCGCCTTTACCAAGCGGTGAATGAAAATAATGCTTCAGTTCACTAAATATTTTCAATCTTATCACCTCAATCCAATGGTTTTATTATTTGTTTTCTGACTAACAACCAATAAATCTTTTGCATTAACAAAAAAGTATTCGGACTGAAAAAACAGATAATATAAAAAATCTGCCATTCTGCCGAAGTGGTTTTCTTTATTTCGTTTACAATCTTTTTTCTGATTTTATTTGCGGCATGAAATTTGCCTTTCCTGAGTGCCAAACGATAGTTTCTGCAAAGACGGCAGTATGCTTTTTTGGTCCATTGCCGTGCATAAAGCATATTGCCACGCTCTGCTTCCTTTTCTGCCAGCAAATAAAGTGCCTTAACATATTGCTCAAAATTATCCAAATCCCTTTTACATTTACGGATTGAATTGTCATTGTGAAAAAGATAATAATACAACCTCTCGTCACAAACAGCTGTTTTTCCCTTGTGAAAAGCATATTCATATGTAAATATGGTATCTTCACCTAAAATAAGCTGTGTATTGAACAACATTCCGTCAATAGCACTTTTTCTGAAAAGCTTACCGCCTATGGCATCGATGTAATCAAATGATTCCTCAACAATCTTCTTTGTGTACTCTTCCTCACTGAACTCTTCAAAGTGAGGCGTTTTATTTACAGGCGGTGCAGGCGAATTCATAACTTTTTTCATTTGACTGATACTCAAAAGTGGCATATATCTGCAAAATGCCATATTTATTTCCTTATCAGCCATTTTTTCAGAAAGTATTTTAAGCAAATCGGGATGTATATAATCATCGCTGTCAATAAAGAAAATATATTCACCCTTCGCATTTTCAATAGCAAGATTGCGAGCCGAAGAAACGCCCTTATGCGAAGCCTTAATCAGTTTTATTCTGCTGTCCTTATTCATAAGACGTTCAATAACTTCTACCGTAGAATCCTCTGAGCCGTCATCAATAACAAGCAATTCAAAATCAGTATATGTTTGATTTAATACAGAATCAATGCAGTTTTCAATAAAATTTTCTCTGTTGTACGCCGGTAAAATAACAGATATCATCTTGTTTTCTCCAATAAAATAAACATAAATAAATAATCTATATTAAAAGTATTAAGCTTTCTTTTTTGTAATAAGTGATCGAACTCTTTCAACAAGCCCCTTAAACTCCGGTGTTTTAAAATATCTTATAAAATAGACTGCACTCATAATTGAAACACAGATTACACCCTTGATTATAAACATAACCACACTGACCTCGGTCAGCTTTTTGAGTGCAAAATAACACAGCACCATACCAAACAGTGTCAGCAAAACATTTATAAAATAATCTCTGTAGTAAACAATCGGATTTGTATTCAGAAAAGTTTTAAACAGAATTCTCGGCTCATACAAAAAGCAGGTGAGCATATTGGCAATCGTTGTGGCAAACAATATGCCGCTGAGTCCCATATATTTACCGAGAACGATTGAAAGCACTATATTCAGTCCTGCTGTGATGAGCATAATATAACGTATCTGCCTATACATTCCCGTACCTTCTCTGAAAATCCATATTGGACGCATACAGATAGCGTAATACTGGTAAAGTGCAATTGCTGCAACCGCAGACTTATCAAGCAGCATACCCTCACCAAGCCACAGGGTAATAAAATCCTGTATTAAAAATGTCAGTCCTGCACAGACCACACCGCTAATCCAAAAGCTTGCTATTTGCGCCTGATTAAACACACGGCATATGTCCTTGCTTTTTGAGGTAGCAACAAGATTGCCGATGCTTGGCGTAAGTGCCATAAATATCAGACCCAAAATACCCTCAATATTAGTGGATACGGAATAGTAATTTGCATACATACCAACATAAATGGTACCTACCATAATGGACATCAGAATATTGTCGGTACCATTGAGCGCAACAAAGGAGATCTTATATATAGCAAGGGAAAAAATATTTGAACGAATACGTTTTTTATCCTCGCTGCTAAGATCAACCTTTTCCTTAATAAAAGGATATTCCTTATTTGCAACACATGTCACCAGAATATTTCTTGTTACCACAAAAAGAACATCGACCAAAAGGTACGCAAGGAAATTCTTGAACACAACAATTGCAATTATCTCCAATATGGTTTTCACAAAAGTAAGCCATATTGTAATATTATCACTGGTAGAGCTTTTCTGGTCTGCAGTTATAATGGAAGCCTTATATGCCAAAAGATAGGAGAATGCGTTTCTGCATACCATTATAATGTAATACAGATAAAGATGCGGAATATCCTGATCCATATTTACAATATACTTCAAAAAAGGAATTAATCCCATACCAACTATCGTTATAACTGCGGCTATTGTCAAATAAATCTTTTTAAAATAGCCGATTATTGCAGCCAACGCTTTGTAATCCTTTTCCGCAATCGGCTTATAAAGGCTGACATTCATTGCCGTACCTATGCCCAAATCAGCAAGGGACAAAAGCGTCAGCACATTGGCAAATAAGCTGTTAATGCCCAGATATTCAACGCCTATGTATTTTATGAAAATTTTTCTGCTAATCAAAACAAGAACAAGTGTAACTATCTTTTTAGCAACAGCAAACATTGCATTTCGCTTTGCATTTTCAGTTCTGCTCTTCTCATTTAAATACATACTGATTTCATAACCTTTCCTGCTGCAAACAGTTTTTTAAAATTATATGCCTTGTTGTAGCCGAACAAGGCATATAATGAGAATTTTGACCACCACAACCGGATAATCAAAATAGTATAGTTTTAATATGAAGCCTTTATCAGCTCTGCCTGTGGTAAAGCTTTAAATAATCATCAAGACAATCTATTGACGATAAAATACGCCTTTTAATAAAAACAGCCGTAACTAAAGCAATCACTAATGTCGGTACAGATACGATAATAGCCAAACGCTTGATAAATTCGGCTCTGTGTGCATATGCCTCGTCCATATCAATATCGCAGCCTACATAACACACACAATTACCTCTTAAATCAAAAACAGGCAAAAGCGAGGTCATATAAGACTGACCGTCTAAGCTTAATTCAAATGACTCGGGCGTTTTGCCGTCGCAAAGCAAATCCTTGTATTTCTTAAGAGGCGGCGAGTAAGGCAATACTTCGCCGATTTTATAATCCTGTAAATCGGTATCAATAAGCAGGTACATACCATCACGCTGCATATCGTAAATGTAGATATGCTCAAGATTAGGTATCTGCTCCAGTGTGTTTTCAATCTGAGCCTTCAGCGCAGCATACGCTTCATCAGCCTTGCCTTCCGTCATTTCGTCAACATTATTGCCGTCGACTGAAGATGCAATAACAAGTGCAGCACCATTGCATATTCTTGAATAGCTTTCTCTTATATCCTTTGTATAAACATAGCCTG
>CAYNGP010000121.1:0-5111 GCA_964396885.1 uncultured Bacteroides sp. | reverse complement strand
CAATAAACTGACCGAATTCACTGCCCATAAAGAGAAGCTTTTTGCCCGGGTGCGCAAACATATATGCCAAAAACAGCCTTATACCGCTGAATTTCATTTCGTAGTCGCCGGGCATCTTATTAATAAGACTGCACTTACCGTGAACAACCTCGTCATGGCTTATCGGCAAAACAAAGTTTTCACTGAAGGCATAAAAGAAACTGAAAGTAATACAGTTGGGATTGCCCTTTCTGAATAACGGATCTAAGGATGTGTAACGCAGCATATCGTTCATCCAGCCCATATTCCATTTAAAGTTAAAACCTAAACCGCCAATATCTGTCGGCATTGTAATCATAGGCCAAGCTGTTGACTCCTCGGCAATCATCATAACCTCACCGTGTTCCTGGAACATTGCACAGTTAAGCTCCTTAAAAAATTCAACAGCCTCAAGATTTTCTCTGCCGCCGTTTACATTCGGAATCCATTCGCCGTTTTCCCTGCCGTAGTCAAGATAAAGCATGGATGCAACTGCGTCAACTCTCAGCCCGTCAAAATGGAATTTGTCAACCCAATACATTGCAGATGAAATCAGGAATGATTTTACCTCATTTTTACCATAATCAAATACTCTTGTGCCCCATTCCTTATGCTCACCCTTTTTCGGATCAGAATATTCATAAGTACATTCACCGTCAAATTCATAAAGACCATATGCATCCTTAGGAAAATGAGCAGGCACCCAGTCAAGAATAACACCAATGTCTGCCTTATGACAGCAATCAATGAAATACATTAAATCGTCAGGTGTTCCGTAACGTGATGTAGGTGCAAAATAGCCGGTTACCTGATAACCCCAGGAGCCGTCAAAAGGATATTCCATAATCGGAAGCATTTCAATGTGCGTATAGCCCATATCCTTAACATAGGGAACAAGCTCATCTGCCATTTGTCTGTAGGAAAGAAAATCACCGTTTTCGTGCTGCTTCCATGAGCCGAAGTGAATTTCATAAATATTCACAGGCTTTTCAAGTATATTGCTGCTTTTTGATTTATCAAACCACTTTTTGTCTGTCCATTTATATGGCTCACTGTGATAAACCTTTGATGCAGTGCCGGGTCTTGTTTCTGCGTGGAAGGCATATGGGTCAGCCTTCATAATAACCGCACCGGCTTTTGTTCTTATTGCGTATTTATAGCAGTCATACTGCAAAACATCATCAATAACACTTTCCCAAATACCCGGTGAAATTTCCTGCATATAATTTGCTTCTTCGTCCCAGTTATTAAAATCACCTGCAACAGAAACAGCTACAGCGTGAGGTGCCCAAACTCTGAACACAAAGGTATCACCATTCATTTTATGACAACCGAAGAATTCATATGCCTTATAGTTTTTACCGCTGTGAAATAGATAAAGCGGGAACTCATATTCTTTTTTTAGTTTTTCCATTTTTTCATCCCCTTTAACGTTGGTTTTTACTATGTTTTATTCTTAATTATCTCCAGTTAATACACATAGTCACCCAAAGTATAACCATATAATAACATCTTTGTTACTAATAATCAAGGTGTTTTTGTGTATTTTGTTACAAAAAAAACTTGATAAATTTTAAAATCTGTATAAATTGTCGCAAAAGTCACCAATTCAAAATATACAGTATCTAACAATACTACAAAAAACATTATAATTTATGTGGCAAAATAGAGCATTTTTGCTATTGAACACAAACAATATAAATGTTATAATGATTAAAAATATAGGCATATATGTTATTATATGGAAAGGTTAATTTGATGAAGGACATTATTATTGCATATCCTGTTAAAGAAACTGCTATGCAATTACGCTCCCTTTTAGAGAATGAGGGCTTTCACGTTTCATACGTTTGTGCCCGCGGTTCAAGTGTGCTGAACATTGCTCAAAATCTTAACGAAGGCGTAGTTGTATGTGCATCAATTCTCAGCGATATGGGTGCAGGTGTCCTTGCAGAAAATCTGCCCTTTGGTTTTGATGTTGTTGCCCTTTCCAGAAACGGTATACCTGAATATATGGGTAACCTTGTGAGCCTGCCGCTCCCAGTTAACAAGGAGGAGTTTTTACAGACAGTTGCTGTTCTTGTAAGCACGCGTTCATCCTTTACCAAAAGGAGCAATGACGACAGCGAGCTTATTTCAAAGGCAAAGCTTATATTGATGAAAACAAGAGATATGGGCGAGATTGCTGCCCACAAATACCTCCAGCAGGAGAGCATGAAAAAAGGTAAAAAAATTACCGAAATAGCAAAAGAGATTATTAACGACTTTACTTAATATGTATATACCGGGTGATATTTTATGAAATTCATAAAAATGCATGGCTGCGGCAATGATTATGTCTACATCGACTGTTTTAAAGAAACCGTTACAAACGAAAGTGCGCTTGCAATAAAGCTTTCAGACAGACACTTCGGTGTCGGCGGTGACGGAATCATCTTAATCAAAAAAGGCACTAAAGCAGATTTTGAAATGGTTATGTATAATGCCGACGGTTCACGTGCTGAGATGTGCGGCAATGCAATAAGATGCGTTGCAAAATATGTTTTTGACAATGGCTACACCGATAAAACAAGCTTCTCTATTGAATCAATGGGAGCAGTTAAATATATTGACGTTACTGTTGAAAATGGTGAGGTTGTACTGGCTAAGGTTGATATGGGAGCACCGATATTAAAATCTGCCGATGTTCCTGTTAACAGTGACAACGAAAAGGTCATTAGTGAAAAAATCACAGTAGCAGACAGAGAATTCAATATGACCTGTGTTTCAATGGGCAATCCCCACGCAGTTATGTTCATTGACGAGCACCCAAAGGATTTTGACCTTGATTTTTATGGTGCAAAATTTGAATGCAATACAGCCGTTTTTCCTAACAGAATCAACGCAGAATTCGCTAAAGTAATTGACAGAAAAAATATTGAGATGCGTGTGTTTGAACGCGGCACAGGCGAAACCCTTGCCTGCGGAACAGGCACCTGTGCAACAGTAGTTGCCGCAATACTGAATGGTTATGTTGACAACGATGTAACCGTTCACCTTATCGGCGGTGACTTACAAATTCAGTGGTCAGGTAAAGAAGAGGACAGTGTGTTTATGACAGGACCTGCTGCTTATGTCTTTACCGGCGAAATAGATTTATAAATAATATGGAGGTTTAAAATATATGAAAATCAATGAGAATTTTTTAAAGATTGAAGCAAGCTATTTATTCTCAACAGTTGCTAAAAAGCAAAGAGAATATCAGGCTGCTCATCCTGAGGCTGACGTTATCCGCCTTTCAATCGGTGATGTAACAAAGCCGCTTGCTCCTGTTGTTATTGACGCAATGCACAAGGCAGTTGACGAAATGGCAAACGAGGACACATTCCGCGGTTATCCGCCTGAATACGGCTATGATTTTATTCTTGATGCAATTCAGAAGCACGATTATGCTGACAGAGGAATTGACATTGCTAAGGATGAAATCTTTTTAAGCGATGGCGCTAAGAGCGACTGCGGTAATATCGGTGACATTTTCGCTGTTGACAACAAGGTTGCAATCTGCGACCCTGTTTATCCTGTTTATGTTGACACAAACATTATGGCAGGCAGATCCGGTGACAAGGATGAAAACGGCTTATGGTCAAACATCATCTATATGCCTTGCACAGCAGAAAACAATTTCACACCTGATATTCCTACAGAAATTCCTGATGTAATTTATCTTTGCTTCCCGAACAACCCAACAGGTATGGTTGCAACAAAGGAACAGTTAAAGAAGTGGGTTGATTTTGCTAATGAGCACAACTCATTAATCCTTTTTGACTCAGCTTATGAGGCATTTGTTGTAAGCGATGATATTCCTAAATCAATCTATGAAATTGAGGGTGCTAAGACCTGCGCCATCGAGCTTCGTTCTTTCTCAAAGACAGCAGGCTTCACAGGTATGCGCTGCGGTTACACAGTAGTACCTAAGGAATTAGTGTTTAACGGTACAAGCCTTAACCCACTTTGGGCAAGAAGACAGGCTACTAAGTTCAACGGTGTTTCATACATCACACAAAGAGCTGCTGAGGCAATCTACACAGAAGAGGGTCAAAAGCAGATTAAGGAAATTCTTTCATATTATCAGAAGAATGCTAAGATTATTTATGACGGCTTATGCGATGCAGGCTTTGAGTGCTACGGCGGAGTTAACTCACCATACGTATGGCTGAGAGTACCGGAGGGCTACACCTCTTGGGAATTCTTTGACGAGCTTCTTGACAAGTGTCAGGTTGTTGGTACACCGGGCTCAGGCTTCGGTCCTTCAGGTGAAGGCTATTTCAGACTGACCTCATTCGGTAATACAGAAAAAACGATTGAGGCAATTGAAAGAATTAAATCAGTTTATAAAAAATAATATTTATATGATAAAAGGAGAAACAAGCTATGACTAAAACAACACAGCTCTATGAGGGCAAAGCAAAAAAGGTTTGGGCTACTGAGGACCCGGACGTTGTAATCGTTGATTATAAAGACGACGCTACTGCATTTAACGGCCTTAAAAAAGGTACAATCGCAGGCAAGGGTGTTGTTAATAACAAGATGTCAAACTATTTAATGCAGATTCTTGAAAAGAAGGGTGTTAAGACACACTTTGTTGAGGAGCTTTCAGACAGAGAAACTGCTGTTAAAAAGGTTACAATCGTACCGCTTGAGGTTATCATCAGAAACCGTGCTGCAGGTTCAATCTGCAAGCGTTTAGGTCTTGAAGAGGGTATGGATTTTGTTTGCCCTTCAATCGAATTTTCATACAAGGATGACGATCTCGGCGATCCGCTTATCAACGGCTACCACGCTGTATCCTGCGGCTTTGCCACAAGAGAAGAGGTTGAGCAGATTAAAGAAATGGCATTCACAGTGAATGACGTTCTTAAAGAGTATTTTGCTTCAATCGGTGTTGAGCTTATCGACTTTAAGCTTGAGTTCGGTAAAACAAGCGACGGCACAATCGTTCTTGCTGACGAAATCAGCCCTGACACCTGCCGTTTCTGGGATATTGAAACCAAGGAAAAGCTTGATAAGGACCGTTTTCGCCGTGACCTTGGCGGTGTAGAGGACGCTTATGCAGA
>CAYNGP010000120.1:0-5144 GCA_964396885.1 uncultured Bacteroides sp. | reverse complement strand
ACTTCTTCGCTCCATAGCTGTATCCTGCAATGGGCTGAAAGCCTTTAATAAATCCAAATACGGACAAGCTGCCCATTGAAATAAGACGTGTAACAACACCCATGCCTGCAATTGCTGAATCCCCATAATTTCCTGCTGCATTGTTAATTAAAGAAATGGACAGGCTTGTTAATATTTGAAACACTAATGTAGGAATACCGATTTTGAAAATCTCAGACAAGATTTCCTTAGTATAGGTACACTCTTTAATCCGAAAATGGAAAATGCTTTTCTTTTTCAGGATATAGGTTAAATAAACACAGGTTGAAACTACTTGTGAGATTGCTGTTGCTATTGCCGCTCCTGCCACGTCTAAGTTAAAAACATAAATGAATAACGGGTCTAAGGCGATGTTGAGTACTGCCCCTATCAGTAAGGCACACATCGTTATTTTGGCGGCTCCTTCACTTGTCACGATATTATTCATAGTGACATTGAATACATTAAAGATACAAGAAACGATATAGATGCTTGCGTATGTTGTTGCATAAGGCAGAATACTGTCGGTTGTACCTAATAGCTTTAAGATAGGCTGCAGAAATATTATAGAAATAATAATAACAATTATACCTGCAAATACACTGCTGTATAAAGCTGTGCTTGCTACTTGATTTGATTTTTCCTTATCCCCCTGACCTAATAACCTGGAAATATAGGAAGCCGCACCATTTCCGAATAGAAGACCAAGACCGACAATAACCTGTCCGATAGGATATACTACGGATATTGCTCCCATTTGGCTCTCTCCTAATCTGCCAACAAAATAAGCATCAACAAGGTTGTAAAAAGCATTTACTAACATGCCAATCATTGTCGGAATTCCCATTGCCAAAAGTGCTTTCGGTATAGATGCATTGCCAAGCAGGTTCATCTTTTTATTTTGACTATTCATTATTTCTCCTTTCGTTCAATAAACAATATTGTTTATAGTACTATAAAATATAGTAGTTGCGTCGCAAGAATTATAATACTATAATTTATAGTGGTTGTCAATAGAATAAGGAGGAAATATGTATGGCTACAATTGATTTAATTGTATTGGGAATGTTGAAAAAAGAATCTTTGAGTGCATATGATATTCAAAAAATGGTGGAATATCGCAATATTTCAAAGTGGGTGAAAATCAGTACCCCATCTATTTATAAAAAGGTTATCCAGCTGGAGGATAAAGGGCTTATAACAAGTCGTATTGAAAAAGATGGCAAAATGCCTGAAAAAGCAGTATATAGCTTAACGAATGCAGGAAAAGAAGAATTTGAGAAGCTGATGCTTGAAGTCTCATGTAAGCCAATCAACATATTTTTAGATTTTAATGCTGTTATTGTTAATCTGGAAAGTATGTCAAAGGAAAGCCGGAAAGAATGTCTGAATAATATTGAAAATAATATAAATATGCTCAAAACTTATCTTGAGCAAAATATTGCCTTGAAAGAAAATGCTCCTGATGTTCCTGCGGCAGGTATGGCGGTTTTGAAACAGCAATTTCTTTTGGTACAAGCAATTGAAGAATGGATGACAGCACTAAAAAAAGAATTAGAGCAGTAGTTTAAGCATAATGATTTTGAAAATAAAAACGGTATAGTCATTTTGACTATACCGTTTTTTTAGATAAGTGACTATCTATATTTTAAACTATAAAGCATTATAAAAACTGTCTTACATCCGTAACCAGTCTGTCCTCAATTCTCACGAGTCTGCCTGTGATGTCGCGTGACTTTGAATCTGCCGACTTATACTGATTCAGGTATCTGCTGAGCGATTTGGTGCCCATATTACATCCGTCGGTGATTAAGTCAGCTACAGTTGTATCATCTCTGTCCATTGCCATTTTCATATTTGTTTTAATCCAGGACATACCTTTTGCCATAGGGTTTGGGTCTTTTCCTTCATCATTGTGCTGGTTTAAAAGACCTGTTATTTCGCTTTTCAGCTTTTCGTGTTCAGCCTTGCTGTCACGGAGAAGTGATTTGAATTCATAGTTTTCCACGTCATCAATCACATCGTCAATGGCTGAAATGCCCATTTGAATACCTGAATCACATTCTCTTAAAAGCTTAACGGTATCGCCGTCTGCACCGTTTCTGTCCATATAATCACAACCTTTCACTTTTGTTGTTACCATTTGTACAAAAAATATACATCCTTGCTTTGCTCTTTGTTTAATTTGCTAAAAATAGAAAGGATATATATTTTTTTGCCTTTTTGTTATTGACATATGTCAATAATTATGTATAATCAAGGGTGTTGGATATAACAATAAAGGGTGATGATTATGGCACGTCCCAGAAAGCATAAGCGAATATGTAAAGCGCCGGAAATCAGCTCCTTTAATTCCGGTAAACAGGCTAAGGAAATTGTTGAGCTTACTGTTGATGAGCTTGAAACCGTCAGACTTATTGATTACAAGGGCTTAACGCAGCAGGAATGCGCCAAGCAGATGCAGGTTGCACGAACAACAATTACCTCTGTTTATGAAAGTGCAAGGTATAAAATTTCTGATTCTATACTGAAAAACAAGGAATTGAAGGTGCAGGGCGGTGAATATGAGCTTTGCAAAAATTCAGGCTATTGCTGCGGTCAGTGCGGTAAAAGCAAGTGCAGGCACTGTAAACACGGAAGCTGTGCGAACTGTATCGGCATTTATCACGAACCCGGCAGGGAGTGCTTTGTCGTTCAGCATTAAGATTTAATTTGTAAATAATGTATATTTTTAGGAGGATTCATTATGGAAGCTTGGAGAAATTTCAGAGAAGGTGTTTGGTGCAATGAGATTAATGTATCAAATTTCATTAAGCTTAACTACCATGCATATAATGGTGACGCTTCTTTCCTTGAAGGCCCTACAGAAAGAACAGAGTCTGTTTCAAACAAGGTTAAAGAGTTACTGATTAAAGAAAATGAAAACGGCGGTGTGCTTGATATTGACACAGAAAAGGTATTGTCAATCTTATCTCACGCACCCGGTTATATTGATAAAGAAAAGGATATTATCGTTGGTTTACAGACAGATGAGCCTTTAAAGCGTGGTGTTTCACCATTTGCCGGCTTAAGAAATACAGTACAGGCTTGCCGTGCTTACGGTTATGAGCTTTCAGATAAAATCAAGGATGAGTTCACATACAGAACAACGCATAACACCGGTGTTTTCCGTGCTTATACAGACACAATGAAAAAAGCTCGTCACGCAGGTATTCTTACAGGTCTTCCT
Organism: uncultured Bacteroides sp.; assembly: GCA_964396885.1. Taxonomy (GTDB): domain Bacteria; phylum Bacillota; class Clostridia; order Oscillospirales; family Acutalibacteraceae; genus Eubacterium_R. The sequence goes on along the minus strand of CAYNGP010000120.1, from coordinate 1,897 downwards.
GATGCTTATGCCCGCGGCAGAATTATCGGTGACTACAGAAGAATTGCACTTTACGGTATGGATTACCTTATTGAGCAGAAAAAACTCGATAAGAAAAATATGGGCAATGCAGATGCATTGACTGAGGATATTATCCATAATCTTGAGGATTTATCAAAGCAGCTTGACTTTATGAACCAGTTAAAGGGTCTTGCTCTTGACTACGGCTATGATATTTCAAAGCCTGCAACTACTGCAAAGGAAGCTATCCAGTGGCTCTATTTCGGTTATCTTGGTGCTATCAAGGAGCAGAATGGTGCGGCAAACTCAATCGGCAGAATTGCTGAATTTATCGACTGCTATATTGAAAGAGATATTGCTGAGGGTGTTCTGGATGAAAAGGGTGCGCAGGAGCTGATTGATGACTTGGTTCTTAAGCTTCGTTTAGTTCGTCACCTTCGTACACCTGAGTATAACGATTTGTTTGCCGGTGACCCTGTTTGGGTAACACTTGCTCTGGCAGGTGTAACAGGCGAGGGCAAGTCAATGTGCTCAAAGACTTCATTCCGTGTTCTTCAGACACTCTATAACCTTGGTCCGTCAGCTGAGCCAAATATCACGGTTCTTTGGTCAGAGCATCTTCCACAGGGCTTCAAGGATTTCTGTGCACAGGTTTCTATCGACACCGATTCAATTCAGTATGAGAATGACGATGTTATGAGAAAGATGTATGGCGATGACTATGCAATCGCTTGCTGTGTATCAGCTATGAAGGAAGGCAAGCAGATGCAGTTCTTCGGTGCAAGATGTAACCTTGCTAAGGTTCTTCTTATGGCTTTAAACGGCGGTAAGGATGAAATCGGTGCAGAGCAGATTGCTCCTGAAGGCGAAGTGTTTGAAGAGGAAGTACTTGATTACGATAAGGTGCTTGCTGCATATAAAAAGTATCTTTCATGGATGGCAAAGCTCTATGTTAATACAATGAACGTTATCCACTATATGCACGATAAGTATGCATATGAAAGACTGATGATGTCACTCCACGATACAGATGTTGAAAGACTTATGGCTTTCGGTGTTTCAGGTATGTCTGTTGCTACTGACTCACTTTCAGCTATTAAGTATGCAAAGGTTACACCTATTAAGGATGAGCGCGGCGTAATCACTGACTTTAAGATTGAGGGTGACTTCCCTAAATATGGTAATGACGATGACCGTGTTGACTTTATCGGTAAATATATTATTGAATATTTCTACAAGGAGCTTTGCAAAACTCCTGCATATCGTGGTGCTAAGCATACACTTTCAATCCTTACAATCACATCAAATGTAATGTACGGCAAAAAGACAGGTGCTACACCTGACGGACGTAAAGCAGGCGAGCCATTTGCACCGGGTGCAAACCCAATGCACGGCCGTGACTGCGAAGGTGCACTTGCTTCACTGAACTCCGTTGCAAAGCTTGACTATGCTTGCTGTCAGGATGGTATTTCAAATACCTTCTCAATTACACCTGATACGCTCGGTAAGGATAAGGCAGAGCAGGTAGAGCACTTAACAACAATGCTTGATGGTTATTTTGCACAGGATGCTCACCACTTGAACGTTAATGTTCTTGACAGAGAAAAGCTCATTGCTGCAATGAATGACCCAACACTCTATCCTTCACTTACAATCCGTGTAAGCGGTTACGCAGTTAACTTCAATAAGCTTACAAGAGAAAAGCAGGAAGAGGTTATCTCAAGAACCTTCCACACATCAATGTAATATGATTTTAAAACCCATTGAAATCATTGTGTTTCAATGGGTTTCGTGATATTATAATGTTAGGCAATGAATAGTAATCCGAACCTGCCCAAAGTACAGTATTAAAGCGAATTTGTGAAGTTTTCGCTGTTGCCTTGCGTCAGCAAGGCTG
>CAYNGP010000119.1:0-5286 GCA_964396885.1 uncultured Bacteroides sp. | reverse complement strand
TTTTCAACTGCACCGCCTACGATTGTGTAAAGAATGTATAAAACATATATCCATACAATCGTAAACATAACATTGCTTGTTCTTGGTGCAACAAAAAGCAATACTGTAATTAAAAATAAAGGTGCTGAACCGAATAAAATCCAAGGACGAAGCTTACCCCATTTAGACTTTGTTTTATCAACCTGATAACCAATAGCAATATCACATACTGCACCAACAATTCTTGCAACAAAGAAAAGTGCTGCAACAATAGCGGTAATTGCAGGAGTAGGAAGACCTGAATCGCCGAGTGCGAAATCAATAAAGAAAGTTTTTGAATATCCCTGCACCCAGCCTGTAAGAATAGCAAGGCCGAATACTGCAAAGGCGTATGTCCAAGGCTCTGACGGACGCAGATATTTTTTCATTTTCAATGGACTTTCAGCTTGTTTATTTGACATATGTAAGCTCCTCCTTATCCCTCGATATGTGAATTAACAAACATATTTTCAACCTCTGAAAACTGCCCGTTATTATATTCAACATTCGTTAATGCAAGTGAATTATCATTTACTTTAATTCCGCCTGCTACAATCTTATCGTTTTTGACATTGATGTGAATATTATCGCCGTCTTTAAACTCATAGCCTGTAACAGTAACGGTAAATGTTACTGTGTCACCATTATCAGTGTAAGAGTATGAAGTTTTTACAGAGTCGGTTGATTTGCCTTCACGAACAAGAGCCATGGCTTCTGAAAAACTGATCTCTGAATTATTGTCACTGCTTGCACCAAGTCTGCTCCAATCTGCATACTGAGGATTGCCGTTCTCATCAAGTGCAAGACTTCCGTCGTCATTTTTGGTTGCCTCAGGGCGAATAGTGATTTCGCCGTATAAATTTTCGCCGAAATCGGTTGGAAGCTCTGTTTGCTTTTTATATTTTGTGTCAGCAAATGCTTCATTCTTGTCAAGTGTAAAGGTCAATGTTGTTTTATCGCCGTTTACGCTTGTTTCAACCTGATAATTTCTTGTGTTGTATTCGTGGTATACAAAGCCCTGAACATATGTGTATCCACCGAATGATGCAGCAGTTATCAATACGATAGCTGTTAAAACTGCAATAATAGACTTATTCATTACATAAATCCCCCTAATAAAGCATAATTAAGTAAATATTATATATAATTATAAGTTCTTTTGCAGGCACTTTATAGGTTTTGAAACGACACTTATTCAAATAAAAGTCGTGTTAGAATAGCACTATATCTTGTAAATAGAATTAGTTATTGTTAAAATAAAATCAAGCAGAATACGGAGGTGTTTTATGGCAATATCCTTTTCCTATTGTGGCAGCACAATTCAAGTATTAAAAATCGCATCTGTACCTATAAATGAAACGATACAAATGCATTCTCACGCAAAAGATGGTTATGAAATCCATTTTATTTATGACGGGAAAGGCAAATTATCCATACCATCTGATAATTTCAAACTGAATAAAAATTCTTTGTTTATAACCGGTCCTAATGTTTTACACAAGCAAATTCCTGATAATGCAAATCCTATGCATGAATTTTGTTTGTATTTGGTAATTAAGCATTCTCCCAAGGCAGAGGCTCTTATGCAATACTTTACTTCTCATACTTTTTGGATAGGAAAAGGAAATGCACAAATAAAAAAGCTTTTTACAAAAATCATTGAAGAAAGCGCACACGAAACTCAATGGAGCAGCAATAGAATATCAGCATTAATTATTTCTTTAATTGTTGAAATGGTGCAGCTATATACGCCTCAATCGTATAGTTTTCATTCAAACAAGCAATTGGACCTAAATGAAAGCCGTGCATGGATTTTAGACGAGCTTTTTTATAATAAATGTATTGATGGTACATTGGAAGACTTTGCTAAGGAATTGGGTGTTTGTCCAAGACAGGCGGAAAGAATTGTAATTAATTCTTACGGAAAAACCTTTAAACAGCAACGGCAGGAAGCGCGACTTTCAAAAGCGGCAATTATGCTTGAATCCGGCAATATATCAGTTGAGCAGTGTGCACAACAATGCGGCTATGCTTCTGTAACTTCATTCAGTAAAGCATTTAAGAAAAAATATCAGGTTACACCAAAAGCCTATAAACTAAAAAACAGCTTGGAATAGCAAGTATTAAATCCAATATAAGAGAAAGGGAAACTATTATGAAAAGTAGAAGCGATTCAAAAGTTAAGTCACTTTTTACGGAAATTAAAACCTATTGGAATACGCCAAGACCCGGAAGATATGTTCCTTATAAAGAATACAAGGATGTTATTGTTTCGGTTGGAAGTAACTATGCCGGAACGAAAACTCTTGAATATATCAGCTTTGGTGCTGCCTGTTATTTAATGATGTATCATTACAAATTGCCGTATTTAACATTTTCGGTAATTAACATTATTAATATGCCGCTCGGATATATTTGGACACTTTTATGGTGGCTGGTATGTGATAATCTTGGCTTTCTGGAAAAGAAAACAGAAAAAAAGCTCTATACTCTTTATTTTACAATGATCGCCGTAGGATTATCCTTAATTATCGGCGATGTTTCGCAGCTTTTTAATCAGTCAGGTCCTTTTGTTACATATATGAATAGTCTTGAGGGCATAAGCTGTGCTTCTGCGTTTAAGATATTAGGAACACATATTCTATTTAACGGATGGGTTGGTGCTCGTAATATTTTCTGGAGAAAAAAGCTTATCCCTAAATTCGGCAGGTATAAATATAGTCTTTACTGTGATGTGATACCAAAATGCATTATGGTTACTTTGATAGGATGGTTGCCTTTTTATAATATTTCAGATGTAGTAACAAGAGTATGGGTAGCTAATCTGTTATTTGCAGTTTACAATGTATTTGGTTTTGATAAATGTCTTGAAACCTGTTCTCGTAATATAAGTCCGAATGTCCGTGAAAGAATTCTGGTCAGATCATACCCAATTAAAATTTCCCACGCATTTAACTCTATACTTGCAATTATTCTTCCTGCTATTATCGGTATGCTCAGATATGAGTGGGCAGATATAAATATGTTTAAATATGTAATTCCTATTACCTTTATAACCTTTGCCGCCCTTACTATGATTTTTGCGGGAAGAATAAAAGAGCGAATCCCGCAGCCGCCGCTTGAGAGAAAAGTTAAAATCGATTTCTGGGATGGATTGTTTGGTGTAATGGGAAATAAATACAGATGGATAAATACAATTGTTACGCTGCTGGATTCATTAGGCAACGGAATGCTTGCATTCACAACAATTCTTTATCTTTACACTTTCCGTTTGAGCGGTCTGACTTACAGCTTAATCGTTACACTTATATCATTTGCAGGAACGCCTCCGGATTTGTTTTCTCCTTATTTCCTGAAGAAATTCACTTATAGGCAAATTATGATTTTTTATCAATTGTCAAGGGCAATCGGTTATTCAATTGTTGTTGCTGCAATTCTTTTTTGCGGTGATAATTTGGTTCTTTGCGGAACAATATGCATTGTTGTGCTGTTTTTGTTGGAAATGTGCAAAACTGTTCCGACTACGGCAATGCATGATATGGATGTTCGTATTAATGACTATCAAATGTATTTATCAGGTGAAAGATTGGAAAGCTTTTCCGGAGTATTCGGATGGTTTACAGGTCCTGTTGTAGCATTTGTAAGTCTTATTATCCCGCTGCTGTTGTTAAAATTCGGATTTAACAGTAATTGGGATATTCTTTATTTGGATGAATCAAGAACAAAAATTATAATAATTCCTATTATAATAGACATCGTAGGATATATTCTTATGACAATTCCTTATTTCTTCTGGGATTATACAGATGAAAAGCAGTTAAAAGTTATATCTGTACTTAAACGAAGAGAAGAAGTAACCAAAAAGCAATTAGATGAAGAAAAAATGGCTTCTGTCATAGTTGATGAATGTGATGTTGCTGAGGAGGTAATGTCATGAAAAGAAATAAGAATGCGGAAAAATTAAATTCAAAAGGTAAAAAGCAAAGCATTAATTTAGATGCAGATATTGATCTTAATATACCCGAAAGCGAGATATGGTCATATCAGATTGAAGGTCTTCAGCCACCTCGTATAAAAAAAGCAAAAAATAACTTGCTTCTGAAAAAAATAGTGGTGGTAGTTATTCTTATTGTTGCAATAAGTGCTTCAATATATTTGAGTGTAAGAGCAGTTCATAATGATACTTTTGAATATAATGCATTAGATACAGGAACATATGAACTTATAAAATTCAGCAACCCCGGTAATATAACGGAACTTACCATTGACTATGTTGATACGGATGATTCAAAGCCCATAACCAAAATTAATGAATATGCTTTTAATTGTGATGAAAAAATAACTCAAATAACTATCGGTGCAAATGTAAGCAAAATAGATGGTAAATCATTTTACAGCTGCTGGGCTTTACAGAATATTATAGTTGACGATAGCAACCCTAATTTCTGTGATATTGACGGTGTTCTCTATACAAAAGATTTAACAGAGCTTATTTGCTATCCGATTGATCATGATAAGTATTTAAGAACCAAGTTCGGATATACGGATTTAGTTGATGATAATGGTAATCCCATTGAGGAATTGTTTGGTACTACACAGAAATATGATGAAGCATTTCTTGAAAAATATAATAGAGAAACAAGAACTTATGTAATACCGTCAACTGTTACAAAAATTGGAAAACTCAGTTTAAATTATTCAAACATAGTTGATCTTTATCTCCCGGAAGGCTTAAAAACAATTGAAACTATGGCAGTTTTCAAAAATACGGTGCTTTTAAATATGTATTCATATAAAAGCGATACAGCTATTACCGATACAAGTTCAGATTCTGTAAAAAGTTTTAAAGAAATATATAATTCTCTGCCTGAAGGGCTTGAATATATAGGTTCAGATGCTTTTGCATACGATCAGGGATTATCGTATCTCTATATTCCGAAAACAGTAACTTATATCGGACATCATGCTTTTTGGGATACTGTTTATAAAGAAAACAAACAGCTTAAAGGAATAACGGAAATCAATACAGCCCTTGAAGAGAACGCATTTAATACGCAGGTTAAAACAGGAAATCAATGGCGTGGACAGTATGATTATATGCTATTTAAAAAATCAGTAGCTGTTAATTACGCATCAGATAGAGTCTGAATTCATTATTAAAATCAGATTTATTGTAATAGGAGAAAAATATGGAAAAGTATTTAATCAATCCGAATCAGAAAATCAGTCATATTAGTAAGGATATTTACGGTCATTTCAGCGAGCATC
>CAYNGP010000118.1:0-5323 GCA_964396885.1 uncultured Bacteroides sp. | reverse complement strand
ATAAAATTCCGTGGTACCACTCAAATTGCATTAATAAATAATGCCACTCAAACCTTTAACGCAGGCATACGGGCAAGGCTACTGCTATTTCGCCAAGCCGACTCCAAAGCTACCTTCACCTGTTTTTACTATGCTTTTTCACCAAACAAGCACTCTCTGAAAGTATACACAAGCTACTCCTCTTTATCGCAGTCGTTTTCTATTGAAAATATATTAACAAATATTATTTGCCTTGTCAAGTAAATTGATTACAGAACCACACCGTCTTTGAATATTGCAATTTCCCTGTAACCGTTCATTTCATTCTTCGTCTTTTCACCACCGGCAACAGAAATTATTTTTGAAAGCAAATCATCAGCACTGCCGCTTTCGGAATTATAATCAATCCAGTTTGATTTTTTCTGTGCAAGCTTTGAGTTTGAAGATATTTTAACTGTAGGAACAGGTGCACCGAGCGGTGTTCCTCTGCCTGTAGTAAACAATATCATCACCGCACCTGAACAGGTTAAATTTGTGGTTGAAACAATATCGTTGCCCGGACCTGTTAAAAGAGAAAGACCTGCCTTCTTACATTTTTCATAATAATCAAGCACATCAGTAACAACTGCAAAGCCGCCTTTTTGAACACATCCGAGTGACTTTTCTTCAAGTGTAGTTATACCGCCTTCGTGATTGCCGGGTGATGGGTTTTCATAGCAAACCTGATTATGTTCATCATAATAGCTTTTATAGGAATGAATCATTGAAACTATTTTGTTGAAAACAATTTCATCCTGTGCTCTGTTCATAAGTATTTGCTCTGCACCGAACATTTCAGGCACTTCGGTTAAAATACAAGAACCGCCTGCGGCTGTGATTCTGTCCGTAATTTGTCCGCACAAAGCATTCGCGGTTATTCCGCTGAAGGCATCTGAACCGCCGCACTTAAAACCGATTTTAAGCTTTGAAATCGGAATCGGCCGACGCTTGAACTGCTTTGCATACTCACACAGCTCTTTAATAAGCTTAAGACCCTCTTCAATTTCATCAGCACAATTCTGCGCAACCAAAAACTTAACTCGGCTATTGTCGACATCACCGATATATTTTTTCAGCACATCAACATTCGTATTTTCACAGCCAAGAGAAACTACAAGAACACCACCGGCATTGGGATGATTAATCAGCCCTGCCAGTGCCTTGCGTGTATATTCCTGGTCATCGCCCATCTGACTGCAGCCATAAGGATGTGTGAACGCAAAAACACCGTCAATGCTGTCGCATATATCCTGAGCAAGATTTTCAAGCCTTTGCACCGTTTTATTGACACAGCCTACTGTCGGAATTATCCATATTTCATTACGTGTTGCGGCATCACCGTTAGGTCTTACATAACCGTTGAACGTTAAATCACTTTCCGTAATTTTATACGCATTATCACCGCTGAATGTATAACTCTGCTTTTCACCGAGATTTGTTTTTATATTATGCTCGTGAACATAAGAGCCTGCAGGTGTATCGGCAGTAATATAACCGATTGGATAACCATATTTAATAATATGATCTCCTGCTTTTAAATCCGTAAGCAATATTTTATGCCCGAATGGTATATCATCAAGGGCTGTCAGTCCATTCACACTATAGCCCTTTTTTATATCTTCAAGAGCAACTGCCACATTATCAGATTCGCTTATTTTATGAAACTTAATCATGAAGACTCCCCATAGTTTTTCTGACCCCAACACAATGAATACTGTCAAGATCATTGTTTATAATATCAGCAAGATTGCCTATTTCAGTTAGATTCATTCCCCATATTTCACTATTTGAAAGTATATCATTAACTGAATTATGTTTAATAAATTCAACCTGTTTCTTATCGTCATTTGGATTTTGATGAATATAGAAATAGAGAAGACCTGCAAGACCAAGGCACAAATGCGACGGCAGTTTATTGAACTTATTATAATATTCAAGAATAGATGGCAGACAGCGAGCCTTGAACTTTGCAATTGAATTGAGGCTTATATCAAGAAGCTTATGATCAATAAAGGGATTTGCAAATCGTTCAAAAACAGAATGAGCAAAGTTTGCAAGCTCGTCTTCAGGCAAAGCAATAGTTGGAATAACCTCATTGAAAATTGCTTTTTCTATAAAGCTGTAAACAGTTTCATCCTCAATCATATCACGAACAATTTCAAAGCCCATACAATAAGCAAGGTGTACGGACATTGTGTGTGCACAGTTAAGAATTTTAACCTTGCGTTCCCTATAGGGAGCAATGCTTGGAACATACTTAACATCATCGATATGGTCAAAAGGCAACACTTTCTTTGCTCTTTCGTCTGCTTCAATGATAAAACTGCCGAAGGGTTCACAGGCAACAGCACAGGAATCGTTTTTATATTCAGCATAACCGGTTACAATTCTATCAACAAGTGTATTGCAAAAGCTGCATTCATTTTCAATATAATCCACAAAACCGTCACCAAGCTGCCACAGTTCAGCATACTTGATAATACAAGATTTCAAAGCCGTTCCGTTATCTTCAATTAACTCAACAGGAAGAAAGACAAGACCTTCTGCACCAGCATTATATCTGTCAAATAAAAGAGCACAGAGCTTTGCAGGAAATGAAACATTCGGACATTCAGACAGCTTATCGTGTTCACTGAAAACAATACCTGCCTCCGTTGTATTTGAAACAACAATTTTTAAATCGGTGCTTAAAAATATTTCTGTAAGCTTTGAATACTCACCGACCGTATCAAGTGCACATTCAACACAATCGACAGGCACTGCACTGTCAACAAGTTCGCCATTAAGCTTGCCACGAAGCAGAACATTATATTTACAATCCTGTGATTTTAACAGGTTAATTATTTTTGTGTTTGTTCTTGGCTGGCATACTGCAACACCGCCATTGAAATCACCATTATTTTTTGCAATCTGAAAATAATAATCAACAAAGGCTCTTAAAAAATTGCCCTCGCCAATTTGTAAAACAGTTATCATAACATCACCAAAAACATTATAGATAAAGGGAATGAAAAAAGCAATATAATAATTTTGAAAAAGAATCTGATGAATACAACAAAAAACTCCCGATATTCCATCGGGAGCTGATAATTTATTTAATTTTAATTAGTACATTGGACCAACCTCATAATTTTATTTGAGTAATAAGGTTAACTCTCCATCGGACCATACCTCTTTGATTTATTTTAGTTATAGCTTTCGCTACAAATTATCGGCAGGAAGATAATCGAAATATATATAGAAAATTCAATTGTTATCGCGCTCGTTCTAAGTGCCAACCCTGCCAAATAACTTTTAATTACTTAATAAAGCGTGTATCTGTTACAATTCCGATTTATAACCAACGATACCAAATCCGTTATTATTATTGGATTAGAAAACGAGCACTTGTCTGACCTGGTTCTAGCTCCATTGGACAAGCCTCCTTTATTAAATTGAACAAATCCTTTAACTTATTCCTAAAGGTTATCTCCTTTGTTCAACTAAATAATAGCACAACTTTTGTTATTTGTCAATAGTTTTTTTGCACATTTTTATGTTTTTTTAGTTATTTTTACTACAATATAATAAAACAGTGCAAATTGGGTTAATCTAAGAACAATCTACCTTTTTCTATTGACTAAGCACATAAATCAAGATATAATGTTAGAGTAAACTTTAAAAGGAAGTGTATAATATGGCTGAAGATGAAAAATACTATGAACCGGACATTTTAAGTGTCAGTGACGAAAACGGCAACGAGCTGCTTTTTGAACTGCTTGAAAGATATGAAACAGACGAAGATGTTTATGTAGCAATCACCCGTTTTTATGAAACAGATGAAGAAATAATTGATGGTGACTATGAAGTAATTATTCTCAAGGTACTCAATGAGGACGGCGAGGAATACCTTGCTGAAATTGAGGATGAAGTTGAATACGAACAAATTTCTGACATCCTGATGGCAAAGGTTGAAGAGAAATTTGATGTTGAATATTTCGACCCGGAGCAATAATAAATATTAATATCAGTTTATACAATCTGCCCTTCTCGACAATCAATGGCTTTAGTAACCCGAACACGTTTTAAAAGGGATTTGTCTTCCGTGAAACGGGAATGCAGACCTCCCTGTCTTCGGCAGGACGTTGGTAGCACAAAGTGATCGGAGCTTAACCCACCTGCTTAGGATGCAGGTTATTCTCAGCTGTTGACGGCTGGGCGGATTTTATTTTTACTAAGTAGAGAATAAACTCACTTATAAAAGCAAATGGCAGAAGCGAGCCCCTGCCCTACATTTTCAATTATTTTGGAAGAAAAAATGCAGTACAAATTGTACTGCATTTTTTTACGTTATTTTATACAGGATGAACCTTTGTTTCGATATTATCGTGCTTGCCGTCGAGGTTATACTTTGCATCCCTTCTCTTTTCAAAGAACTTAGTAGCAACCTGACCGAACTGAGCATAAGAAAGAATATCCTCCTCCTGCTCATAGAACTCTTTAATATCATCCTTAAAGCTGTCAATCGTATCAGTAATCAAATCTGCAGGGCGGCAATCAATAATATCGTCATCGCCTACAATCTTCTTTCTGAAATCAGGGTCAATTTCACAAGGTGTTTTACCATACTTACCGGCAACCATATCCTTAAATTCCTTAGTTACCATCTTATATCTTTCACCCATAATGATATTGAATACTGCCTGTGTACCAACAATCTGTGAGATTGGTGTAACAAGCGGAGGATAACCTGAATCCTTACGAACTCTTGGTACTTCGTTAAGAACCTCTTCAAGCTTATCAGCCTTGCCAGCCTGCTTAAGCTGAGAAACAAGGTTTGAAAGCATACCGCCGGGTACCTGATAAAGCAGAGTATTTGCATCAACGCCCAGCATTTTAGGATCAAGAAGACCGCTTTCAAGATACTTTTCTCTAAGTGGAGTAAAGAAATCACGAATTTCTGTCAGTGCTTTAATGTCAAGACCTGTATCATACTCAGTGCCCTGGAAAGCAGCAACCATTGACTCGGTTGCAGGGTGAGATGTACCCATAGCAAGTGGGCTGATTGCTGTATCAATAACATCAACACCAGCCTCAACACCCTTAAGCTGAACCATTGATGCCAGACCTGAGGTGTAGTGTGAATGGAGCTGAATAGGAATATTAACAGTTTCCTTAAGAGCCTTAACCAAATCATAAGTGCCGTATGGAGTCAAAAGACCAGCCATATCCTTGATGCAGATGGAGTCAGCACCTGCACTTTCAAGCTGTATAGCATAGTTGAAGTAATATTCAATATCAAACACAGGACCTGTGGTGTATGAAA
>CAYNGP010000117.1:0-5376 GCA_964396885.1 uncultured Bacteroides sp. | reverse complement strand
AAGGTAGCAGAGCTTACGGACGAAAAGTCTGTTGCAAGCGAGCTGTTGCTCATTAAGGTTTCTGCAGCAGGTGTTGAAAGAAAAAATGCGCTTTTAGCACTTAATATGCGCTATGGTGCAAGAGTTCTTGACGTATCAATGACAACAATGACACTTGAGTTCACAGGCACAGGTGCTACAATTGATATGTTTGTTGAAGAAATTGAAAACGATTTCGGTATTGTTGAGCTTGCCCGCACAGGTATTACATCACTTGAACGTGGCGAGGGCTCTTTTACCGACGATATATAAGTAACGAAACATTAAGAAATTAGGTGAAAATTATGTCAATGACTATGACACAAAAGATATTGGCAGACCACGCAGGGCTTGAAAGTGTTGTTGCAGGTCAGCTGATAGAGGCAAACCTGGATATGGTTTTGGGTAACGATGTTACCTCACCGGTTGCCATCAATGAAATGAATAAATTCGGCAAAACAGATGTTTTTGATAAAACAAGAATTTCACTTGTTATGGATCACTTTACTCCAAACAAGGATATTCAGTCTGCTGAAAACTGCAAGCAGGTCAGAGAGTTCGCTAAGAAGAATGATATTCTCCATTACTACGATGTAGGTAATATGGGTATTGAGCACGCTCTTCTTCCTGAGCAGGGCATTGTTACAGCAGGTGACTGCGTTATCGGTGCCGACTCACATACCTGTACATATGGTGCACTTGGTGCCTTTTCAACAGGTGTAGGCTCAACAGATATGGCAGCAGGTATGATTACAGGCAAGGCTTGGTTTAAAGTTCCGTCTGCCATCAAGGTTGTTATCACAGGCAAAAAGGCACAGTGTATTTCAGGTAAGGATGTTATTCTTCACCTTATTGGAATGATTGGCGTTGACGGTGCGCTTTATAAATCACTTGAATTTACAGGTGACGGTATTCAGGAGCTTTCAATGGATGACCGCCTTTGCATTTCAAATATGGCAATTGAGTGCGGTGCTAAAAACGGAATTTTCCCTGTTGACGAGGTTACCCTCGAATATGTTAAAGACAGAGGTCAAAGACCTTATAAGGTTTATGAGGCTGATGAAGATGCAGAGTATGACTCAGTTGTTGAAATTGATTTGAGCACATTGAGTCCGACTGTTGCTTGTCCTCATCTTCCTGAAAATACAAAGACTGTTGATGAGCTTGGTGAAATTGCTATTGATCAGGTCGTTATCGGCTCTTGCACCAACGGCAGAATGGAGGATATGCGTATTGCCGCATCAATCCTCAAGGGCAAAAAGGTTGCTAAGGGTGTTCGCTGCATTGTAATCCCTGCAACACAGACAATTTATCTTAATTGTGTTAAGGAAGGTCTTGCAGAGATTTTTGTTGAAGCAGGTGCAATCGTTTCAACACCAACCTGTGGTCCTTGTCTTGGCGGTCATATGGGTATTTTAGCAAGCGGCGAAAAGGCAGTTTCTACCTCTAACAGAAACTTTGTAGGCCGTATGGGTCATACGAAGAGTGAAATTTATTTGGCATCACCTGCAGTAGCTGCTGCATCTGCTGTCAAGGGTTATATTGCAGATCCAAGGAAGGAGGCTTAATTATGAAAGCAAAGGGTTTAGTTCATAAGTTTGGTGATAATGTGGATACTGACGTTATCATTCCTGCTCGTTATCTTAATAAGAGTGACGAGGCTTGGCTTGCCTCCCACTGTATGGAGGATATTGACGCTGATTTTGTAAACAGAGTTAAAGCGGGCGACATTATGGTTGCTGAGGCTAACTTTGGCTGCGGCTCATCAAGAGAGCATGCTCCTATTGCTATAAAGGCTTCCGGCATTTCCTGTGTTATTGCATCAACATTTGCAAGAATTTTCTATCGTAATGCTATTAATATCGGTTTAGCTATTCTTGAATGTGATGAGGCTGCAAGAGAAATTAAGGCAGGCGATGAGGTTGAGGTTGATTTTGACAGCGGTGTTATTACCAATAATACTACAGGCAAAACCTATCAGGCACAGCCATTTCCACCGTTTATTCAAAACATCATCAAAGACGGCGGCTTGATGAAATCTATTAATAAATAACAGAGGCTTATTATGAAATTAGTTTTATCCGAGGAGAATTTACATTACGCGTGGGGCTCCACAACGGAATATTGGTTCTCCCGCACTGATTATACAGTTCATAAGTATAGCGATTTGCCCAGCGAAAATTATAGTGAATTAGTAAATCACGGCTTTATTCCATTTTTAACAATCACTAATGAAGAGGTTATCAGGGCTTATATCAAATTCCTTAATAATCCTAAGGTTTCTGCTAAGTTTGAAAACCTGTCCTCATATGACTGCGTAGAAACCTTCTGGAAATATTTCAACGCATACAAGGATATTTCAGATGGCTTTGATGCTTTTGAAAACAAGTATGTTATGGAAAAGGTCATTAACTGGTGCAAAGAAAACGGTGTTGAATATAAATTGTAAATCATATAAAAAGCTCCCTTAACAGATTTTGTTAAGGGAGCTTTTGCTTTAGGTTCTATACATAAGAATGCTCAACAGTTACAACTAAATTGATACTGCCATCATATTCTTTAAATTTCTGTTTTAATTCGTTTAATATTTCTGCACTTGTTTTACTGTCATAAGGAACTACCAAATCGAAAAGCAGTGTGTTCATCTTGCCTTTAATCAGTCTGAATTCGTGAAAGCTGTAATTTTCATCTATGCTTTTGATGATTTTGTTAGTCAAACTTTTGTAATGCTCAACATCCTCGTCATCAATAACTACAGGGTCCATATGAATACAGATAACTAAATTCAGTTCGCTTGAAATTCTTTTTTCTGCATGGTCAATTACATCATGAATTTTTACAATATCTGCATTTGACGGTACCTCTGCGTGAGCGGATGCAATGATTCTGCCTGGACCGTAATCGTGAATAATCAAATCGTGAACACCTACAATCAGCTCTTCCTGAAGAATTATATCTTCAATATTTTTAACAAGTGCCTTTTCAGGGGCGTTTCCTAAAATTTTTCCTGTAATGTCACGAAGAATGCCTAAACCTGAGGTGAATATAATGACTGCAACAGCCAGTCCGATTATTCCATCAGCTCTTTTCAGCGGTGTAAATGACGAGATAAGCAGTGCAGCCATTGTTGCAGCGGTTGCTATGCAGTCGTTGATGCTGTCTTGTCTGACTGCCTTCAAATTCAGGTTTTCAGTTTTTTTATAGAGAATATTATTGAAAAATGCCATATACAGCTTAACACCTATTGCCGCTGTTAAAACGACAACATACCATATGTTAAAGGTGATTTCAGCAGGCGTTATTATTTTGATTATCGAATTTTTGGCAAGCTCAAAGCTCATCAAAAATATTAAAAAAGATACCGCAAGGGCAGTAATGTATTCGATTCTTCCGTGACCAAATGGATGCTCCTTGTCAGTAGGCTTGCTTGAAAGCTTGCTGCCGAAAATGGTAATTATTCCCGAACCTGCGTCGGACAGGTTGTTAACCGCATCTGCAGTTATTGAAACCGAACCGCTGATACTGCCTATTACAAATTTAAAAACACAAAGCAGTGCGTTGCAGATAATTCCGAAAATTCCGCTTAAAACGCCGAGGCTTTCCCTTTCATTATTCGATTTTTTTAATGCCAGCTTAATCAGCACCTTTGACATAGAATCACAGCTTTCTCTTTTACTATTCATTGGTTAATTTTATATAAACATTGTTATATCATATTTTATCCTTTAAAACAACTTTTTTTTGTGCTATAATGAACAAAAATTATTATGGTGATGAAATGAAGAATTTACTTATAATTAACGGCTCGCCGCGTGAAAACGGCGTGTCTATGGAGCTTGTTAACCAAGTCAGAACGTATTTTGCAGATTGTAATATAAAGCAGTATGATACCTATAAAATGTCACCTGCACCATGTACAGATTGCAAATACTGTGAATATCATAACGGCTGTTCAAACAAAGATCTGGATATTTTCTTTGAGGATTTTGAGGATGCTGATTATATTGTGTTTTTCAGTCCTGTTTATAATAACTTTTTCCCTGCACCATTAAAGGCGATTATTGACCGCTTTCAGCGCTATTACAGTGCAAGATTTAAAAGGGGAGCAAAACCGCCTATTCAAAAGCCCAAACGAGTTGGTGCTGTTATCTGCAGCGGTTCAAATGCAAGGCAGTGTGCAGATTATATGGTTTCAACATTAAAGCAGGCTTTTACCGTTCTTAACGGCGAGGTTTGTTCAAGATATTATATTCCTAATACAGATGCAGGTAACTACACTTTCAACATAACCGAGCTTGAAAAATTTGTACACTTTTTAAAAGGATAATCATTATGAAAAAGAAATCTATAAAAACTTTTGCAGTGATAGCTGCGGTCATAATACTTATTTCAGCCGCTATACCTGTGGGCAATATGTTCGGCATTTTCTGCAAGGGCAACAGCAGTACATACAGTGTAAAAAATACATCTGTAATAGACTCTCCGCTTAATGGTAAAACTATGATATTTCTTGGAAGTTCTGTTACCTATGGTTATGCTTCAATGGGTGAATCCTTTGTTGATTTTTTGGAAAAACAGGATTCTGTTATAGCGGTGAAAGAGGCAAAATCAGGCACAACCCTTGTTGATGACAGCAATACAAGCTATGTTTCTCGAATGAAAACAATAGATAAAAATATCAAAGCTGATGCTTTTGTGTGCCAACTTTCAACAAACGATGCAACAAAGCAAAAGCCTCTCGGCGAAATATCTGATACTTTTGATATTGACACTTTTGATACGCACACAGTCGCAGGTGCTATCGAATATATTATTGCCTATGTTAAAGATGTGTGGGATTGCTCTGTAGTATTTTATACAGGAACTAAGTATGACAGTCCTGAATATGCTGCTATGGTAGACTTATTGTTTGATATTCAGAAGAAATGGAATATCGGCGTTATTGATTTGTGGAATGATGAGAATATGAATCATGTCAGTGTTGATGATTATGAGCTATATATGAGTGATCCCATTCATCCTACACGTGCAGGGTACCGTGATTGGTGGCTGCCTGTAATAAGAGAATATCTTGTTAAAAATATATGAATATAAATTTATTGCGAAAACACCCTTTGCAGGGTGTTTTTATTTATTGCTAATATATTAATTTATATATTATTTATTGAATATTATTCCTGTTTGTGTTATAATACCTTGAATATATTATGGAGAAGTATGTATGATTATTCTCGGTATTGACCCCGGATATGCAATTGTGGGCTGGGGGGTTCTTGAATACAAGGCTAATAAATTCCGTGTTTTAGGCTATGGTGCAATTACAACTGAGGCTCACACTCCGTTTCCGCTCAGACTTCA
>CAYNGP010000116.1:0-5383 GCA_964396885.1 uncultured Bacteroides sp. | reverse complement strand
AAACAATCACTATAAACCACATTTAAATTATCATATTGTTTATTATAAACTTTGCATCAAACTATATCATTGGTCTTTCGGCTTATACTCCGTCAAAAAATATAATGGGTATTATAAGCATTGTAATGCTGTTTGCAGTTAATATATTGTTTATATTGATAAATATAAGCAATAAAGATTATAAAAAATACAGTATAAACCCAACTGCAGCATTATTGTGTTCAATTGCCGCAATACTGTTTTTTATAAGTATATCAATTGTAGGCTTCATTTCTATTTTTGCTAAAACACCAATAAATACGAATACAGTAAATTTAGCGGTGCTCTTTATATTGCTTTGTACTGCGGTTACCTCTTTAGTCTTAATGGTGGCTGATTATGTAAAATTCAAGCATATAAAAACTGTTTCAACGATTCTTTTTATTGTAGCGGTTGTTCCTTTTGCAATGATACAATTAAGTGTTTTTACGGATATTAAGCAGGCTGATAAAGCATTTACTAATGTGTTTTTGGATATGGATGTAAAGGATAATATGCGGAAAGTTCCATATTCCTTTGCCGATGAATTTGTCGGAATAGAAATGGGAAATTTTGAAATACAGAAAGATGTTGTTTATTATTCTGCTCAAGAGGGAGCAGAACAGGGACTCACTTTGCATTATGATATGTATTTGCCAAAAGATAATCATGCCCATAAGGCAGTGTTGATAAATCTTCACGGCAGCGGAGGGGATAAGGATATAGGCAATTATGCTCACCGAAATAAGTATTTTGCAAGTCGAGGATACGTTGTGTTTGATTTACAGTTTGGTGACTGGAATGAGCATAACACAGGCTTTAAGGAAGAAATGTATAGCAGTAGCAGTGAAAATATGCTGTTTCATATAGATAAATTCTTTGAGTACTTGTCAAAAAATAATAGCTTTGGTGCGGATTTATCCAAAGTATTTATTACGGGCGTATCTATGGGTGGCGGCTTAGCAAGTAAATATGCTTATTCATATGATAATAGCTTAAATCAGTATGGTATTATATTAAAGGGAATTATTCCTGTTTATCCGGGCTATTCACCTGAGAGTGAAGGCATAGATAATTACCTAAATTATGTTGATCATGACAGTGTGCCGTGCATGGTGGTTATGGGCAAAAGCGACTGCATTGTAAGAACGCAGGCATTAAAGGAAACGCTGGATGCTTATAAACTGGCGAATAATCCAAATTGTTTTGCACTTGAAATAAGCTATGCAGGGCATGGATGTGATAGTCTGGCAACAGGCAGATCAAATCAAATGATAACCTATTATGCTGAACAATTTATGCAAAGGCAATAATTGAATAAGTTGAATATAATTAAACGGCTATCGAATTTTTTATTCGATAGCTGTTTTTTAATATTTATTTGCTCCGAGGATGTGGATTCCTGTGGCAGAGTAGAAGTGATATGTGTCAAGGCTTCTCATATATGCATCATCGGTATGTGCTGATACCAACGGTGTACCATTTGAAAAGCCTGTAATGATTAGTGTGTGGTAATATTCAATGCCGTTGTTCAGACTGATGAAATCTCCGACTTCAAGATTGTGAATGGATACGGCTGATGCAAAAGGACCTTCACCTTTGTTATTCAGCATAAATCTTATAAAGTATTCAGCTCCTG
Organism: uncultured Bacteroides sp.; assembly: GCA_964396885.1. Classification (GTDB taxonomy): domain Bacteria; phylum Bacillota; class Clostridia; order Oscillospirales; family Acutalibacteraceae; genus Eubacterium_R. The sequence goes on along the minus strand of CAYNGP010000116.1, from coordinate 3,726 downwards.
ACCAGGCGGCTGCTCTGTCATTTGGGGAATTATAGTACCAGCCGATATCCTTTTGATAGTTCATAACCTTAACACCTTCAAAAAGACACTGGGATGCAAAGCTTGTGCAGTCACCACCCATACCGTCAAAATTCATATAAATGTTATTTCGTGACATAGCCCATTGCTTTGCGTATTCAAGGGCATCTTCTCTGTTGTAATTTACAAAGTGCATTTTATCACAAGCCTTTCATTAAATTGTATTAATATAATTTTAAATTAGTACTGATTCATAAAAATAACAGGGCAGTTTGCTTTTGCAAACTGCCCTTAATGCGATTTATTTAGAATTCTTTATTTTACTGAGCAATATATGCCTTGTCGAGTTTGGCAAGGATTTTTGCACATTTAATCAATTGCTTTAACATATGCAATTACCTCCTTTGCGATTTATTGCCGACAGTATAACATATTAAAAAATAAAGTCAATACCTTATAACGAAAAAACATAAAATATTTGTTGATTATAGCTAAAGAAAACAATTTTAGTTTCTAAAAACTACAACATATTTGTATGATATGCATAAAATAAGGACTTGTTACAAAACTAACAAGTCCTTTGGTTTGTGTGGGTTATAATAATTTATACTTCCATTCATCATTTTCTTTATAATAATAAAACTCGCTTAAGGTGTCATCCTCAAAAATTTTTATCATATCATCAAAATCATTAGAAAGCTTATAGTTATTCAGCTCACTTCTTTTTATCCAGAACACCTCGCCCTCACCGGATGATTGAATCGTACCGCTGAATTTGTTGGTTTTGTAAAACAAAACAAGGTACCTTGAGCCATCTTCATTCTGCCACTGCTTAACTCCGCAAAGGGTAGGGGATTTTATATCAAGCCCTGTTTCCTCTTTAACCTCACGTATAACAGAATCAGCAATTGACTCATTATCATCAACATGGCCGCCGGGAAAGGTTATACCTGCCCAGTCACCCTTAATTCTGTCAAGAACTAAAATATTACCGCGGTCATCATAGACCATACATAGATTTGTAAGCTCTATCATTTTTTCTCTCTTTGACATATGGCTCTCTCCTTGCATTGGATTAATAAAAATAACCGTTCAAATTATATTGATACGGTTATTTTGGTATTATGTATTCTTATTTTGTGTGTTCATCAAGAGTGAGATAATATGCCGGCAGAAAATGCTCGCCGAAATATTTTACCTCAGGCAAATCAATGTCTGCTATTTTCTGCTCCTGTGCTTTAAGTGCAGTTTCAAATTCAAGGTTGCCCATTCGGTGCTCCTCAATGCATTTGATTAATGCACTGATTTTATCGGCAGCCTTTACTAACGCCCAAAGCTCTTTATCATTTTCATCTGCTTCAAAGAATGGACGGTAATCCGCCTTGAATTCATCAGGCAGCATATCAAGCAAACGTTCACCTGCAATGTGTTCAATATTTTTGTACACATCTTGTATGTCATGATTATAATATTTAACCGGTGTCGGCATATCTCCTGTGATAACCTCAGTTGTATCGTGATACAAAGCAAGCAGAGCCGCTCTTTGTGAATCATAGCTTTTGCCGAATTTTTTATTTCCAATAAGTGCCAGTGCGTGCGCAATAACAGCAACACTGTGGCTGTGCTCTGCAATGTTTTCTTTTGAAGTGTTTCGCATTAAAGCCCATCTGTCAATGAGCTTCATACGGTTAACCATTGCAAAAAAGTTGCTACTCATTATCTGCCTCCGCTTTGGCAATATTGATACCAAGCTCGTCAAGCTGAATGTCATCAATGTAGCTTGGTGCACCGCTCATAAGCTCACTTGCGTTCTGTACCTTAGGGAATGCAGTAACATCACGAAGGCTGTCAGCACCGCAGATAATCATTGCAAGTCTGTCAAGACCTATACCCATACCGCCGTGAGGTGGTGAAGCATAGTGATAAGCCTCAACAAGGAAGCCGAATTTAGCGTCAATTTCAGCCTGCTCCATACCGAGAAGCTCAAACATTTTGTTCTGTAACTGACAATCGGTAATTCTCATTGAGCCTGATGACAGCTCAGTTCCGTTTAATACAAGGTCAAATGCCTTTGCTCTTACTTTGCCCTTATCTGTGTCAAGATATTCAATACATTCTTCCATAGGCATAGTGAATGGGTGATGCATTGCAACCCATTCGCCTGTTTCCTCGTCCTGCTCAAAGAATGGCATTTCTGTAATCCAAAGGTAATTCCACTTGCCCTCAGGGATGATGCCTAATTCCTTAGCAATGACAAGTCTTAATGAGCCGAGGATTGAAAGAGCAGAGCTTGTCTTATCACTGATAATGAATACACAGTCGCCCTGTTCTGCACCCAATTCTTCAATAAGTGCCTGCAGCTCGCCGTCCTTTAAGAATTTATTAAAGGAGCAGGTTGGCTCAGCATCAGCCCAGCGGATGTATGCAAGACCCTTTGCACCGATACCTTTAGCGTGCTCTGTCAATTTGTCAATTTTCTTTCTTGTATATGCAGCAGCACTGTTTTTAGCAACGATTGCTTTAACTGAACCGCCGTCTGCAATTGCATTTTTAAATACAACAAAATCGGTTTTGTCAGCCCAGTCAGTGATGTCGTTGATTAACATATCAAAACGAGTATCCGGCTTGTCAGAACCGTATTTTTCCATAGCCTCTGCAAAGGTCATACGTGGCAGCGGCATAGGAATATCAACATCAACAGTTTCCTTCATAAGCTTTGTGATAAAGCCCTCTGCCATCTCCATAATGTCATCGGTGTCAACAAAGCTCATTTCAAGGTCAATCTGTGTAAATTCAGGCTGTCTGTCTGCTCTTAAGTCCTCATCTCTGAAGCAGCGTGCAAGCTGAATATATCTGTCAAAGCCTGCAACCATACAAAGCTGCTTGTAAATTTGCGGAGACTGTGGAAGTGCATAAAACTTTCCGTTATGAACACGTGACGGAACAACGTAGTCTCTTGCACCTTCCGGAGTTGACTTAATCATCATTGGTGTTTCAATCTCAATGAAATCATTGTCATAAAAATATTCTCTTGCAATTTTTGCAATCTTATGACGCATTAAAATATTCTGTGTGAGCTTTTGATTTCTAAGGTTAAGGTAGCGGTATTTAAGTGTGGTTTCGTCACCAACCTTTTCGCTGTTCACGATTTCAAAAGGCGGAGTTTCAGCCTTTGAGATAATGCGGAATTCCTTAACAATAATCTCAATATCACCTGTTGGAAGATCTTTGTTTTTGCTTTCTCTTTCAGCCACTGTACCAACAAGAGCAACAACATATTCGCTTCTTACAGCCTGAGCCTTTGCAAAAACCTCTCTGTCAGTTGTATCGTTGAAGGAAAGCTGAACAATACCTGTTCTGTCCCTTAAGTCAATGAATATAAGGTTGCCAAGGTCACGCTGTCTTTGGCACCAGCCGAAGAGTGTAACCTCCTTGCCTGCGTCGCTTAATCTAAGCTCACCGCAGTAGTTTGTTCTTTTAAGTCCTTTTATTGTTTCTGTTTCCATAGATTATTCCTCATTTCCATTTCCGAAGAGTGTGCTGAAGTCAAACTCCTCGCCGTTAATCTCTAAATCAGCAAGCTGCTCTGCAAGTGAAATGTTGTAAAAGCCGTTAACAAAGGTTTCAAGCTGAATTTCCGTTTCCTCGCCTGTTGACATATTCTTGAGCTTAGCACATCCGCTTTCAACCTCGTTGTCACCGATAACA
>CAYNGP010000115.1:0-5396 GCA_964396885.1 uncultured Bacteroides sp. | reverse complement strand
TAAAAAAGCTTGAGGAAAAGGTAGACAAGCACAACAATTTTGCCGAAAGAATACCGGTTGTGGAGGAAAAAATAAAAGTCCTCAATCATAGGATAGAGGACCTTGAAAAATTAAAAAATTAATTTTGAAAAATCAAACTGTAGGTGGAGTACTACACCTATAGCGTGTTGACAATAAAATTTGGGTATTGTATAATTTTGTCAGATAAGGAAAACTACCAATAGCGGTAGGCGGTCAATCTTGCTCCCAAAAGGGGGCGTTGCCAATGGAGTATTTAGCGTTAATTGTTATTATACTTTTTGCAGCCACAGGCTACATAGTTGCAATAAAAAAAGATTAGCCGCCCGAGCTACCAACAAGTGCGACTAATCTTTTAGTTAATCTTTGGGGAGCGACCGTCTATCCGGCAAGCTCCTTATCTACCAATATATTAACATAGCAAACATGAATTGTCAACAGTACCAAAAAGGTACTGTTTTTTTATTTTATTTAATAAACGGAGGAATTAACAATGAAAGTAACAAAAGATACAATTATTAGAACAGTACTGCTTTTAGTGGCACTCATCAATCTTATTCTTAATGCATTCGGCAAAAATACTTTGCCATTCACAGATGATGAAATCAGCGAGGCAATTTCTGTTGTGTTTGCTGTTATCACATCAATTGTTGCATGGTGGAAAAACAACAGCTTCACCAAGGCAGCAATGGAGGCGGATGCCTATATGAATGAAATCAGAATCGGCGATGAGGGCAGTAATCTGATGTATTATAATCAGAACAATTACAGCAATGTGAAGTATGACAATCCGAATACAAGCAAGGTTGAAACCATCAGCTCAAGCGGATGCGGTGTTGCGGCTGCCTGTATTGTCTTGAATACCCTTGCAGGCAAGGAATTATACTCAATCCCTAAAATGGCAGAGTTCAGCCTTAAGAATGGTGCTAGGGATAACTCCGGCACAAATATGCTGACACTCCTTAAGGCTCTGTGCAAGGAAAATACAGCCTTTACATACAAGACCACAAACAGTATTGATGAACTGAAAAAGCACCTCCAAAACGGCGGTATGGCTATCGCAAATCAGGGTGATGCATACAACGTGTTCAGCACTGCAGGTCACTACGTTGTGCCTTGGAAAATGAGCGGTAATAACGTCAATGTTGTTGACCCTCAGATGTACAGCGGAAAGTATGACAGCTACAGCAGACCAAGCAGAATTGTATCCAAAACCGACACAGGTGCAATTGTCAGCCCTGCACAGCTTGACAAGGCTTGCAGTGACAGAAACCCAAGGTATTATCTGATTACATACACACCACCTAAAACAGCAAGTAAGCCTGTTTACAATCCAGGCAGTAAGTATAAGCTCACAGCAGCCATCAATGTGTGGACAAAGCCCACAACAACATCCCAAATCAAGAAGGTCAAGGACTTAACCGCCGACGGCAGAAAGAATGCCACAAGCACCAACCTTAACGCAAATGCAGTCCTCAAAGCTGGCACAATCGTTGATGCACAGGCAGTGTCTACCGACACCGCAGGTAACATCTGGCTTCAAATTCCAAGTGGTTATATCCCGGTTTACTACAAAGGCAATAAGAGAGCTAATTGGTATAAGGTTTAAGATTTTATTGAAAAAGTTTTTGAAATATTGTATAGATTTATGTGCAAATATAATACTATATAATAGTTATATTTATGCATAAATAAAGAAAAATGCAGGATTTTCTCGGAAAAAGCTTGATTTTTTTCGCATTTAATGCTAATATAACGGCAGTGATCGTGTTGTGATTGCTTGAGAGGCGCGCAACAGAAGGGGGCTTCTGCGGAAGTCCCCTTTTTCACATTATGTGAGAAAAGAGATAATTATGGAACAAGAATTAAAGTTGTTTAAGACTTACGATGAACAAATTGAAAAGCTTAGATCCAAAAAATTAATTATCAATGATGAGGATAATGCTGTATTTTTATTGAAGAAGTTAAGCTATTTTGGGCTGATTAGTGGTTATAAAAAGCCATTTAAAGATAAAAAAGGAAACTATAAACTTAGAACAAAATTTGAAGATATATATTATCTTTATCAATTTGATGATGAATTGCGTCATATTTTAATTAGATACTTATTGATAGTCGAGCTTCATATCAAATCTTTGATTTCATATAATTTTTGTTCTGTTTTTGGAGAACAACAGGATTTATATATTGATAAGAATAATTATAATTATAATAATTCAAGTGATACTGATAAAATCATTGATGAATTAGTAGAATTATTACAAAGCAAGCTTGAAGAAGAATCAAAAGTTTCATATGTTAAACATCAAGAGGATAATCATGGAAATATACCGTTATGGGTGATTGTTAAATTGCTGACTTTTGGAAATATATCTAAAATGTATAGTTGCCAAAAACCACAAATTCAGTCAGCAATTTCTCATGAATTTGTTGAGGTAAATGAAAATGAATTAGGCACTGCTCTTGATATATTAACTCGTTACCGTAATGTATGTGCCCACAATGAGAGATTATATGATTATACTTATAAGAAGAAACGAATTAAAACAAATCAAATTCATGAACACTATTCTTTAGATGAGAAAAGAAAACCATTTACTACTTTATTTGATATAATAATTATTTTAAAATATCTTTTGGATGATAATGAATTTTCTTCACTCGTTGATGATATTTCAAGTGCGTTTGTGAGTTTAGCAAAGAAAACTAATCAAATTCAAAGAAAGCAATTGCTTGCGTTAATGGGTTTTCCAAATGATTGGGAAACTATTAAAAATTTAGAGATATAAAAAATTAAGCAAATCCCGTCAGAGTTAATACTCTTGACGGGATTTTTGTTTAGTTTATAAAACTAAATTAAATATTTAAAGAGCCTTCGGAAAGGCAATGAACAAAGCTTTGCATTTCGTGCTTTGAATTAATTTTGCGGGTTTTGTTGATGACTGACAGTTTCTGGTTTTCGTTCAGTGCCTCAAATTGTTTCATTGCAGTTTCATTTTGAGCAAGTGCCATACCAAAGCCGAGCGGTAAATCGATTTTGTTCATATTATCACCTCGGTATTAGTATTTCCGAAATTTTAGTATTATCAACAGAAATTAGATTGTTATTATTAATGTAATTAATAATGGAAATGATTGGATAAAATTACATTTGTAAATGTATTGATTTTTTGCTGTCTATTTGATATACTAATCAACAGGTTGTTGATTTAAATTTTACCATTTCCGTTTTTAATTGTATGTAATTTCGGGATGGTTTTATTATTTTTATGGAGCGTATTATGTCGATTAAGCAGGGAGAATATTTAAGAAAGCTCAGAATAGAAAGAGAGCTCAGTCAGGAGCAGTTGGCGGAGGCTATGGGATTGAGCAGGCAGTCTATATCAAAATGGGAGCAGGGTGTATCTACACCTGATATTGATAACTATATGAAGCTGGCAGAGTTTTATTCAATGCCTGTTGATACCTTGTTAAGAGCGGGGGAGGTTGTTGATACAGCTAAACCTGCAGAAGAAAAGCCCAAGGAGGAAAAACCAAAGAAGGAAAAGAAAAAGAGGGGATGGCTCTTTGTTTCGTACCCTATTATTGCAGTGATTGCCTATGCTTTGATTGGCGTTCTTTTAGGCGGTAAGGGCTGGGCATTCGGATGGATTGTGCTGTTAACAATTCCGTTGTTTTATACAGGAATCATTGCTTTTGAAAAGAAAAAGCCGATTATCTTTTGTTATCCGGTTCTTGTTCTGATTATATTTTTGCTCAGCGGTATTCTGTTCAGATTGTGGCATCCGATGTGGATTATCTTTTTAACGATACCGATATTTTACATAATAACCGCAAAGGCAAAGAGATAATATATAGTAGAGGACGGGCTCTGCGTCCCGATTTCGGACTGATGAGGGCATCAGCCCCTACGAATTGTTGTGTGCATTGTAGGGGATGGCGTTCCCAACATCCCGTTATAATCTCAATATCTGCCAGCGTGTAGAAAGCTATAATTTAACTTTTTTACACGTTGAAACACCTATTCTGATGGAATAGGTGTTATTTTTTTGTCTAAAAGTTACAAATGTTACAAAAAAGTAACAAAAACCTTGGCTATTATTGCTGTAGATTACAAACGCTGTAATATGTTACAATTTTAAGCGATGTTACAAAGGAGTAAAGTTAACTATGAAAAGAACAATAAAGGTAGGTATAATCACAATTGTACTTACACTTGTCGTATTAACCGTTTTCCCTACAACAGTATTTGCTAAAGCGTATGAGCCAAGGCTGACAGCACCAAATGGTGAGCCTTATTACACAAGAGAGCTCAACGCTTATTCAAAAACAGGATATGGTATGCCGAACTGTGTAGCATATGCCTACGGCAGAATTTATGAGCTAAACGGTGAGGCACCAAAAATCAGCCGCGGTAACGCAGGCGAATGGTGGTTTATAAACAAAAACAACGATTATTATGATTACGGCAGTGAGCCAAAGCCGGGTGCAGTTGCTTGCTGGTCAAACCATGTTGCCGTTGTTGAAGAGATTGACGATAACGGTGCAGTGACCGTTTCTGAGTCACATTGGGGCGGCACATATTTTGATGTGAAAACCTTCAGTGATATGACAAGCCATTATGGTCAGCGTTTTTATGGTTATATTTACACCTATGATGACTTTGAAACAGAAGAAGTTCCTCAGCTTGCCTATAAAATGGAAGACACATATTTTGAACTGCAGGAAAAGACTTGCTTCACTGCAATGGAATTTGCCAGAAGCAATAATGAAATTATGAATCCGAATAATGCATTGTTTCAAATGCAGTAATTAAATCATAAAAGCTAACCCCCGAAGATTAATCTTCGGGGGTTTTTGTGTTTATGGGGGTTATCTGAATAAACCTCTTTTTTTAGCCTTAGGAGGGACATAGGTTTTGTCAAACTCTTTGAGGAGCTTTTTCTGCTCGTCATTGATATTCTTTGGTATATCTACCACGATTGTAACGTATTGCTCGCCCCTGCCTAAGCCGTTGAGTCTTTGGATACCCTTGTTGCCTTTTAAGGTGAATACCTCGTTTGGCTGTGTGCCTGCCGGGATATTCAGTGTAACATTGCCGTCAAGAGTAGGAATTTCAACATTTGCACCAAGTGTAGCCTCAACAATTGAAATGTGCCTGTTGTAGTGAACATCATAGCCGTTACGCTTGAAATATGGGTGTGGCTTGATGGTAACAACAACCTTTAAATCACCTGCAGGACCGCCGTTTGAGCCGTCGTTACCGAAACCGCGAATATTAACAACCTGATTGTTATCAATACCGGCAGGGATGTTGATTTCAACTTTCTTTTTTGTTCTGACCTTGCCCTTGCCATTGCACTTTTTACAAGGGGTGC
>CAYNGP010000114.1:0-5416 GCA_964396885.1 uncultured Bacteroides sp. | reverse complement strand
TTCAAGAGATATAATACATATGTTCGTGATTATGACAGTAATAATAAAATTCTGCGAATTGCCTGCGGACCGAATGTTGACGATTATCATTGGACTAAAGAGGTAATGGATAAGGTTAAGCATAAGGCACAAGGCTTGGCACTCCATTATTATACACTCCCCGGTGATACATGGGATGAAAAGGGCTCTTCAACAGATTTTGATACCAAAACCTATTATAAAACAATTGCTAAAGCTTACAGAATGGAAGAACTTATCACTACACATCTTGCAATGATGGACAGTATTAATCCGCAAAGACGGGTAAAGCTTATTGTTGACGAATGGGGAACCTGGTATGATGTTGAGCCTGGTACAAACCCTGGATTTTTGTATCAGCAAAACACAATGCGTGATGCAATTGTTGCAGGCTTAACGCTCAATATTTTCAATAAACACGCTGACAGAATTATGATGGCGAATATTGCCCAGACTGTTAATGTTCTTCAGGCAGTTATTCTTACTGAGGGCGAAAAAATGGTGCTCACACCTACATATCACGTATTTAAAATGTATAAGGATCATCAGGAAAATACACTCCTTGGCTCATATATCACAAGTGATGATATCGAAAGTAAGGAAGCAAAAAGAACATTCCCCGAGCTTGTTGAATCTGCATCTATTGATGATAATGGTGTTATTTATTCAACCATTACAAATACATCAGCAACAAAGGCTAAGAAAATCAAATGCCAGATTGCTGATACAAAGGTGAAAAGCATCAAGGCTGAAATCATTACCGGTGACATTCACGACAAGAACGATTTTGAAAATACAGATGCTGTTGAGATTCAGGAGTTTACTGATTTCAGAAAGCTCTCTGATGGCTTTACTGCTGCCATTCCGGCATGCAGTGTTGTTAAATTTGTTATTGAAAAATAATGGCAGTATGTAAAAAATGCCTGCTTTTAGAGGCAGGGGAGGAAAGGTCCTTTAGGGGTGTCAGTGATTATATTGACAATATTGATTCTGCTTTAAAGGTTGATGAGGATGTTTACAAGAAACGGTTATCACTCTGTAAGGTGTGTGATAATCTTATTTCAGGTATGTGCTTGAAGTGTGGCTGCTATGTTGAAATAAGAGCAGTTCTTAAGGATAAATCGTGTCCGAATTTTGATGACAAAAAGTGGTAGGAGGAAATGCTTTGGCTGAATTGGAAAGAGAAGGTCACAGAGCAAGAATGAGAAATACCTATATTAACGGCGGTATGGATAATGCTCCTGACCATAATCTGCTTGAATTATTTCTTTCAATAATTATTCCAAGAAAAGATGTCAAAGAGCTGTCTTATTCTTTGATAAATACCTTCGGCTCACTTGATGGTGTATTGAATGCCGATGCAGAGGATTTAATGAAGGTTAAAGGTATCGGTGAATCCACTGCAGTAGCTATCTCTCTTGTTAAAGATTTATACAAAAGAGCAGTCCTGAACCGCAGCAGCAGAATTAAAAGCATCAATAATCCGGCTGAATGCTTTGAGTACTGCAGAAATTTATTTGAAACAGATGTTGTTGAAAAGGCATATATTATAACGCTTGACAATTTAAAAAGAATTATCAATTGTCACAGTGTCGGTGCAGGAACTTCAAACCAGACAGAGGTTGATGATAAAAAGCTTGTTTCTACTGCAATACGTGATAATGCTGTTGGTGTAATCATCACGCATAATCATCCGGGTTTACCCTCTGCACCATCTGCTTTTGATATGAATTATTCAATCAGATTATCGCAGATGCTTGAATTTGTGGGCATACAGCTTGTCGACCACGTTATTGTTGGCTGCGACGGATGTACCAGCCTTAAGCACAATACAGATTTTAATCTTAAATTGTAAATAATTGTATTTAAGCTCTTGTATTTGACAATAATATAAATATGAGAGCTTATAATTTATTTAATAAAATTCATAATTCATCACTGCTGGCAATGATTATATCGTCAGTTTTTATTTTGGTTGCTGAACTTTTGCAATTATTAGGGCACTACATTGGTAACGATGTTGATGTTTTTTTGCTGAACTTTTCACAGCTTTTGTTAAAGCTTGTGCCTTATGTATTTTGTTATTTTATTACAATGCATTTTACAAATGGCGAAAGATGGCTTAAATCATTTTGGGCAGTGGTTTGTCTTTGTGCACTGTCCACTGCAGCAGATTTAAGTGTATCATTCTTTGCAGGAATTGCTGCAGCACTTTTTTATTCATATTTTTTTGAACGATTTAATAAGTATATTTCATTCTCTGTTACATTCATCGCATCAGTAATTTTTGGCTTAGCCTTCAGCTATTTAAATGATTTTTCAAAAGATGTATTGATGAGCACAGCTCGATTTGTGTCAGACAAAGGAATTGTGTCCGCAGTTTTGTTTGCAGTAATAACAATGGTGCTTTCTCTTTTTGGAAATAGTAGTTTCGGCGAATTGTTTTTTTATAAAAGCTACGGAGGAACCATTGTTAAGGATGATAATGTTATAACAGGCATTAAAGACTTATTTGAGAATGGATATAACGGCGAACTTCTTTCGGACTATATGACAGGACACTTTTTTGTTTTGTTTGTAATTTTGGGCGTAATGCTTGCTCTGGCAGATGAGCTTAAAGCCGTGCAGAAGATATGTTTGTTACTTGTATTTTTATGCTCGGTAGTATCAGGTAATATCAGCATTGCAGTTTTGTTTACATTTCTTGAAAGTCCATTTTTGTTTGTTTTAGTAACAATGATTTCAGGCTTGTGCTATGTAACGGCTCATTTGCTTGACATAAGAATGGGCTATTTGTTCAGCGGCGGAATTATTGAAATGCTAAGCGGTATAAACAAGCCCGTTTATTTTATTGTTTGTGCTGTTGTGTTTGTCGCAATAGGCTATTTTGTAACTAAATATTCAGCAGTCAGAGTTGGTATAAGTGACTGCTTTAATATCTATATTCCCACAAGATTTAATAATATGCTGTCTGCCCTTGGCGGAATTGCCAATGTTATTAAAATAAATGAAAATATAGCTGAGGTGAGAAATCCAAAGCTGGTTAACACCTTTGATTTAAAATGTGATATACGAGAGAATTTAGTGAAAATTGAGGATGAAAAAATAAAGGAGTTAGGAGAGTATTTGCAATGAATTTAAGGGAAGAACTTTTCAGTAATCAGGACTTGGAGTATAAAGCCTTCCATTCAAAATTAATTCCGACAGTTAATCCCGATGAAATAATCGGGATAAGACTGCCGGTTCTAAGAAAAAAAGCAAAAAGCCTTGCAAAGGAAAATATAGATTTTCCGGCAGAATATTATGAAGAAAAAATGCTTAAAGGCTTGGTCATCGGTTATGAGAAATGCGATATAGAAAAGCATCTTAAGGATTTAGCTGATTTTGTACCGATGATTGATAACTGGGCAGTTTGTGACTGTGTTTGCTCAACATTAAAATTTACTGAAAAGAACAGGGAAGCCGTATGGAATTTTCTTCAGCAGTATATTCATGGTAGTGAGTATGAAGTCAGATTTCTTGTTGTAATGCTGATGGATTATTTCTTTACTGACGAATATATCGACAGAGTTAATGATATATTGTTATCAATAAAACGTGACGAATACTACATTAATATGGCAATAGCCTGGGCGTTGTCAGTTGAATTTGTCAAATACGAAGAAAAAACGATGACAATATTTGAGAACAAATTACTTTCCGTTTGGGTGCATAATAAAGCGATACAGAAAACCTGTGAATCCTATAGAGTTTCAAAGGAAACAAAAGCATACATAAAAACACTTAAAATTTCATAATAATCAATAAATGAAATACCTCTGCATTTTTTGCTTTGCAGAGGATTTTTTATACCATTTGTAAAGATTGTTATTACTATAACGCAAATTTGTTTGCTGTTCAAAATAAATATGATATATATGATAAAATAATAACAAACTTACTTGTATTTTTTTGTTGTTTATTGTAGAATAAGAAACGGTGATGTTTATGAATAAGTCAAATATAATTGCAGTTGCAGGCAAAGGCGGAGTTGGAAAAACTTCACTTTCTGCAACAATTGTCAGATGCTTAGTTGATAAGTACCCTGACAAAAAAATACTTGCTATTGATGCTGACCCTGCAGTGGGATTGTCTACTGCTCTCGGTATTGATGTAAAAATGACAATTGATGATATTAGAAAAGAGATTATTTCATCAGTTGAAGATGGCGATACAAGGGGTGCAGTTGAGCTTTTGGGCGAAGCGAAATTCAGAATTTTTGATGCCCTTGTCGAAGCAGACGGTTATTCCTTTATTGCTGTAGGCAGACCTGAAACAGCAGGATGCTACTGTAAAATTAATTCATATCTGAAAGAGGTTATTTCTATCCTTTCGAATGAGTTCGATTATGTTGTAATCGACGGTGAAGCCGGCATTGAACAGATTAATCGCCGTGTTATGGAAAAGGTTACACACCTGCTTCTTATAACAGATCCAAGCAAAAAGGGCTGTCAGGTTATCAATACGATTAAATCTGTTGCTGACGAGCTTGTTATGTATGAAAAAATCGGTGCAATCATTAACCGCTTGGCAGATGAATCATTAAAAGAGTATATAGATACAAATGGTATCGAGGTGCTCAGCTATATTATGGATGACAAAAATTTGTCAATGTTTGATATACAGGGCGAGAATATTTTCAATCTTCCTGCAGAGTCAAATGTTGTTAAGGGTGTTAAAGAAGCACTTGAGAGAATGGAGGTGCTTTAATGAAGGATTTAAAGCATTTAATTTATTTTGAAAATCTTTTACAGGAAGCAAATAATGATCTTGTTCAGAAGGCTATTGCTGACGGAAACAAGGCTATCGGTTACACCTGTTATCATATTCCTGAGGTTTTGCTTAATGTTGGTAACTGTTTTTCAGTCAGACTCAGAGCACCGAGAACAGGTTCAATGGATATAGCAACCTATTATTTGAGTTCATACCTTTGTGGCTTTTCAAAGGCAATTCTTGAGCGTGGTATTGAGGGCGGATATAATTTCCTTTCAGCACTTATGGGCTCAGAATCCTGCTCCGAAATGAACAGAGCATATGAGCATTTTACACTTTTAAATCTTGTTGAAAATGACAAGTTTTTTGTGTCAATTTCTGATATTCCTTTTAAAATAGAGCCACACACTGTGAAGCACTACAGAAATCAAATGCAGCTTAAGGTGCTTAATAAGCTTCACGATGTTTATGGTGTTGATGTCAGTGATGCTGCACTGCGTAAAGCAGTGGAGGAACACAATGAGGTATGCCGTCTTATTACGGAAATAGGGGAGTACAGAAAAGAAGAAAATCCTCGTATTACAGGCTATGAGGTCTCTACCAGGACAGAGGCTCTAAGTCGCTTATCTTTAGGGTCAGTCGACCT
>CAYNGP010000113.1:0-5535 GCA_964396885.1 uncultured Bacteroides sp. | reverse complement strand
CATAGCCGTAACCTTGTCTGACATAATCTGACACTGCTCGCCGTAATCATATTTTCCAAGGCTGTCCTCAATGTCATAATCAAGGATTGTATTCTTTTCAGCATAATTTACGGCAAAGTAATCTTTGTATGCGTTTGCAAGAGCATTTAACAGGGCGTATGTGTTGCCTCGCTCAAGCTTGTTGCCCTGGTCATAATAAATAACAAATTCAGAAGGACAATATGTATAGCTTGTATTATTTGCAATTGCATTTTTAACCTTATCAATTGATGACATAGGAACCTTAGCATTAATTGTAATCCTGTCCTTTATATCCTCAACGGAAAGCGAGTCGTCACCAAGATAGCTCAATGCATTTTGCAGCACCTCGTCGGACTTAAGCTCAGCAATATTAAACCTTCCGCCTGTTGGGGTAAGACCTTTTCTTGCATTGGCATAATTCAGCGTTAATGTTATATAATTTGTGTGTGAAACCTTGATATAATCGTAAACAGCAATAGGTGCCGAACAGACAACTGATAACACAAGCACTATTATGATTGTTTTTTTGCTGATAGCTTTTAGCTTTCTTCTCAGCTTAAAGGTCAGCTTTGCAAAAAAATTCTTAAGCATCTTCACTATTCTCCCTTAAAACATTAACATAATTATCACTTTCAAAACACATTGCACACATCATTAAAATATTGATATACGGCTTTAACACATACATTGTCAGCGACATTGAAAAGCCGAAAATGGCAACCATTGCAGCAGCATAAAATGGATTTTTCTTGATATTTCTGCAGATACACGCCGCATATGTCGCTATATAAAATGCCAAGCCGAATATACCCTGATCAAAAAAGGTCTGAATAAACTGATTATGGCAAACTACATTTGTAACCTGTACGGTACTCGGGAAAATGCTGTACGTTGACAAAAGTCCCGAACCGAACATAATTCTTTCAGGCTTTTCAAAGGTATAGCTTAGTGAGAACTTCCATATATCAACTCTGCCTGTACCGCCGGTTTCCACAACGCTTTCAACGGTAAATCGCTGCTGCACGTCCTCAGGAAGCAATGGGAAAAGCACCACCACAACAACAACGGCAACAATGACAACCGCCGCCATAATACCGATTTTTGATTTCAGCGACTTTGCACCGAACAATATGCAGGCAACGATTCCGCAGGCTATACCAATCAATCCGCCTCGAGAGCCCAATTTCAGCACGGAATACAGAATTGCCACGATTAAACCTGCATACAAAGGCGTCAGCTTGCTCTTTTCCAATATTCGCTTTATGGCTACAACGAGAGGCATCGTAAAGTACATCGGATACTGGTTAACATCCTCTTCATAGCCTAATATGTAAATCTGAATTCTGTTTTCATACTGGTTAATCGTTGTTGTGCTGGTAATACAGACAATAGCGCAGATAATGCCGACAATAATCCAGATATTCTCAATCATTTTCTGCTCTTCTTCATTATACGCTCGCATAGAAATCAGCAAAAGCACTAAAAATGCCTGCACCATATCGCTTGTTGTAATCCTTGCCTCAGTTCCTCTGTAAAACAAAAGCTGTGCAAAGCAAAAAATGATATATGCTCCATATACGAAATGGACTGAATTCGCCTGCAGCGGTTTTGTTTTGCCTAAAAAAAGCTTGATACCAAGCACAGCCACAACAGGCATTGTTATTACCTTGAGTAATGAGCCAACCGGTGTTTGCACAACTGTAAACGGCATACACAGAAAGTACAAGCAAGCAGCCCAGCAGTCAATACTGATTTTTGATAAAAAGGCTTTCAGATCTGCTGCAAGCCTTTTTACTGATACCTTTTGCATTCACATTCCTCTCTGTTAATGTGTATTATATACTAATCTTTTAAGCTTGTTAAAGGTTAATATCAGTGGTCTGAGCCACACACGGATATGCCATAGCAATGTGTTCATATTCCACTGCTTGAGATGCTTTGCGATTTGATGAGAAAAGATAAAATTGCATCTGTATTTCTCGGCAATTTTCAGTCCTGAGCCTGTCAGGCTGCCCGTTCCCTGATAATAATTATAAAACGCATAGGGTGCTACATAAACACTTTTTGCTCTTGTGTATACCTCAACCTCAAACACAGCATCCTCGGCTGTATGCATATCAAGTCGAAACTGCAAGCCCTCAAGCAAATCTCTTTTGAACAAGGACATACACACCGTGTTCATCAAAATACCGTTGATAAAATATGGATATATGTATTGATTAAACTCGTCTTTTTCAAAGAAACCCTTTTTCTTAAAATCATACACACACGGCTTCTCTTCACCATTTTCATAAGTGTATTTATGGGTGCACCTTACGATATCAGCACCTGTTTTTTCCTGCTCAAGAAGAAGCTTGTCAATGGCTGCATCATCCATATAATCATCGGCATCCATAAACATAACAAAGGGTGCCGTAGCTTCGCACAGACCAATATTACGGGCATAGGAAACGCCGCTGTTTTCAATCGTAATATACTTTATCCTGTTGCCATAGGCTTCAAGAATTTGTTCGGTATTATCGCTTGAACCGTCATTGACAACAATAATCTCAAGCTCGCATTTATTCGTATGTAAAACGGAATTTATACATCTCTCAATCGTATCGGCACTATTATAAGCCGGAATGATAACTGATACCTTTTTCATCTTCTGCTTTTTCAATTTCCTTAAATGATATTTTGTATCTTTCTAATTCTTTTTCTCGGACATTGAGGCTTTCCTCCATTTCAATATCAACGCCTGCTGCACCATCGTGAACAAATATCTGCCTAACTGTCATAAGCATCAGCTTAATATCAAAATAAAGTGAGTAATTCGACATATAAATGAGATCCATAATAATTCTGTCGGATGCTCTGGTGCTGTAATAACCATACACATGGGAATAGCCTGTTATGCCTGCCTTTTCAAGATAGCGAAGCTCGTAGTCAACAACCTCCTCGCAAAACTCATCAGCAAAAATCGGGCGCTCAGGTCTGGGACCGACAAACGACATATCTCCCTTGATAACATTTATCATCTGTGGCA
Source organism: uncultured Bacteroides sp. (assembly GCA_964396885.1). GTDB lineage: Bacteria > Bacillota > Clostridia > Oscillospirales > Acutalibacteraceae > Eubacterium_R. The sequence goes on along the minus strand of CAYNGP010000113.1, from coordinate 2,486 downwards.
GCTCGTCAAGATGTGTTTTTCTGAGAATACTGCCAACACGGGTAATTCTGGTGTCATTTTTCGTTTGAAGCTGTGCGCCGTTCTTTTCAGCGTCAACAACCATCGTGCGGAATTTATAGATGTTGAATATCTTTTTGTTTATTGTATATCTTTCCTGCTGGTAGAACACAGGACCGGGAGAGTCAAGCTTTATAAGGATTCCTATAATCAGCATAATCGGCGAGATGATTACCAAAAGCAGCAGTGATATAACCAAATCAAAAATCCTTTTCACAATCCTCTGCCTTTTATTAAGTCCAAGAAGCGGCAGCTCAATAATTGGTGTGTCGGTAGGATTTCTCATTTTGCCGAGATAGAATGCAGCATTCGCCGCAATTGCTTCCTTTTGCATTCTTTTTCTTAAAAACATTGTCTTATATGAAATAGCCTTGGTGAGCTCGGGAGATATGTGCGGAGAAACAAATATAACATCATATTGGGCAATAAGGTGGTCCAAAAGATAATTTATCTCTCGCTGATTGCTCTCATCTACAAGGCAATACCTTGTTCTCTCGTTATGGTCGTCTGAATATTTGAGCTTTCTTGCCAGTCTGCTGGGAACATCAACAGAGTCAACAATTAAAACAGAGCGTCTTTTACTGTTAAGTATGGCAGAAACAATAACCTTCCATATAATTGAGAATAATGATACAAAAACAAACATCATAATCGTATATATGAAGTAAAAATATTTCATTCCGGTAAACAGGCATACAAATGCCTTGGCAATAATGAGGATTGTTGATGTAATCATAACAGAGGTTATATTATTCGCTTTTGTATCCTCAACATATGCGTAAAAATCATAAATATGATACAGAAAAATCGTTGCAGCCGTGTGAAGAATTGCAGTCAGCCATCCCGCCTGTGCATAGGTCGTAAATGAAATAATATAATTAACCAAAAGGTGTGAAAGCAAAACGATAGCAGCATCGACTAAAGCAATATAGAAATTCAGTGTTTTACTTTTTGTGTACTGGTTCATTTCTCCTCCTATATATTTATATTATATTTAATATAAATCACTATATTTACAGTATTTTAACATATCATTTCCGACATTTCAATGTTTATTTTTCTAAAACTATACAATTATCGTATGATTTTATTATAATTATCGATTTAAACCATTTTTTGTGATAAAAATCCATATAAAATATGCTTTTGATTCAAAAAAATACCATAAAGCCATAAAAATACAGAGAAAAACATTAAACTTGTAGTACCATAATAGTACCACAAAACAAAAACAGCCCCTGAAAAGTGCCTGTTTAAGCACATTTCAGGGGTTTTGTGTATTATTCCCACTCCACTGTTCCGGGAGGCTTTGAGGTTATATCGTAGACAACACGGTTGACATGGTCAACCTCATTTGTGATACGGTTTGAAACGGTTGCAAGAATATCATATGGAATTTTTGCCCAATCGGCTGTCATGAAATCATCGGTTGTTACCGCACGGATTGCTATAAGATTATCATAGGTTCTATGGTCACCCATAACACCAACGGTATTAACACCCGGCAGAACACAGAAAAACTGTGCCAGATTTTTTTCATAGCCGTTCTTTGCCATTTCATCACGGAGCACCCAATCTGCTTCCTGCAGAACCTTAATTTTCTCCGCAGTGATTTCACCGATTATTCTTACACCAAGTCCGGGACCCGGGAACGGCTGACGCCATACAAGCTCTTTAGGAATACCAAGCTTTTCGCCGACACTTCTTACCTCATCCTTGAAGAGATCTGCAAGAGGCTCAATAATACCCAAAAACTCAACATCATCAGGTGTGCTGACTCTGTTATGATGGGTCTTAATAACATCGGCATCACCTTTGCCTGATTCGATACAATCGGGGTAAATTGTACCCTGGGCAAAATATCCGAGTTCGTCCTGCTTTCTGATTTCATTCCAGAAAACGTTAAAAAATTCTGTGCCGATTATTTTTCTTTTCTGCTCAGGGTCGGTAACGCCCTTTAATTTTGAAAGGAAGAGCTCGCCGCAGTTAACTCTGACAAAATTCATATCAAACAATGAGGTGAAGGTCTTTTCAACAAAATCACCCTCATCCTTACGCATAAGACCCTGGTCAACAAAAACACAGGTAAGCTGCTTGCCTACTGCCCTTGACAAAAGACCTGCTGCAACAGAGCTGTCAACACCACCGGACAAACCAAGAATTACCTTTTTGTCACCAATCTGTTCTCTGAGTTTTTCGACTGTATTCTCAATAAAATTATCCATTACCCAGTCGCCTGCACAGGCACAGACCTCATAGAGGAAATTATAAAGCATTTGTGAGCCGAACTGAGAATGTGTAACCTCAGGATGAAACTGAACAGCGTAGATGTTTTTATCAACATTCTGCATTGCAGCACAAGGACAATCATTTGTTGTGCCAACAATATCAAAGCCATATTTGGCCCTAAGTTCAGCAGAGGCACACGT
>CAYNGP010000112.1:0-5742 GCA_964396885.1 uncultured Bacteroides sp. | reverse complement strand
ACGAGGACAGACTTTTCAGCGAATTTGAAAAAACAGAGTAATTATTATTAACTTTTGCCAATAATATAAATAAATTTACAATAGAAAAATATCAACAATCAGTGTGCAATATAGTATTGCACACTTTTTGTGCTTATTTAAAATCGAAAAACTAAGGAGTTTAAATTATGAACACGGGCATATTGATTGCAATGGTTGTTCTTGTGCTTTTCAGCAGCTTTTTTTCAGGTGCTGAAACTGCTTTTTCATCTGTCAATAAGGTTAAGCTTAAGGCAATGATTAAAGATGGTGAAAAGAATAAAAGAGTTGAGAGAGCCTTAAAGGTGGCAGAGGATTATGATGTTGTTTTGTCAACAGTTTTAATCGGTAATAATATTGTTAATATTGCCTGCACCTCACTTGCTACTCTGTTTTTTACAGGTCTGCTTGGCGATAACAGCGACCTCGGTGCTACTGTTTCAACTGTGGTTATGACTGTTATTGTTTTGATTTTTGGTGAGGTCACACCAAAAACCTATGCGAAGGAAAAGGCAGATAAGGTTGTTATTGCTATTGCTCCGGTTATTAAATTTTTTATTATTGTTTTTTCACCGCTGAATGTGTTTTTCAGAGCCTGGAAAAAGCTGATGAACAGGGTGTTCAAAACAGGCGGTGTTGAAACTGTAACGGAAGAGGAACTTAAAACCTATGTTGATGAGGCACATACCGGCGGCGAAATTGATGAGAACGAAAGTGAGCTGATTCGTTCATCCATTGAATTTGATGATATTGACGTAAGCGATATTTTAGTTCCGCGTGTTGATGTTGAAGCGGTTGATAAATATGCACCGCTCAGTGAGATTGAGGCAGTGTTTAATTCTACAAATTTCAGCCGACTTCCTGTTTATATTGATGATATTGACAACATTGTCGGTGTGATTCACCACAGGGATTTTCAGTCTGCAAGAAAGCGTAATCTTAAGTCGCTTCGCACAATTTTAAAGCCGGTTCCCGCTGTTTCACCTGATACGAAAATTTCAAAGCTTTTAAGAATTTTTCAAAAAAACAAAACACACCTTGCCGTTGTTATTGATGAGTTTGGCGGCACGGAGGGTATTGTTACCCTTGAGGATATTTTAGAGGAGCTTGTGGGTGAAATCTGGGACGAACATGACGAGGTTCAGAATGATATAGAAAAGCTCAGTGATCACGAATATCTGGTGCAGGGCAGTATGTCTGTTGATGATTTCTTTGCGTATTTTGGCGTTCGTCAGGAGAAGAAGGAAGTATCAACAGTGAACGGCTGGATTATGCAGAATCTTGATAAAATTCCTGAAATTGACGACACATTCACTGACGGAAAGCTGACTGCGCTTGTTCTTTCTGTTGACGGAAAAAGAGCAGAGGATATTAAAATCACTGTTGAGGTAGAGGAAAATGCTGCTGAAGAGTAAATTTTCAAATCAATCATCATATGATTATATAGTTGCAGGCTTGGGAAATCCCGGCGCCAAGTATGAAATGACAAGGCACAATGCCGGCTTTTTGGCTATGGATTTGCTTGCAATCCATAAGAATATTGATATAAAAAAATTAAAGCACCATTCACTGATGGCAGATACTGTGATAAACGGCAAGCGCTGTCTTTTAATGAAACCGCAGACCATGATGAACAACAGCGGTGAGGCAGTGGGCGAGGCTGTAAGGTTTTATAAAATTCCGCCTGAAAATGTTATCATCATTTATGACGACATCAGCCTTGATGTTGGGCAGACACGTATAAGACGAAAGGGCTCAGCAGGAGGGCATAACGGAATCAAAAGCATTATTGCGCACCTTGGCAGTGAGAATTTCCCACGCATAAAGGTTGGCGTCGGCAAAAAGCCGAACCCCGAATATGATCTGGTTAACTGGGTGCTTGGCCGTTTTCCCAAGGAGCAGGAAAAGGATTTAAAAGCTGCACTTGAAAACAGTGTTTCTGCTTTAGAGCTTATGGTGAATGGTGATATTGATAAGGCAATGAACCTTTATAATTCATAAGTAGGCAAGCTCGAATTACTATGCATTGCCTATACAAAGTAAAAAGGAGAAATAGGGATGTCCTGTTTTTCAAACGAATTTAATAAAAGTAAAGAATTTATCAGCCTCAGCGAAAGCATTGATACCCTCAGTGCTCCCGTTGGGGCTATCGGTCTTAGTGATGTGACAAAGTGCTTTGCCGTTCACGCTATCTGTGAAAAGGGCAATAAAGCCTTTGTCATTACCCCTGACGAGGCAACAGCAGTTAAGGTAAAGGAATGTTTATCTGAGCTGCAGGAGGGTGTTCTGCTGTATCCTGCAAGGGAAATGACCTTTGTTGAGGTTGCAGGTGTCAGCAGAGAATTTGAGCATATCCGACTTGGTGTGCTTTCAAGAATCATTGCAGGTGATTACAGTGCGGTAGTGATGTCTGCGGCAGCAGCCTGTCAGTACACAATCACTCCGGATGAATTAGAAAGACGTACATTCACAATCTCTGTCAATGATACGATTGATATGAATGACCTTGAAAAAAGGCTGGTTATGGCAGGCTATTCACGCTATGATCAGGTTGATGGTACAAGCCAGTTTGCCGTTCGCGGCGGAATTGTCGATATTTATCCTGCACACCTTGATGAGCCTGTGAGAATTGAGCTTTGGGGTGATTGCATTGACACCATTTCCTCCTTTGATATTGATACGCAAAGAAGAGGGGATTCTCTCGACAGCATTAAAATATCACCTGCCAATGAGGTGCTTTTTGACAGCAACGAAAAGCTTGCAGACAAAATTGAGCAGGTTGCCAAAGCATTAAAGGGCAAGGCAATTAAAGCAAGAGAAAAGCTGTATGCCGATTGTGACAGACTGAGAGAGGGTACATCTCTTAACTGCCTTGATAAATATTTGCCACTCTGCTATAACTCAAAGGGTATTTTTGATTATCTTGAGGGCAAGCTGTTTGTTGTTGAAAGTGCAAGGGTTAAGGAAAAGTGCACAAAGCAGGAGCGTTTGAATTTAGAAGAGCTTAAATGGTTTGTTGAGGACGGCACGCTCTGCGCAGGTCTTGATAAATTCAGCCTGAATTTTGATGAGCTTACTGATATTTATGAAAGAAACAAGGCAATATATATGGATTCACTGCCGCGCGGCAGCTTTGACACACCTGTGTGCCACCTGGCTAATTTCACAATTCAGAGCTTTAATGCGTGGTCAGGTACTTTAACTCAGCTTAAAGAAGAGCTTTTCGGCCTTGTTAAGGCAGGTTACACCATTTGCATAATGGCAGGTACTGTCAGAGCAGGCAGGGCACTTTGTGATGATATTGCTGAAATGGGCTATGATGCTGTGTTCTTTGAAAAAAGACCAAGTCAGCTGCAGCCTAAAACAATCAATGTCATACCGGGCACAATGATGGCAGGCTTTCAGTTCAGCCAGATTAAATTGGCAGTACTGACCCATTCAAAATCCTCACAGTCATCCAAAAAGAAAAAGAGGGCAATCGGCAAAAATGCCATTCATTCTCTTGATGAGCTCACCAAGGGTGACTTCATTGTTCATAATATTCACGGTATCGGTGTGTTTGAGGGTATTCACGCACTGGAAATCAATAAGGTAAAAAAGGATTATATTAAAATCAGCTATGCCAAGGGTGACACGCTTTATGTGCCTGTAACACAGCTTGATTTGGTTTCAAAATATATCGGACCAAAAGAGGATACAAGGGTTAAAATCAATCGTCTTGGTTCTTCTGACTGGAAAAAGACTAAGGCACGTGTGCGTGACTCAGTTAAGGATATGGCTAAGGAGCTTATTGCTCTTTACGCAAAACGAATGAGCACCAAAGGCTTCGCTTTCAGCGAGGATGGTGATATGCAGCGTGATTTTGAGCTGCGGTTTGAATATGACGAAACTGATGACCAGCTGAGATGCAGTGAGGAAATCAAGAGCGATATGGAAAAGAGTGCCCCTATGGACAGACTGCTTTGCGGTGATGTTGGCTTTGGTAAAACCGAGGTTGCACTCAGAGCGGTGTTCAAGTGCATTACAGACGGCAAGCAGTGTGCTATCCTTGTGCCGACTACTGTTCTTGCAATGCAGCATTTCCAGACTGCACAAAAAAGACTTGAGCACTATCCCGTTAATGTTGAAATGATTTCACGATTTGTCAGCCCAACTAAGCAGAAAGAGGTGCTCAAAAGACTTGAAGAGGGTAATGTTGATGTTTTAATCGGCACACACAAACTGCTGGGCAAGGGTATAAAATTCAAGGATTTAGGACTTCTTATTGTTGATGAGGAGCAGCGTTTCGGTGTTGCGCAAAAGGAAAAAATTAAAGAAAAATTCCCTAAGGTTGATGTTTTAACTCTATCTGCTACACCTATTCCGAGAACGCTCAATATGGCTATGAGCGGAATAAGAGATATGAGTCTGCTTGAAGAAGCACCCGGCGAGCGTCATCCTGTTCAGACCTATGTTGTGGAATATGATAACGAAATTATTATTGAAGCACTGGAGCGAGAAATCAATCGTGGCGGTCAGTGCTATTATCTGCACAATGCAGTTGAAACCATTGAGCACAAGGCAATGCAGATTAAAAAGGCTCTGCCTGATGCAAGGGTAGGTATTGCGCACGGCAAAATGACCGAGGAACAGTTATCGGCAGTATGGAGCGATTTGCTGGCAGGAGAGATTGATATACTTGTTTGCACAACGATTATTGAAACAGGTATTGATGTTCCGAATTGTAACACACTGGTTATTGAAAATGCAGACAGAATGGGACTGGCTCAGCTGCACCAGATTCGTGGCAGAGTAGGCAGATCCTCAAGACGTGCCTTTGCATATTTCACCTTTACAAGAGGTAAGGAATTGACGGATATTGCCACAAAAAGACTTGAGGCTATCAGAGAATATACGGAGTTTGGCTCGGGCTTTAAAATTGCTATGCGTGATTTGGAAATCCGTGGTGCAGGCTCACTGCTTGGCAACAAGCAGCACGGTCATATGGAGGCTGTCGGTTATGAGATGTATCTCAAGCTCCTTGAAGAGGCAGTGGCTATGGAAAAGGGCGAAATCCGCTCAGATGAAGAGCCTGATGAAAAGGAATGTCTTATTGATGTTGCAATTGATGCTCATATCCCTGAGGAATATATTATATCCACCTCACAGCGTTTGGAGATGTATAAACGCATTGCGAATATTAAAAATGATACAGATGCCAATGATGTTTATGACGAGCTGACTGACCGTTTCGGTGCTCCGCCGTCTGCTGTGTGGGGACTGATTGAAATTGCACTTTTAAGGAATACGGCACTGGCGCTGAATATCACAGAGGTTACAGAGCGAAACGGCTCATTGCTGTTCTATTCACCCGAGGTTGATATAAGAACTGTGGCAATCCTCAATGCCTTTATGAGAGGCAGGGTAACACTTTCTGCAGGTAAGCGGCCTTATATTGCAGTAAGGCTTGATACTGCCGAATCCAACATTGAAACGCTTAGTGAAACCCTGAAAATTATGACGCAGGCAAAGAATATGAAAAAGGGCGAAGAACACTTGAATTTTGAGAATAATTAAAATTTGCATATAAAATCATAATCATTGTTAAAAAATTAACTATAACAAATTGCCAGATTATGTATGTTTTTGTATAAAGTGTAAAATTTGTATTTTTTTCTTGATTAATTGACCATACTAAAGTCGAAGTGCATGGAATTGACGATGCTGTACTGCAGCGACGCTGTG
>CAYNGP010000111.1:0-5814 GCA_964396885.1 uncultured Bacteroides sp. | reverse complement strand
AAGTGCTTCGCAGTTTCGTAGTGACAGAAATTAGTCTGTAATATAGTTTAAAAACACAGCAAAACTTGCGTCCTGCGAGGCTTTTTGGCTATATTGCAGGCAATTCCCACGAGAAACCAATACTGCGTTGCGACACCTCAGCTAATCAGTAGTTCTTTAAATACTTTATTATTTTGGTTTATTATAAATTAAATGATTGTGTTGTTGCCGGCTTTATTTGTTTAAAGGCTTCAACAAACGGAACAGCAGAATCTTTATATGGCACTTCCACCGCTATACATTTTAATTCTTCGTTGTCAATATATGTAAAAATCATATAATGCGTTTCCGGCGTACTTATAGTAGTTGTGGCTGATACTTGTTTTTTCCTTGCTCTTCCGCCAATTGCTGCGCCTACAGGCCCGAGAAGCATATATCCTGCAACTGCTCTGCCTGCACTTGAAACATATTGAGCCTGTTTGGTTGTTGCGGTCTGAATTTCTTTATCTGTTTTTGATGCAACATCAGTTAATTTGTCCAAACTAAGGTTGAAGCTTGCACCGCTTGTTTCAAGCAAAACTCTATCTCTGCACCAATAGCAATTTATTTGAGCATCTTCAGCAACAGGCAGCCCATAAACATGTGAGCCGGAACATTTAAACAGAGCATTTCTTTCTTCTAACTCTTTTTGGTATTCAAGCTTTGCCAACTGCTGTGCCTCAATCATTGGCTGTTTTATCTTTTTCTTTAATTTTTTACTAACAACAATACAAACAATAAATAAAACAAAACAAAATGTTCCAAGAATTGCAAATATATTTTTTTCAGAATCAGCTTCTTGACTACCGACTAACGCAATACTGACAAATACTTCAAGAAGAAAAAAAACTGAAAACAAATTAGTAAAAAACCTTAAAATTTTGTATTTTTTCATTAAAAACACCCCAAATATATTTCAAAAAATATCATATATGGAAATTGTTTCAAAAAATCTCAATCAAAACTGTGGGTTTATTATAAATTAAATGATTGTGTTGTTGAAGGTTTTATAGTCTTAAATGCATTAACAAACTGTTGTGGTTTAGAAGCATAAATACATTCAAATGCTATATATTTCACTTCATTATTGTCAACATATGTAAATATCAGATATTGAGTAACTTGTGTTGATGTTTTTTCCTTAGTTCTGCCACCTATCATTGCACCTAAAGCACCAAACATTACAGCACCGGCAACTGCTCCACCAGCACTTGACACATACTGCTTTTGAATTTCAACATCTGATTTCATTGAAATATCTGTTATCTTGTCGAGTGGCAAATTAAAGCATATTCCGTTTGCTTCAAACTGTATTTTATCGTTACACCAATAAGCCCATGTAAGTGCACCTTCTGAAAGAGCCAACCCATTAAAATGTTTAAGTTGCGTAGAAAATGCAGCATTTCTTTCATTTAAGTTAATTTGGTTATTTATTTTATTTTGCTTCCTTGCTTTGCGCATCTTAATTGTCTGGCGAATACAAAAAATAATAAATAGTATTAATAGAGCCATAATAACAAAAAGAAAAATAAGACCGTTATCCATAATTTCAACCTTCTCCATTCATAAAAATATTTTTAAATATAATACCATATTTTGGAAAAATATTCAACCTAATCAAAACTAAATGTACTTCCTGAGCTTATTTTTTCTGCTATACCCGTTGTAGCATCAGGGGCATCATCATGCTTGTTTTGACCCTCTTTCTGATACTTAGACATTGCTTCAAAGTATTCCGGGAATTTGTCTTTCCAATTAACGGGAAAATAAATATGGTTCATAACCCAGGTGCTGTTTGAAAGTATCCTTGCTTCTTTATTCTTTGATTGATGAAACCAGTTCATTTTGCAGCGGTTTGAATGAAATCTATCTTTAAGCTCTCTTTCCACATTCCTTGCAAAACCTCTGCCGCCGTTGTTGCTCTCTATATCTGCAATATTTACTTGATCACGATAAAGCATTTCGGCAACCCTCGGTTCGGTTATTTCCATTGCGTCTTTGGTGTAAATCACATTGATAACATAGGCTTCATTATTATATACACCATAATCAATACTGCACAGATAGTCACTGCCTGTATCTGCTGTATCCGTATAATTCTTGATTGATGTAAACAATAAATTACCATTGCTGTCACAAGGCAGCTTATCATAAGTTTTAAAGCGGCTGTATAATCTGCCCTTAATATCAATAGGTTCTTGCTGATAGTTCGCAGAAGCAATATCAAGCCCCATCGCCTTAATTTTGTTTTGATAAGACCTTTCAGAAAGAATTTCAGGGCATAACATCAACCCGTTTTCCTGTTTCGCCTTATATGAAATATGCCTTACCTTTGCCCCTATTCTGCTAAAGTGCTGCCGGGCTCTTCCTGCAAGGTCAAGACTGTGCCACCTCGTCATAACAATAATGATTTTTCCGCCTTCTTCAAGTCTTGAAAGCATTGTATTGGTAAACCAGTCCCAGTGTTTTTCGAGTGTATCGGCATTATTGGCTTCCATAGCAGATTTGATCAGGTCATCTATAATCATTATTGATGCACCGAAGCCTGTTGCCGTGCCGGTTGGCGAGGTTGCAAGATAATTGTTGTAACCATTTTCCAATGACCACATATTCATTGTACTGTCACCCCGTTTGATTTTCACATCAGGGAATATATCGGAATATATGATTTTATCTTTATCAGCCTTTTCTTCCTGAATGGTATTTCTTACATTTTTTGAAAAGGTTGTTGAAAGTGTTTCATTATAAGAGCCTGTCATAATCTTTTCAGACTGATTATTTCCAAGACCCATTCCACAAAACAGCCTATTGTTCTTGACTTACCATGTCTTGGCGGCATATTGACAATGAACACCTCATCATCAGAATGATAGAATTCCTGAAGCTGATTACAAAAATCCATAAGAAAAGCCCTATCTCTTTTATAAAAAGAAGGGGCTTTCAGATGGCAGTATTCAAAAAAAGACTTTTTTGCCTTTCGTATTTTTTGTTCATTCTGAAGCATCAGCAATTCTTCAAGGACTTTTAATTCTTCAGCCTTATTCATCACTAACAACACCTAATTTGCCTTTAAGGCTTGCGATTCGCTCTGTCAGCTCCTCATCCGTCATAGAAGAAACAACCGAATGTAAAGTGCCTTCTACATCAATATCCTTTTTATCCCGCCAAACATCAGGCTTGCGGTTTTTAAGCCAAAAAATTTGTGCTCGTGTATCCGGCATTACTTCCTTAACAACTTCTTTTGTTTTGACAATTTCGTATTCGCCTGTATCTTCATTCAGCTTTCTTTCATTTGTTGTTTCTGTGTATGAATAGCCAAGTGCTCGCTTTAGCAAAGCATTTTCAACCTGAATATCCACTATGGACTGATTCTTTTTAATGGTATCCTGAATATCCTGATATTTATTGTTCCATCTCTGTAATGTAGAATACCCAATACCTATATTGTGGGCAATCTGTTCATCCGTCAGGCCATCTCTTGCCCAGGCACCAATCAGGAGCAAGCCCTCATCCGTGCGCCAGTATTCAACTTTACTCTTTGCCATTGAGTTTACTCCTTTCTCAAGAATAAAAGCAGCAACCTGCTAAAGGGTTACTGCTCTCATAAATACATTTTAACAAGTATATTATATTCCATATTGCAACATAAGTAAATGTAATATTATGCGAAATCACTGAGATTTCGGAGATACTTTTTTAATAAATCACTGCAATGTCTTGCAGAGTAATGTAATTTCTTGCCTATTTCCTCATACGTCTGATTAAGACAGCACCTGTTAATGGCTATTGCTCTGATCAGTTCATCATCAATCGCAAATATAAAAGCATTAAGCTCTGCCAATTCAGCCCTTAACCTTGTATATTCTGCTTGTATTGCCGGATTCATTTCCAACTGATTTAAAGCAATATCACAAGTCATATCTGCTGTTTTGCTGTTTTGCACAGACACCTTTGAGGTATCAACAGCACTTATGTATGAGGGTATATATGCCAATTTAATCGCCTCAAGCTGATTGGCTATTATATAATATTTCTCAAGTCTTTCAATTGTCATTCTGTTCATTTTGTTACTCCTTTTTAATCAAAATACGGCACACGCGCCGTGGGCTGCGAAATTATGAATAGAATAGGATATATTTATTCTTTCTTAGCCCTTTCCCAATCAGCGAGGATGTCAGCATACTCGTGATATTTATGCGGTCTTACCGGTCTTTCAAAGGGCGGTGTGCTGAAGGTAAGCAGCAGGCACTCACCGATATTTTTGTAATTTTCTGCAAACGCATAGCCTATCAGCTCGCCGTTTCTTATTCTTTTCTTGATTGTGTTGTGATATGGGTACATAATTTATCCTTATAATCATTAAAATTTGTAAATACTAATACTGAGGTGATATTATGAACAACGCTGATTTACCGCTGAGCTTTGTTATGGCACTGGCTCAGAACGAATCTGCAGCGAAACAGTTTAACAACCTGTCCGAAGCCCAAAAGGCTGATATTATAAACAGGTCGCACAATGTTCATTCTAAACAGGAAATGCAAAATCTGGTTAACAATCTTTTTGACGATTCTCTCAGTATTTAGTATTTCCATTCATTGCCTAAGGTACAGATTTTCTGTACCTTATTTTTTACCATACACTAAAGTGCTGTGCTTACATCCCTTCATCCTCTTTACTCCATTTAAGAATTGTTGCAAAGTGATTTTTTATATGTGCGTTTTTTGAAATAATAAAATCAGCTAATTTAGAAATGTAATATTCAAAGGTTTCAACAGTACCAAGTTCATTGAGAAGTATATCCTCCTGCACCGCAGACAGCATAACAACATTTCTACCAGAATAAGCATTAGCCGGTCTGATCATAAAATCATCTTCCTCATAAGCATCCCAATCCATATTGGGATAAAGCTCTTTAAGGTGCTTTTGGCGGTCGGTGCCGACGCTTTCTTCTGCAGCTTCTATATATTCTTCATTATTCTTTTCTTCTTTACTTTCTTCCGTTGTTGTTAGCCTGCCTGTTAGTTGTTTGTTAGCCGTTTGTTGGTCGTTTGTTGATTTGCCTGTTGATTTGTTTGTCAGGTTCTTTTCAACACTTTGGAATTTCTCATAATTCACAACGGTTATAACGGTATACTTGTTTGTTGATTTCTTTGTTATTTCGCCTGTTGAAATCAGCTTTTTTAACGCAGTTCGTGTGTTTTGCACTGTCAATCCTGTTTGTTGGCTCAATTCATCAATGGATGTAACAAATGAGCCGCGTTCTATTGTTACGCCTAACCAGTTTGTCTGCTGATAATTTGCCATAAACAGACAATGAAGGAACAGCACCTTAACCGGAATATCTCTGTACCATCCCCATCGGATTATCTGTCGGTATATTTTTACAAATCCGTTTAAATCAGCCATTTTAATTCACATAGCCTTTCTGGCTACAAATAGTAATTAAAACATCACGATATATCCTTGTTGCAGCCAGTCAAGGCGTGATGTGAATTTTGAGGGTTCGTTTGCGACCGCTCGCAGTGCGAGATTAAGGAAGCAATAAGAACTCACCGTGGTCAAAATTTATATGCGTTAGCATTAATAAATTTTGGGTACCACAACTGGTTAATCGGGATAGTGTGATTTTTCACACTATCTCTCCTATAAATCTAAACCATATATTTTTTCATACCATTCTACATAATCGTGTTCATCATCAAAGCAGAATGACTTTAAAAGCCTGTCCTTTTCGGATTGCGCAAGATGATTAAAATACCCTTTGCAAGCATAAATGAGCGTTTCCGTGCAATCACT
>CAYNGP010000110.1:0-6197 GCA_964396885.1 uncultured Bacteroides sp. | reverse complement strand
ATCATATATTGTATCTGGAATACTTACTTCAAGGTGTCTTTCTAATATTTTACTTGTTTTGCATATTGTACAATAATTTTCAACATTCGTAAATGGCATATCAATATTTTTAACAATTTATTATAGAAATATTATAAAAAATCATCCTTTTTCAATTTAAAAGTATTAAATACAAATTAACTTGAATATGCACGAGTTCTATATTATAATAGTTTCGCTATGACAAATAAAAAAGAAACATTGCTTTTTGCATTAAAAAAATCACTGCCTGTGCTTTTCGGCTATTTGTTCCTCGGCTCGGCCTTTGGAATTATGCTTTATGATGCAGGCTACAATTTCATATGGGCAATATTTATATCATTGATTGTGTATGCCGGTTCAGGTCAGTTCTTACTGGTATCACTGCTTAGCTCAGGTGCGAATCTGCCGACTGTTGCAATGATGACACTATTCATTAATTCAAGGCATATGTTTTATGGACTCAGCTATGTTGACAAATTCAAAAAAGGCAAATGGCGTTACCCCTTTATGATTTTCAGTCTGACTGACGAAACCTATTCTGTCAACACCTCCATCACCACCGTGCCCGAAACAGTTGACGAACCACGTGCAAGGTATTTAATCGGTCTGTTTGATCATATTTACTGGATACTTGGCTCAATTATCGGTTCACTTGCAGGCCAGATTATACCCATTGATTTTACAGGAATTGACTTTTCAATGACTGCACTTTTTGTGGTAATCTTTATTGATTTGGTACGCGGTAAAAAAGGCAGAGGAAAGCTTGTTGGCTTTATCGGCATATTGTGTGCAATACTTTGCCTTGCAATTTTCGGTGCAGATAAATTTTTGCTGCCAACACTTATTCTCACTGTTGTGATTATGTCAGCAGCAAAACCGTATTTCAGTAAGGAGGTCGTGTGATATGCCTCTTTCAGTTAAAGAAACCGTACTCATTATTATAGTGGCAGCCGTATGCACCTTTGCAACAAGGCTGTTCCCCTTTGCACTTTTCCCCGGAAAAAAGGAAGTGCCGAAATTTGTTCACTACCTTGGTGAAATTCTCCCTGTTGCGATAATCGGTGTGCTTATTGTGTACTGCTTAAAAGATTTCACAGGCGGTGACAAAAATATAATTCTGCCCCAAATCATTGCAGTTGCTGCAACAGCAATAATACATATCTGGAAAAAGAATACACTGCTGAGCATCGCAGTTGGAACAATCGGATATATGCTTTTAATTCACTTTGTGTTTATATAAGCAAAAGAAGAGAGGTTAAACCCTCTCTTTTTTCTTGACATTTTATTTTCACTATGATAATCTATGCATAGAACATCTATGTAATCTAAAGGAGTTGAAATTATGAAATTCAGCAAAGAGCTGATTAGCGGGAGTACACCTACATTAATCCTTGCAGTAATTGAAAAGGAGGATATGTATGGATATCAAATCGCTAAAGAGCTTGAAAAGAGAAGTGAAAATGCATTTTCGCTTAAAGAAGGTACGATGTACCCCCTGCTCCACTCTCTTGAAAAAGAGAAATTAGTTGAGTCCTACTGGAGCAATGAAGAGGGCAGAAAAAGAAAATACTATCACATCACAAAGAAAGGCACAAAACACCTGGCTGACAGAAAGGTAGAATTTGAGCAATTCTCTGTATCTGTTAAAAAGGTACTTAATTTTGCATAATGAACATTAACGATTATATAAAGGATGCTACCTCAAAAATTTTTGACGCAAAGGAAAAGCGTAAGGTTGAGGCTGAGTTAACAGATCACATACTCAAGCATAAAGAATTTAACGAGGAAATCGGATACGATGCAGAAAAAGCAGAAGAAATGGCTGTTGAAAAAATGGGTGACGGCATTGAAATTGCCGAAAAGCTCGGAACACTGCATAACGATTTTTACACACCTGTTGGGGATATAATCTGCACAGTAATATGGCTGCTGCTCCTTGGCGGTGCATATTACCTGATGAGAGAATACATATTTGATGATATTGGAACAATTGCAATAAGTATATCGAGCATATTAGGTGCTATAGGATTATTCTCCTTTTGTTCCTATATAACAATAAAAAGAAACCGAATTCCTATTTGCATAATGAATTTTATTGGTGGAATCGGCACAACTGTTTTTGTATATTTGGTAAGCTCAAATATTTGCAAAAATGCTTTCAGATTTAACAATCTAATCAATTTATTGCTAAATGGAACTATACCTGAAAAATCTGAAATCAGCAACTTATTCTCAATTGCATTAACAGGTATTGTAAGTGCTTTTGCTGTTTTGATAACAATAGCATCTGCAAACTATAGTATAAAAACAAAAAATTGTAATAACAGTCTTTTTGACAATCATTTCAATAACGCAGTATCAAAAATAGTTATATTATTAGCAGTTATATTTATTATTATCAGTGCACTTTGTTCAACAAGATTTTTTGTTTTCCAAAATACAATTAAAGAAAAATACAGCAATGATTATAATTTAGTACTTGATATTACTGAAAAATGCGAAACCGTTGACGATGTTATCAACTATGTGAATCAAAGCTCTGAAAACTTTACCGAAACGAAAAAGGATAATAAAACAATAGGCTATAGCTTAAGCAGTGATATTTGCAACATTATAATAAGTTTTAATATTGATGAAGAAGATGAAAACAAAAAAGAAACTGCAACAGACAGATTAAGAAAAATATTTGCAAATGCAATTTTGAACACCTTCCCTGAATCTGCCGAAAAGCAAAGCGACTATACCATTAATTTGGCTATAGCCAATTTAGGTAAATTTAAAAATGGTTACGATTCAATATCACTGGCAAAGCTTCGCATTAAACCAGAGGAACTTGATAAAATACACACCTTCACTTCTACCGAAAAAGATAATGAAGAATATTTAGAATTTTTCAATAATTATCTGCCTAAAAATTTATACATTACACCATCAAACAATCAAAAAAAGCATGATAGTGAATTGGTATACACTTTTACTGCAGGTAATAACGAAAATTCATTTGACACTGATTTTAATATTACACTTCGTTCAGAAAAATATATATCAGTCGAAAAGCAAAAAAACAGTATAGTCGAATTCTTCAAAGCAAATCCAAATTCAAGTAATGATGACATTACGAATAAATTCAACTGTCAAGCTTATGGTCCCGGATATACATATGACGAATACAAGGATTTAATAACATCTGTATATAATTCAGTATATTCCGAATCGTATACACCGGGTAACATTTTTTCTTCCTTTGAATTTGATGGAAGTGATTTAGCTGAGGAAAGCATAAACGAGCATTATAATGATTTATTCATTTATCAATTATCAGACGACTTGCTCTTTATGAAAAGAAAATATAAAGATTCAACTTTAATTATTTTCTCTTCAAAAACAAATATCAAATTTTTCTCTCTTGAAATCACCGAAGAAACAGAAGAAAAATATGTTTCAAGTTATGGCGGTAATTGGCGAAAAACAAGATTAGAACCGGATTTAGTATACTTTGACCGAAACGGCTCTGCATATAAAGATTATGAAGATATTCCGTACTTCACAAAAAACGGAACAAGATTCAGATTTGAATATGATAAAGAAAACAAGCTGTATTATTTAATAGGCTTAAACGGAGAAAAATATGAAGCTGATTTCGGATATATTGACGAAAACAGTAATTTATATTTTTACGTTGGCGATGAGGCTTTAAAAAAACGAAATCCGAACGAACCATATTATTATAACAGTGATGGTGCAAAGTTCACAAAATCCTTAGAAACCAACTGGGATAAAGATGGCAATCTTATTAATTTTGATGACTATCTTCCAACATATGATTAACAAAAAAGACTTGTTCAATGAACAAGTCTTTTCTTATGTTATTTAAGTTTAGCAATGGTTACGCCATTTTCGCCCTCGCCGTATTTGCCAAGGCGGTATTCGGCAATATTAGGATGTGTTCTGAGATAATCGGTAACAGCTGCTCTTAAAGCACCTGTTCCCTTGCCGTGGATAATTCTGATTTCTTCAATGCTGTTCAGAACGCATTTGTCAATAAAGAGCCCAAGCTCACCCAGTGCTTCATCAACCATATTTCCCCTGAGGTCAAGCTCTGTTTTTACATCAGCATCTGCCCTGGATGAGGTGCGGTACACATTATGCTGTGCAGGCTTCTGCTTTTTCTTCGGCTTGTCAAGAAGCATAATATCACTCAGCTTAACACGGGTTTTCAGTAAGCCTGATTTAACAAGAACATTGTTTTCTTTAACTTCAACGATCTCGCCTTCGCCGATACCCTTAATAACAATTCTGTCACCTGCCACAGGTGTTCTCGGCAGCTTATAATCATAATCCCAATTGTCGGCAAGCTCCATCGGATTCACAAGCTCATCCATTTCGCCCATCTGATTTTTAACAGCACGGCGTGTTTTACGGGCAATCTCTGTTGCATTTGAACTATTCTGCTCTTTTTTCAGCTTTTCAAGTTCAAGCAAAAATTCGCTTGATTTACGTTTTGCAGCATCAATCAGCTTTTCCGCCTCACGCTTTGCCTTGTCAAGCTCACGCTGCTTAAGGGTTTCAATTTTATCCCTTTCACTCTGTGCTCTTTCTTCTATCTTCTTTGCTCTTGCCGTCATTTCCTCGGCAATTTTTCGTTCATCCTCCAGTGCCTGTCTTGACTCTTCCAGCTTTTCAAGCACGGCTTCAAAATCACGGTTATCACTGCCAACAATAGCCTTTGCATTGTCAACAACCGATTTATCCATACCAAGATGTGTGGTGATTGCAAAAGCATTTGAACGGCCCGGCACACCGATAAGAAGCCTGTAGGTAGGTCTTAAGGTTTCAACATCAAATTCACAGCAGCCGTTGGTAACACCGGCTGTTTCAAGGGCATATGCCTTAAGCTCTGCATAGTGCGTTGTCGAAGCAATTGTTGCACCCTGTGCTCTGAGCTTTTCAATAATAGAAACAGCAAGAGCCGCTCCCTCAATAGGGTCAGTACCTGCACCAAGCTCATCAATAAGTACAAGTGAATTCTGATCAGCCTTGGACATAATTTCAATAATATTAACCATATGGGCTGAAAAGGTTGAAAGTGACTGGGCAATGCTCTGCTCATCGCCGATATCAACCAGAATTTTATCAAATACCGCAAGCCTTGATCTGTCGGCAACAGGCAGCAGCAGACCGCACATTGCCATGGCACTTAAAAGACCAAGTGTTTTTAATGTAACTGTTTTACCGCCGGTGTTAGGTCCTGTGATTACAAGGGTGTCATATTCTTCACCCAAGGTAATATCAGTTGGAACAACCTTGTTTTTATCAATAAGAGGATGACGTGCCTTTTTCAGCTGAATTATACCTTCATTGTTCAGAAGCGGCTTTGTTGCTTTCATTTTATAGGCAAGATGCGCCTTGGCAAAAATCAGATTAAGCATAACAGCACAATTGAAGGAATGCTTAATACTCTCGGCAAACTCCCCTGCCTCAGCAGAAAGTTCAAAGAGTATACGCATAATCTCGTCACGCTCTTTGCCCTGCAAAACCTTAATATCATTGTTTGCATCCACAACAGAGGTGGGCTCAACAAATACAGTTGCACCTGTTGACGATGTATCGTGAACAAGACCCGGAACATTACCCCTGTGCTCTGCCTTAACAGGCACAACAAAGCGTCCGTTACGCTGAGTAACAATAGCCTCCTGTAAATACTGCTGATAGTGTGCCGAGTGAATCATTCCGTCAAGCTTTTCACGGATTGAGCTTTCCTTTGACCTGATTTTTCTTCTTATATCAGCCAAAAGCTCACTGGCTTTATCAGCTATTTCCTCCTCACTGATGATGGAGGTAAATATCTTGGTTTCAAGGTATTTATTTGTAGTAATACCCTCAAAGAAAAAATCAAGATTTGTTCTGACACCGCTGCAGTGACCATGCCATTCATCAAGGGCACGGATTGACCTTAGGCAGCAGCCGATATCAAGCAGCTCCCTGGGATTAAGCGAACCGCCTGCCGCCGCTCTGTGCAGCGGATTATTAACATTTTTAAGTCCTGAGAATGACGGACCACCGAAGCGGGCAAGAAGAGAAAAAGCATCCTCTGTCTGACTGAGTAAAAGCTCAACCTCACTTGATGATACCAAATGGTACCTTGGTGCTACTGGTGGAGATAACAATCCGGATTC
>CAYNGP010000109.1:0-6197 GCA_964396885.1 uncultured Bacteroides sp. | reverse complement strand
CATATTTGTCCTTGGAGAGGGACTTTAATAACTACTATTTTATTATACGAGGAGTAATTCTTATGAAATTAAAAAATGGAATTGTTACAAATTCAATAGACGGCGAAAGTTTTGCAATTGCCACAGGTGAGGCAGCTAAGGATTTTAATGGACTTGTTAAAAACAATCCGTCAGCCGCATTTATTTTTGAACTGCTCAAGACTGAGCAGACCGAGGACTCTATTGTTTCTGCAATGCTTGAAAAGTATGAGGTTGACGAGCAGACTGTCAGAGCAGATGTTCAGGAGCTTCTGTCACTGCTTAAATCAAAAAATCTGATTGAGGATTGATTATGAAATATTTATCGCCTGAAAGCGAATATCTTATATCCCTTTTAAAATCAGCAGTTAAGGGTGAGTCTGTTGCCGCTGCACCTGATAATATTGACTGGAAAGAGCTTGTTAAGCTTTCAAAAAAGCAGCAGGTTTATTCCGTTATCTGTCCTGTTTTAAATACGAAGGATTTACCTTCTGAACAGGCACAGGAGCTGCAGCTATATAATCAGAATGAGCTTTTGCGAACGATTGCAATGAAAAGTGAACTTGAAGCAATTGAAAAAGAGCTTGAAAATAATCAGGTTAAGTTTATGCTTTTAAAGGGCAGTGTCCTGCGTGATTATTACCCACAGTCAAAGATGCGTCAGATGAGTGATATTGACATTTTGTTTGACGAAGCAAAGCGTGATATCGTTGCAGATATTATGCAAAGCAGAGGCTTTGCGGTTACGAATAACAGTGACAATAGTGATGATTATTTTAAAGCACCATTTTATACCTTTGAATTTCACCGCAACCTGTTTTTTAAGGGTGCTGATTTTTGCCCTGATTTAGGTAATGTGTGGGACAAGGCAGTTGCTGATGATAACAAAAGCTTCCTTTATCATATGGATTTGAATGATATGTATATTTATAATATCTGCCATATGTACAAGCATTTTATTAAAAGCTGCTGCGGTATAAGATTTCTGATTGATAATTATCTGTTTTTAAAAAAAGAAAATGATAAGCTTGATTGGGCTTATATTGAAAAACGATTTGGCGAAATTGGTATTCTTGATTTTGAACAGCAGACAAGAGCTCTTGCTTTTCATATATTTGATGAAAATACAATTACTGATGAAGATGCAGGGCAGCTTTATCTTTATACAAGTTTTGGCGTTTATGGCGATTCCAACGGCAGTGCAGTGCAAAATTATTCAAGAATGAAAGAGGATAATTCAAAGGCTGCTGCTGATATAGGCTTTATATTTAAAAGACTTTTCCCAGATAAAAAGATTATGGTTAAGTATTATCCATATTTACAGAAAAGACCATATTTGATTGGCTTTGCATATATTCACCGTTTATTTAAAGGACTGTTTAATTTAAAAAAAATATCGGCTGAATTTGAGTCGATCCATGATTTGAATAAATAATTTCACGGAGGTTTAACCTTGGCAGTAGATAAAAAACATATAAGAAATTTTTCAATAATCGCTCATATCGACCACGGAAAGTCAACTCTTGCTGACCGTCTTTTGGAGCTTACAAGCTCTGTTGCAAGGCGTGATATGCAGGAGCAGATTCTTGATGATATGGACCTTGAGCGTGAAAGAGGCATAACCATTAAAGCCCACGCAGTTAAGCTTGATTACACAGCTAAAAATGGTGAGCTTTACGAATTTAATTTAATAGACACACCGGGTCATGTTGACTTTAACTATGAGGTTTCACGTTCTCTCGCTGCCTGCGAGGGTGCAATACTGATTGTTGATGCTTCACAGGGTGTTGAGGCTCAGACCCTTGCCAATACATACCTTGCACTTGACCACGATTTAGATATTTTGCCTGTTGTCAATAAAATTGACCTTCCTGCAGCAGACCCTGACAGAGTTGCTGAAGAGGTTGAGGATGTTATCGGCATTCCTTGTATGGAAGCACCTCGTGTCAGCGCTAAAACAGGTGAAAATGTTGAAGAGGTTTTAGAATATATTGTCAACGAGGTTTCACCGCCTACAGGTGATGATGACAAGCCTCTTAAAGCACTTATCTTTGATTCTATCTATGATTCCTATAGGGGTGTAATCGTTTATGTCAGATTGATGGATGGTAAAATCAAGGCAGGCGACACAATGCGTATGATGGCAACAGGTGCTGAGTTCACTGTTGTTGAGGTTGGTTATATGAGAGCGACCTCTCTTGAAAAGACAGATTGCCTTTGTGCCGGTGATGTTGGTTATATCACCGCATCCATCAAAACAGTCAGCGAAGCAAGAGTAGGTGATACAGTTACCCTTGCAGCCAATCCTGCACCGGAGGCTTTGCCCGGTTACCGACGTGTTAATCCTATGGTTTTCTGCGGCGTTTATCCTGCAGACGGTGCTTATTATGAAGCACTGCGTGACGCACTTGAAAAGCTGCAGCTTAATGATGCCTCCTTGTCCTATGAGCCTGAAACCTCAGGTGCATTGGGCTTTGGTTTCAGATGCGGATTTCTTGGACTCCTTCATCTTGAAATTATCGAGGAACGCCTTGAACGTGAGTATGGTCTTGAGCTTATTACAACCGTTCCGAGCGTTGTTTACAAAATCTATCTGACCGACGGCACAATGGTGGAGATTGACAATCCTACAAATTATCCTGATCCTGCAATTATTGATTATTGCGAGGAGCCGTTCTCAAATGCTCATATCTATGTGCCGAGCGAGTTCGTGGGCACAATTATGGATATGTGTCAGGAAAGACGCGGAATTTTTAAGGATATGAATTATATTACGCCTGACAGAGTTGATATTCATTATGAACTTCCGCTAAATGAAATTATCTATGATTTCTTTGATGCGCTTAAATCAAGAACCCGAGGATATGCATCCTTTGACTATGAGATTGCAGATTAC
This sequence comes from uncultured Bacteroides sp., assembly GCA_964396885.1. Classification (GTDB taxonomy): domain Bacteria; phylum Bacillota; class Clostridia; order Oscillospirales; family Acutalibacteraceae; genus Eubacterium_R. Next base: position 3,283 of record CAYNGP010000109.1, on the reverse strand, counting down.
AGAAGAAGCGATTTGTGCAAGGTTGATGTTTTGCTAAATGGTGACATTATTGATGCACTTTCATTTATAATTCATAGGGAAAAGGCTTATGTCCGTGCAAGAAAAATTGCGGAGCAGCTTAAAAAGCATATCCCAAGGCATCTGTTTGAAATTCCTATTCAGGTTGCAATCGGCGGCAAGGTTATTGCCCGTGAAACAGTTAAGGCTCTGCGTAAGGATGTACTTGCCAAGTGCTATGGCGGTGACGTTACACGTAAAAAGAAACTCCTTGAAAAGCAGAAAGAGGGTAAAAAGCGTATGCGCCAGTTTGGTTCTGTGGAAGTTCCGCAGGAAGCCTTCCTGGCTGTGCTTAAACTCTCAAGCGATGATGAATAAATTGTGCAAAGCACAAAAGATAGCAGAATATATATTATTAAACCCCGATTTTAGATTTTTTGAAATCGGGGTTTAACATAGGCAAATACAATAAATTGTATAACATCAATAAAAGTTCTCCATATATAGGGCAAGAAAAAGCTTTTAGAAAAAAATTGAAAAAAATTTCAAAAAAAGTGTTGACAAAATGAAATGAATTGTGTATGATGTGAGTGTAATCGAAAGTAAATATCTCAATAGCAAAGCCGATGAAAGTCGGTGACGCAAAGCTAAAGGGACTAAGTCGTTAAGATAGGTCAGCCAGTTGCCGTTTAAGAGACGTAATTCTTTTTTTCGTGTCTGAAAATAAAGACACGAGCGAGCAGCCGGTTTTCCTAAGTTCAGGAAGGAGGGCTGTTTTTTTATTTTTCAAAATCAAATTGGGAGTACAATACAAAAACAAACAATCATAATTTACAGTAAGAACACCAATAGCAAACCCGGTGAAAATCGGTGACGCAAAGCTAAAGGGGCTAAGTCGAAAAAGATATGCCAGCCAGCTGCCGTTTTAGATATCGTAAATCTATAAAAAATAAAACAACGATTCACGGTTGGTAGTTCTTAAAGAAAGAAAGGAATCAATCATGAATACATTTATTAGTTCTATTTTTGCAAAATTTATTACTGCTATTATGTCAATTTTATGCTTATTTAATATAGTACCAAACACAAATTTTGAATTACCGCCAATGTACGATCCAATACCGGTGGTTGAAGAAGCAAATGAAAACGCAACATACAATAATATCCCTGAATTTATTAACGACGAAACCACAAACGAAGATGTGAAGGCTGCAATGTCTTATATCGAAGATACAAACGATGATGTAAGCGTTGACAGCAATATGTTTTACGATGCTTTTAATGTGATTAAAGATACTCGTAAAGTAAATGCCCGCAGCGTTGCTAAGCCTGCTGTTGAGAACACAAATGCTGCTGCAGAAGACACAAACAGTGTTGCAGAGCCGGCTGCAGAAGATACAAACAATGTTGCAGAGCCGGTTGACGAAACCGCAAACCATGCTTCTGAAGCACTTGAAGTAATTGATATTTCAGCTACAGAAGAAGACAATCTTACATTAACCCTTTATGCTGCTGAGGCAGAAACAGAAGCTGCACCTGCAACATTCACAGCATCCGCTACAAGAACTGTTACTTATTCAGCAAATGCTGATGAGAACAAGGTAACTGTTACAATTGAACCATCACAGACCAGAGCTTACAGTGAAGGCGGTAAGGAATACGTTACAGCAATTATCAGCGGCAGCGGTGAAATGGAAGGAAACATTTACAGACATTTTGTTGATGTTGACAAATTTATTGAAGTAACAAGAGGCCTTGTTGCTGCAGAATACGGCTTGGATGCAAGTGATGTTAAGTATACACTTCCAGAGGGTGTAACAGACCTCTTTGAGGTTGATGAGCAGATCAGATTCTATGCAGGTAAGGACTGCTTAGCAGGACCTGCAGGAACAGAGCTTGAAATCAATGACAATATCAGAGAATCTCTTAACCCGGGTGATATGCTCAAGTATTCACCAACCAGAGTCGTTTTTGCAGAAGGTTCAAATATTACAAGCATTTCAGAAGGTGCATTCCTCTTCTGTGAGGATTTAGAAGAAATCATAATCCCGGATACAGTTAAAACAATCGGAGCAAACGCATTCACATATTGCTCAAATCTGAAAGTAATCGTTTTACCTGAAGGTCTTGAGAACATTGAAGCAAGAGCATTTATGCACTGCGACAGCTTAGAGAAGGTAGAGATTCCTGCAACAGTTAAAACAGTTGGAACAAACGCATTCACAAGCTGCTCAAATTTATCAGAAGTTGTTTTACCGGAAAGCCTTGAGAGCGTAGGCGACGAAGCATTCATCGAGTTAAAGGCAGGTGCTTCAATCGTATGCCCAACAGAAGATGTTTATCACCTTGTTTATACAGAAGATAAAGTTACATTAAACAGCACAGCAATTGCAGTAGATATTTCAGCTACAGCAAATGACAATCTTACATTAACAATCGCTCCATCTCTGAGCAGAGGTGTTAGCGAGGAGGGCAAGAACCCTGTTACAGTAACCATCAGTGGTAACGGAAATATGGGAGATAACCTTTACAGCTATTTTGTTGATGTTAATCAGTATATCAAAACAACAAGAGCACTTCTTGGTGAAGAGTACGGCTTGGATGCAAAAGACGTTAAGTATACACTGCCTGAGGGTGTAACAGACCTTATCGAAGTGGATGAGCAGATCAGATTCTATGCAGGTAAGGACTGCCTTGCAGGACCTGCAGGAACAGAGCTTGAAGTTACTGACAATGTAAGAGAAGCACTGGACCCAAGTGCAATGCTTAAGTATTCACCAACCAGCATTGTATTTGATGAAAATACAAATATTACAAGCATATCAGAAGGCGCATTCCTCTTCTGTGAAGATTTAGAAGAAATCGTAATCCCGAATACAGTTAAGACAATCGGAGCAAATGCATTCACATTCTGTTCAAACCTGAGAACAGTAGTTTTACCGGAAGGTCTTGAGAGCATCGACGCAAGAGCATTTATGCACTGCGACAGCTTAGAAAGAATCGTTCTTCCATCAACAGTTAAGACAATCGGCAACAATGCATTCTCATTCTGCTCAAACCTGACAGAGGTTGTTTTAAACGCAGGTCTTGAGAGCGTAGGCGACGAGGCATTCATCGGTTTAAGTGAAGGTTCAACAATCATCTGCCCAACAGATTATGTTTTCAGCCTTGTTCATTCTGATGATATCGTTACTATGACAAGAACAACAGTTACTAAGTAACTGGTAATAAATGTATTCCTAAAAAAAGCCTACCGAGAGGTAGGCTTTTTTAGGCTTTTTTTCTG
>CAYNGP010000108.1:0-6683 GCA_964396885.1 uncultured Bacteroides sp. | reverse complement strand
CGTCAGAAGGAAACAAAGGGTCTTGGCCACGCTGTTCTTTGTGCTAAGAGCTTTGTTGGCGATGAGCCTTTCGCAGTTCTTTACGGCGATGATGTTATCCTTTCAGAAACACCTGTAACAAAGCAGCTTTGTGATGCTTATGAGAAATACGGCAAGGGTGCTGTTGGTGTTAAGGAAGTACCGGGCAAGGCTATTACAAAGTATTGCTCACTTGCTGTTGATCCTATTGAGGACAACTGCTACAACTGTACAGATATGATTGAAAAGCCAAGTGAGGACGAGATTTTATCTAATTTCTCAATTCTTGGCAGAGTTGTTATGCCACCTGAGATTTTCGATATTTTAGAGGAAACACCTCTCGGTGCAGGCAACGAGCTTCAGCTTACAGACGCTATGAAAACACTTGCGCAGACAAAGGGTGTAGTAGCTGTTGATTATGAGGGTACACGTTACGATATGGGTAACAAGTTCGGTATCCTTCAGGCAAATATTGAGGTTGGCTTAAAGCATCCTGAAACACAGGAAGAGCTTAAGGACTACATTAAAAAGATTGCAAAGGATTTAGACTGATTATGATTAAAATTGAACGCACAAGCGTGATGAATTTTGATAATGCTATGCGTGGTGCAAGAAATCCTATGAATTCTTGGGCAAGGTATGACTCTGAATTTGATGCTGACGGCAATTTTGTTTTTGGTGAAAATGATTTGTCATTGGCAAAGCGCCTTTGCACAGCGGGTACTGACCACAGAAAGTTTATCAGAATGATTTTTGTGAGTGTTGATGTTACTGCACCGCTTTATTGGTGGAAGGAATATGACACATATAAGGTTGGTACTGTTGCAAATTCAACATCTACAATGCACAAAATTACATCTAAACCTTTTGAACTCAGTGATTTTTCCGTTGACCATATGAATGATGAGGGTATCAAGGCTATGGAAAAGCTGATTGAAACCCTTGAGGATTTAAGAGTAAGGTTCGTTGAAACAAAGGATAAAGAGCTTTGGTACACCATTATTCAGCTTTTGCCAAGCTCATATAATCAGATGCGTACCTGTACACTGAGTTACGAAAATCTGGTTAATATTTACTATGCAAGGCGCAATCATAAGCTGACTGAGTGGCACGAGTATTGCGACTGGATTAAGTTACTGCCTTATTTTGAGGAGTTATTTATTTCTGACGAAGCAAAGGATTGATAAAGAATGTCACAATACTATTATAATCCCTTTGGTGACAGCGGATTGAGTGAAGAAAATCAAAGAGCTTTTTTAAAAAAGCAGCAGCAAAAGAAGGAAAAAAGGGAAATCAGACTCATAAGTCTGACAATGGGTGCGGCAATCATAGCTTATTTGCTTATTCAGAATATTGTTGTGAGTGTTCTGTACATTGCCGGTCTTTATGACAAATTCCTGAATGATGTCATTTTCCAGGATGCAGTAACTATTATAGGCGTGTCATTTATGTCTGTTATGGTGCCGTTTATCCTTGTTGCTCTGATTAATAAAAAGCGTTACGCATATCCTGTTATACCCAATGAACCAATTAAATTCAGCAAGGGTATGATGTGGGTTGCTTTTGGAATGCTTTGCTGTATAGGTGCTAATATAGGTGTTTCCTATTTAATCACTGCACTGGAAAATTTGTTTCACGTTGAATTTACGCAGGGCGAACTGCTTGAGCCAAACTCAATAATTAGCTGCATGATGGTTGCGATTGCGACTGCAATTATTCCGGCTATTTGTGAGGAATTTGCAATGAGATGCTGTTCACTCCAACTGCTCAGGAAATATGGCAGCGGATTTGCCGTTTTTGCAGTAAGTGTTGTTTTCGGACTCCTTCACGGTAATGTTGTTCAGTTTATTTTTGCGTTTATTATCGGACTTGTTCTCGGATACGTTACAGTTAAAACAAACAGCATTGTTCCTGCGGTTTGTATTCATGCACTCAATAACGGAATGTCAGTTACAAAGTCGGTTGTTACTTATGCAGCCGGAGAAGAATCAAGCAATATGGTTATTGTTCTTCTTTATGTGCTTTGGATTGCGGCAGGTGCAATCTGCGGACTTGTTTTGCTTTTGACAGGTCAGTTTAAAAAGAATAAAGCGCCTGTTCACAGTACACTTTCAAATGGACAAAAGCTTGTTTCATTCTTGTTCCCGTGGATGATTATCCCATTTGCATTGTTGATTTATTTAACATCAAAAACAATCGTGTAAGATATGGATAACGAATTTATGAAAAGGGCTATTGAGCTTGCACGGCTTTCTGCTTTAGAAGGGGAAGTGCCTGTGGGTGCAGTGGTTGTTAAGGATAATGAAATCGTGGGAGAGGGCAGAAACCGACGGGAATTCGGCAAAAATGCCCTTTACCACGCAGAGCTTGAAGCGATTGACAATGCCTGCAAAAAGCTTGGCGGCTGGCGGCTCTGGCAGTGTGATTTGTATGTCACACTTGAGCCTTGCCCTATGTGTGCAGGTGCAATAATTAATTCAAGAATAAAAACGGTTTATTATGGTGCAAAGGATTTAAAGGCAGGCTCCTTTGGCTCAATCGTTAATTTTAACGATATACCCTATAACCATAAGCCTGAAATTATCGATGGCATTATGGCAGAAGAATGCTCTGCACTGTTAACAGACTTTTTTAAAAAATTAAGAGAACAGAAGAAAAAGGGCAGTTAATCATTAACTGCCCTTTTTAGAATACCGAGGCGATAATTGATATGGACGAAAAAGGACAGCTTCAAATTGAACTTCTGCCATATAACAAAGCAGAAGAAAATAATGATTATGACCTTGATAAAATCATTTGCGATTTAGAAGATCAGCTTGATTTGTTGTCAAGTCAGACTGACAAATACGATTATTTGTTATCTGTTAGCAGTGGAATACTTTGTGGTATGCTTGATATTCTGTGGGCAGGAGAGTTCAGTCTCGAGCGTGGTCGCAATATAGCAAGTGAAAAGATAGACGCTTTTGTCAAAAAAACTGCTAAAATGCTTGGCTGTGAGGATAATGATTTGCAGTCTGCAGTTAAATTCCTTGAAAGAAAATTTCCTATTCCAAGCGATGGCAATACTCCTGACTTTGGGGGCGTTCGACAACATCATTTGCGTGATTTTGCCCATCATCCGACAATTATTGGTTTGATATTTTCATTACTTACTCAATTTACCTTTAAATCATATGGAACTGATGTGGATGGTATTTTCAGGATGTACGATGTTCCGGAAAAGAGTAAGGCATTTATAGGAAAAGATGTTCCTACTAAAATATTATTTGGAACGCTCACTTGGTTTTTTCACCTGGTCAGTGATATGGCTGGTTCAGGTAATACTGCAGGTAAAAGCGGTGGAACAGGAATACCCGGTCCGATACTCTCTTTGGCAAAAGAACTATCTGTACTCCCAATTTTTAAAAACATTAGTATTGATAATATTTCATTGTCTAAATTTTTATCTAAACTATTTAATGGAACTTTACTTGCAAAACATGATGAAACCGGAAAAATTATAAAAGATACAGTATTAAAGTTTGATTTACGAGGTGAATTAGGTGTTGGGATTGAACTTGGACGTCAGGCTATCCCTGTTGTTGCAAATGAATGTATAGTTAGAGCATTTTATTTTATTCGTCGCTTTGCAATTGAAATGCGTGAACATAATGTTTCTTCACTTTCAGATATAAATAATATCGAATGGGCAAAGGTTAAGCCGTCAAATAATCCGACAATAGCAAGAATGCTTACGATTTCCTCCGGCGTTTTTTCAACACTTGATATAGGTGAGGCAGTTGTTTCTCAAAAATACTGGGTTTCCGTTAACTATATTGGTGTTGGACGATTTGCTGTTGCTATTGGTGAAGATATTAGCTTTTGTTTGAAAGCAAGAGATGTAAAAATAGTGAAACAGATGTATGAAAACATTAAGCGTTTTGCATTTTTACAATCGGATAAGAACATTTATGAAAGGATAAGCAATGATATGGATATGGACAAGCTGGGTTTAACACTTGAGCAGACTGAAATTTTATATAATCTTGAATATTATAAAACACTGAATGATATAAAAAATACAAAATCACCTATTAATAATGATGCTATAAAAAGCTTAAAGGAAAAGTGGCTTGACGAATGGAAAACATATATGTCAAAGGGATTTGCGAGTTTTTCACAAGTTGAAAATGCTGAACTTCACTGGTATGATAGTGAAAATGAACTGGTCAAAAAGATAGAGGAGAATAATCCGCAAAATACTTGGTTTCGTTTGACTTTGCTTGAGGCGATGCTTTTTGAACCATATTATCCATTAAGTCTTGAAAAAGATAAGAAAGGCAATGATATTCCAAGCAAGAAATATAAAGATATTCAAAATGTTATTAGCGGATATAAGAAAAACGTTGGTGACAATTATCTTGATTCAATGTTCTGTGGCAACTATTACACAAAAGGTTATATCAAGAGACTTCGCAAGTGTTATGATAAGGTGCTTCGTGAGATGAATGAAGTTCTAAAAACTGTATTAACAACTGTTACAATTACGTCGGTTATAGCTTTAGTTGCTGTTATTACAGCAGGAGTATTTGCACCGGCAATTGCGGTTGCTTTGGTGGGCTCGAATTTTGCCGGGCTCAGTGGTGCAGCTTTGACCAGTGCTTGTCTTGCTTATCTTGGCGGTGGTGCAGTTGCAGCAGGTGGCTTAGGAATGGCAGGCGGCACTGCAGCAATTGTAGGTGGCGGAGCTGTTCTTGGGCTTGGTGTTGGTGCAGGTGTAGGCGGTGTTGCAGGCGCCTCTGCTTTAACAGGAAAGAAAAATACTATTTTACAATCTGCAAAATTATTGGTGTCAGTCAGAGAAATTTTTCTTAATGACGAACATGATGTTGAATATTCTAATAGCATTTATGAAAAATATGTACAGAATATCACAGATATTGAAAAAGATTTAGTTGAATTAAAATTAAAAGCAGATGTGGCAAACGGAAAGGAAAAGAAAGAACTAAAAGATAAAATTAAAAAAACAGAGGAATCTGTTGAAGCGATGAAAATAGCACGAAAAAGCTTGTTGAAATTCAAGACTTCTTTTGAAGAAGGACAAAAATCACAGTAAATAAAATTAAACCGCAGAAGTTTACAACTTCTGCGGTTTTTGCTATACCATATGAATATTAAACATTGATTTCAACGCTTACGCCGAGGAGGTCTTTTTCTTTTTCAAGAATCGGATTAACTACCTCGTTCAGGAAATCAGCAGTTTGCTGTGGTGCTCTGCCCACAAAGTTTTCAGGCTTGAGAATGTCAAGAATTTCTTCCTTGGTAATCATAAATGCAGGGTCATTTGCAATTCTGTCAACAAGGTCATTTTTGCCGCCCTCAACCTTAACAACTGCACCTGCAGCCATTGAATGCTGGCGGATTTTTTCGTGAAGCTCCTGACGGTCTCCGCCTTTTTTAACAGCATCCATCATAATGTTTTCTGTTGCCATAAATGGAAGCTCACTCATAAGTCTTGCTTCAATAACCTTTGGATATACAACAAGACCTGATGTTACATTGATATATAAGTCGAGAATTCCATCAGTAGCAAGGAAAGCCTCAGCCACTGATACACGCTTGTTTGCTGAGTCATCAAGTGTTCTTTCAAACCACTGTGCAGATGCTGTCCAAGCAGGGTTAAGTGCATCAATCATAACATAGCGTGAAAGTGATGCGATACGCTCAGATCTCATAGGATTTCTCTTATAAGCCATAGCAGATGAACCAATCTGATTCTTCTCAAATGGCTCTTCAATCTCTTTAAGATTCTGGAGGAGTCTTAAATCGTTTGAGAATTTGCAGCAGGACTGAGCAATTAAACCAAGGCAGTTGCAAACGATAGTATCCAGCTTTCTTGCATAGGTTTGTCCGCTTACAGGGAAGCAAGCCTTAAAGCCCATTTTTTCTGCAATCTTTCTGTCAAGCTCTTTACACTTCTCGTGGTCGCCGTCAAAGAGCTCAAGGAATGAAGCCTGTGTACCTGTTGTACCCTTTGAACCAAGGAGCATAAGGTTGTCGATAACGTGACAGATTTCCTCATAGTCCATTACTAAATCCATCAGCCAGAGTGATGCTCTCTTGCCCACAGTAGTAGGCTGTGCAGGCTGGAAGTGTGTGAAGCCAAGACAAGGCATATCCTTGTATTCATCGGCAAATTTTGCAACGCTTGAAATCGCGTTAACAAGCTTTTTCTTGATAAGCATAAGTGCTTCACGCATTGTGATAACATCGGTGTTATCGCCAACATAGCAGCTTGTTGCACCAAGATGAATGATTGGTCTTGCATTTGGACAAAGCTCGCCATAAGCGTGAACATGGCTCATTACATCGTGGCGGAATTTCTTTTCATATTCCTGTGCTACTTCGTAGTTAATGTCGTCAGCGTGAGCCTTAAGCTCTTCAATCTGCTCTTTTGTTACATTTAAACCAAGCTCATTTTCAGCCTCAGCAAGTGCAATCCAAAGCTTTCTCCAGGTTCTGAATTTGAAATCAGGGGAGTAGATATACTGCATTTCCTTTGAAGCATAACGAGCGTTAAAAGGTGAATTATAAGTGTTATTAGGCATTAGTCAAGTCCTACTCTCTTCATCATTTCTGCATAAGCATCTTCAACGCCGCCTATATCACGACGCAAACGATCCTTA
>CAYNGP010000107.1:1063-6849 GCA_964396885.1 uncultured Bacteroides sp. | reverse complement strand
TTTTAAGAAAGTTTAACAATTTAATATTGATATTGCATTTTATTATATTTATACTTAAAAATATAAAATAAAAAATGGTGATTAAAATGAAACATATATTAATTGTCGATGATGATATTCATATTTCAAATATGCTTTTTGAGGTGCTTACCAAAGAGAATTATAAAATATCACGTGCCTATTCAGGTACAGAAACTTTGTTGTTTTTGAAAAGTGAAAAGCCTGATTTAATATTGCTTGATTTGATGCTGCCGGGTCTTACAGGTGAAGAGGTACTCAAAGAAATTAAAGATATTCCGACAATTGTGGTCAGTGCAAAGGCAGATATTAATAACAAGGTCAATCTTCTTTTAAACGGTGCAGTTGATTATATTACAAAGCCTTTTGATATGAATGAATTGTTGGCAAGAATCAGTGTTCAGCTGAGAAATCAAAGTCATAATTCCAATAATGATTTGCTTGCTTTTGATGATATTACTATTGATAAATCAAAATATACAGTGACAGTAAATAATATATCTGTTAAACTTACAAAAACAGAACATGCTATTTTAAAGCTGCTTATGGAAAATCCAAATCAGGTTATGACAAAATCACAAATTCTTGAAAAAATCAGTGAGGATACACCTGACTGCGTTGAAAGCTCTTTAAAGGTTCATATCAGCAACATAAGAAAAAAGTTGAAGGAAGCAGGCAATAAAAATTATATTGAAGCAGTCTGGGGCATCGGCTTTAAAATGAATCTTAACTGAATATTTACCATTTTCTTAACCGCTTTCTTAACTGTTGCCTGTTAAAATGCCGGTATCAAATATAAGGAGGCATTCATAATGGACTATGTTCTTGAAACAAATGCTTTGAGTAAAAACTATAAAAAATTCAAAGCACTTGATGAACTTACCATGAAAATTCCACAGGGTGCAATTTATGGCCTTGTGGGCAAAAACGGTGCAGGTAAAACAACCTTAATCCGTATAATCTGCGGATTGCAAAATCCGTCGTCGGGAGTTTATACTCTTTACGGCAGAAAAAGTAATTCAAAAAATATTGAAAAATCAAGGCGAAGAATCGGTGCAGTTGTTGAAACACCATCAATCTATCTTGATATGACAGCTAAGGAGAATATAAAACAACAGTTCAGTATTCTCGGTCTGCCGTCTTTTGATGGAATTGATGATTTATTAAAGCTTGTAGGACTTGAAAATACAGGCAAAAAGAAGGCTAAAAACTTTTCACTTGGTATGCGTCAAAGGCTTGGTATTGCTGTTGCTCTTGCAGGTGATCCTGACTTTTTGGTTCTTGATGAGCCTATAAACGGTCTTGACCCACAGGGTATTGTTGAAATCCGTGAATTGATATTAAAGTTAAACAGAGAATTTAATATAACTGTTCTTATTTCAAGTCATATTCTTGATGAGCTTTCAAAGCTTGCAACGCATTACGGCTTTGTTGATTCAGGCAGAATTGTTAAAGAAATCAGTGCTGATGAACTTGAAAAGGTTTTCCGTAAATCAATTCGTGTTGAGGTAACGGATACAAAAATACTTTCTCTTGTTCTTGATAAATTGAATATAGAATATAACATTATCTCTGACACAAAGGCTGATTTATATTCATCAATAAATGTGTCACAGCTTGTTTCAAAGCTTGCAGAAAATCATTGCGAGGTCTTTTCAATGCAGGAGCGTGACGAGAGTCTTGAGGGCTACTATATTAATCTTGTGGGAGGTAATGACAATGACTAAGCTTTTATCTGCTAATTTTTCTCGCCTTATGCGTGACAAAATGCTTTGGATTGTATCTGCTGCAATATTTATTTTATCAGCATATATGATAATAAGAAACGGAATGTCTATATCCGATATTGACTCAGTAAATAATATAAGAACACTGAACGCTTGCTATTTCAATATACTGCCAGCAATCAGCTTCTTTTATGCAGTATTTATTTCCTTTTTTATTGGTACAGATTACAGTGATGGCACAATAAGAAATAAAATTGTTATTGGTCACAGCCGTACAGATATTTACCTTTCTAACTATATTACCAGTTTTGCAGGTTCAATGATAATTTTAATTGCTATGCTGATTGGTTGTGCCATTGGTTTTTATTTTTTTGGCAGCTGGCAGGGTGGTATAAAGGATTTCTTTATCAAAATCTTGCTTAGTATTTTAATTACAGCAGTATTTACGGCAGTGATTACACTTATCAGTATGCTGACAACAAACAAAACAATAATACTTGTTTTGGCATTGGTTGCTTGCGTTGCTCTTCTTTTCTGTGGAAATATGATTTATGAGAGACTGTTGAATCCTGAATTTACCCGCGATTTTATTTCATACAATATAGATGGTACAATTAATTTTGGACCTGAAAAACCAAATCCTGCATATGTTGGAGGAACAAAAAGGCAAATCTACGAATGGCTTTTGCAATTTTTACCTTCCTGTCAAAGTATTTTAATTGCCAATGAGGAAATCACTAATCCTTTACTTAATATTGTTTATTCAGTTATTTTTACAATAGCTGTTAATGTTTGCGGTGTGCTTGCTTTCAGAAAAAAGGATTTAAAATAAAGGACTTATTATGAATTTTTGGTTGTTGATTATCATTGCAATATTATTAATTATTATTGCGGTGCTGGTATTAAAAATATATTTGCTTCAAAAAAGTGCTGATGAAATATGTTCTGCTTTTAATGAAAAAATTGAAAACGATACAAATACACTTATCAACATTTCCTGCCGTGACAGACATATGCGAAAACTGGCAAATGATATGAATAAGGAACTGAAAAAGCTCAGGGCAGACAGAAGAAAATTTCAACAGGGTGATTTGGAATTAAAAGAAGCAGTTACAAATATCTCACATGATTTACGTACACCGCTTACTGCAATATGCGGCTATCTTACTCTGCTTGAAAATGAAGAAAAATCACCTGCTGCTGAGGAATATATTAAAATAATTTCACAGCGTGCACAGGTGCTTAAGCAGTTAACAACTGAGCTTTTCAGATATTCTGTTATTACCTCAACCTTTAATAATGATACACCTGAAAGGCTTGAAATGAACAGTTTGCTTGAGGAAAGCATTGCTGCGCATTATGCCTTGATTAATCAGAATAATATAGTACCTGATATTTCAATAACCGAAAAGAAAGTAGTTTGTAATCTTAATAAAAATGCACTGCTGAGAATTTTTCAAAATATAATCAGCAATGCAGTAAAATACAGTGACGGTGATTTAAAAATAGAGTTAAAGGATAGCGGTGAAATCACTTTTTCTAACCACGCTAAGGGGCTTGATGAAGTGCAGGTAGGCAGACTGTTTGACAGATTTTATACCGTACAGACTGCCGATAAATCAACAGGTCTGGGGCTTTCAATTGCAAAAATGCTCACTCAACAGATGAAAGGCACAATCACTGCAGATTACAGCGATGATGTTCTTAATATCCACATAAAATTTCCTGTTCAATAATTTTAATGTTTTGTAGGGCAGGGGTTTACTCCTGCCATCTGATTCGGATGGAGCAAGCCCCATCCCTACAATTTTGTTATATATATTATTAATATTAAAATACTTGTAAATTAAATTAACGTATTGTATAATGATTTTTCAAGGAGGTGCAGTATGAGGATTTTTAAAAATCGCGGTGACATTTATTTTTCAAAAGCAAATAAAGAAAAATCAACAGAGCAAAAAATTCTGATTATTGCACTGACTGTAATCATTATTTTTACAATTATTTTTGTGCTTGCGCTGTGCATTAAAAATGATTTCAGTGCCAAAAAGTTTTTTGAGCCTGAAAATCTGAATGTAACAAATCAATCCATTCTTGACGATGATGACGTTGCTGAAGTGCCTGATGTTAGCGGTAAAAGAAATTATATTACCCTTGTTCATAAGGATGATGAGCTTTTATTTGCGGCACTTGTTCAGGTTGATATGGATAATACCTCATATAAAACAGCAGTTTTAAAGGCAGGTACCGAGGTTGACGGTAACAGGCTCAATGAAATCTATAAATCATCAGGTGCAGAAAATGTTAAAAAAGCAATAGACACCTATATAGGTACTGATTTTGATTTTTATATTTCAATGGAAATCTCTGAATTTGAGGATTTTTATAACGAGCTGGGCAGTATACATTATCCTATTTTAAATGACATCAAGCATAGGGAAAGCGACAGTCCTGTTTCATATACATTAAAAATCAAAGCAGGCGAGCAGAAGATTGACGGAAAGCATTTTATTAACTTAATCAGATATTATCTTGATATTGAAAACAGTTCTTCACAGGCAAGTGAATTATTGCTTGCAAGCCTTTCACAACAGCTTAATAAAGAAAATTTTGCTGACAGTGAAAAGCTTTTCAGAGATTTTGTTGCAGCAGCAGATACAAATATTTCAGTGCGTGATTTTTCACTGGCTGGTGACAGACTGACTGTTTTGGGCAATGATTTGGTTGCAAAGGGTGTTTACAATGCGCAGGCAAGCTATGACGGTAACAGGCTCAGTGATGACAGTCTGAAAAAAATAAAAGGTTACTTTGTTAAGTAAGTGGTGAGTTTATGGATAAAGAGAGAATTGAAAAAGCAGTAAGAGAAATTTTAATTGCAGTGGGTGAAGATCCTGACAGATCGGGACTTATTGAAACTCCACGCAGAGTAGCGAATATGTATGAGGAATTATTTGCAGGCTTAAGCGAGGACCCTCATCAGCATTTAAAGTTTTTTGATGAAAAATCAAATGATGAGCTTGTTATTGTAAGAGATATTCCTTTCAGCTCTATGTGTGAGCATCATCTTTTACCCTTTGTGGGCAAGGCTCATATTGCATATATACCAAGTGATAACAAAATAATCGGTCTTTCAAAGCTTGCAAGAATTGTTGATAATTTTGCAAAAAAACCACAGGTGCAGGAAAGACTCACGCACGATATAGCAGACTTTTTAAATGATAATTTAAGTCCGAAGGGTGTTGCTGTTATCATTGAGGCAGAGCATATGTGTATGTCAATCCGCGGTGCAAAGGCATCAGGCTCACAGACACAGACATCAGCTTTAAGAGGTATACTCAGAAATGATGCTCGTTCAAGGGCAGAGGTTTTGGCACTGCTTAACAAATAAAGAGAGATACATAATGATTTGGAATTGCAAAAATAAACAGGTTGAATATGGTGACAGGGTGCTTGTAATGGGCATTGTCAATGTTACACCTGACAGTTTCAGTGACGGCGGCGACCATTTTTCTGCTGAAGCTGCGGTTGAATGTGCTTTGCAGCTTGAAGCAGATGGTGCTGATATAATTGACATCGGCGGTCAGTCCACAAGGCCCGGTCATATTCCTGTGTGTGATACTGAGGAATGGGCAAGGCTTGAGCCTGTATTGAAAGCGTTGAACGGCAAATTATCAGTTCCTGTTTCAGTTGATACCTATTATCCTTTAGTGGCTGAAAATGCCCTTAAATCGGGTGCAGACATCATTAACGATGTTAGTGGTGTGATTTCACAGGAAATGGCAGAAATCGTCAAATTTCACCGTGCAGGCTGGATTTTAATGCATAATGGTGCAGGCTCACCAGCCGATATTAAAGATTTTTTTGAAAAATCAGTTGATGCGTGCGAAAAGCTCGGTATTGATAAATCAGGGCGCTGTATGGTAACTACACCGATTTTATGCTGCGCAATGGTTGGATGATGTTTTTGTACCAGTTGCCGCTTATCAATGCAATTTTTCTGCCGCTGCTGTCAGTCATTATTGCTTCCCGTCTTTGCGATAT
>CAYNGP010000107.1:0-1053 GCA_964396885.1 uncultured Bacteroides sp. | reverse complement strand
TAAATCACAGCTTTGTCTTGATATGGGTATCGGCTTCGGTAAAAATTATGAGGAAAATATGTACCTCCTTGCAAATGTGGGCAGGTATAAAATAGATGGTTATCCGCTTTTGCTTGGCACGTCAAGAAAAAGAGTTATCGGTCAGGGCAGTGAGCAGGATAACCCTAAAGAGCGTATCTACGGCAACATTGCTGCCGACACAGCGGCAATTTTAGGCGGCGTTGATATCATTCGTGTGCACGATGTAAAAAATGAAAAGCAGGGCATTTTAATGGCTCAGAAGATGAGAGGCTTTATTTTGTAATGGATAAAATTTTAATTCGTGATTTAAAGATTTTTGCATACCACGGTGTTAATCCTGAGGAAAAGGAAGATGGTCAGCATTTTGTGTTTGACATTGATATGGGTGTTAATATAACAAAGGCTTGCTACAGTGATCAAGTGGACGATACCGTCAGCTATGCTAAGGTAATCAAAACGGTTACCCGTGTTGCAACTGAGAAAAAGTATGATTTGCTTGAAAAGGTTGCACAGGTTACTGCCGATGCAATACTCAGCGAATACCCTGATGTGTTCAATGTTCTCATTACTCTCAAAAAGCCTGAAGCACCTATGAAGGCTGATTTCGGCTGGGTTGGTGTTCAGATATTCAGAGAAAGGTAAAATAACGGCAAAGCCGTGTTATAGCGTTATGGAATATATTTTAAGTGTAGGCACAAATATCGGTGACAGAATGGCGAATATTGAAAAGTGTATTGATTCCATCAATCTTTTGCCATACACAGATGTTACCAATCAGTCAAGAATTTATGAAACTGAGCCTGTTGGCTATGCAAGACAGGAGAATTTTTATAATATCATTTTAAAGGTTGAATCAATCTTTGAACCACATGAAATGCTCGGTGCCTGTCTTGGTATTGAAGCAGGCTTCGGCAGACTCAGAACAGTGCGTTTTGGTCCGAGAATTATTGATATTGATATTATCTTTGCAGAAAATGAAAAGGTTGAAAGCAGAAATCTTTTAGTTCCGCACCCAAGGTATTCTGAAAGACG
>CAYNGP010000106.1:0-7139 GCA_964396885.1 uncultured Bacteroides sp. | reverse complement strand
CCATTGAGTTTCTTCATACAATAGTCACCCGTAGTCCCCCCCGAGCGAGCATAATGTAAAATCATTGCCACTTCTTTTGAAATAATCGGATAACCGTATTTTTTTATTACCTCGTCAAATCGCATTTTAGGTCTGATAATTTCAACATTATCAAAGGTTTTAACAAACTGTCTGATTTCAGGATATTCAAGTCCTGTATCTACAAATACTGCCTTGATGCCCTTATGCCCATATAAAGGATGATTTCGGGCAATGTCAAGTAACACTGTGCTGTCCTTGCCACCACTGAGCGAAACAGCAACATCGCCGTTGAAATGGTCATACCATCCACCTATACGCTCTGCTGTCATAAATATCTTTTCTTCAAGCGGTAATGACTGCAGATACTTTAATTCTCTTATGTCTCGCATTTTTCATTCTGCACCTCATTACCCCAGCAATCCCAGCCGTCTGTCTGCTGCCTTGCAAATAGTTCTATTCTTGGTAAGTCACCAAGTAACTTAACTATTCGCTCTCTTGTTTCATTTGGCTTTTTGCTATGCTCTTCAATATGGCTCATAATGACTTGATGAACAGATGATGATTGTCTTTTAGGTTTTCCTTTAGTAGCTATAATACAAATCTCTGCATTTGCTCTTGTCCAGAAGCCCATGCCCCAAAATAGTGAGTCACTTTTTTTGTTTTGCTTAATCCAAACAAACGCAACTGTTTTGTATGTAAAGCCCCATGCATTTAAGACCTGAAACGCATATTCTAAATTCGGAAATGTAGCCCACATCAATAATGCACAATCATCATTTGCAATTTTACTAACAGGCAATTTGCAAATATCATTTATAGACATGGTGTTATAATGAGCCTCTGCCGTACGTCCTTTTCCTTTTGATGAATAGGCTTTATAACTCCACGGAGGGTCAGCATAAATAATGCTGTATTTTTTATCTGTGTTAAAAATGTCAACTTTCATAATTCACCTACCCTGCTGCAACTGAATTAAACTCAGCCATATTGTTACAATGCTTATCACAGAGCCAGGGGCAATTTGCCATAACCAGTGTTTTTGCAAAGGGCGGCGGTACTGCGTTACCGCATCTTGCTACCTGTTTGCTTTTTGGATAAGCCTGTCCGTTGCAGTCTTTTTCAATTATGTAATCATCAGGGAAACCCTGAGCCTTGTATAATTCTTTCGGCTGGAGCATTCTCAAGCCTATATCATATATAAACTGTTCTACACCGTTGATATTAAAAATTAGAACTTCATCATTTGCTAAATTCCAATCGGTATAGGTATTGAGCAATTCTCTGACTTTACTCCAGTTATACAGATTGCAACCGGGCTTGTACTTTTTGACATACACTTTTGTATAAGCAAAATGTGCACCGCTTGTTGTAATTGTGTTCAGCGGTTCATTGATTGACCTGCAATCCATATTGTTTCGCATTATAGTCAGATAAGCATTGCAGGAAGAAATTCTGTCTTTTGTAGTTATTGTATGTAATGGTGAATTACAACTGAAACTTTGGTCTTTTCCACTATAATATTTAGTTAAGAACGGCATTGACAAAGCATTATGATCTATTGCTGTTACTGTAGGCATAGGATTTTGCACATCAGCGCCAACCACACCACCAAAGTATTTTGATAAATACGGAATGAATACTCCATATCTCGGTGAACTGTCAACGGTCATAATCGGTTTATCAAGACTTTGCCCTCTAACCTCTGCTTTTGCCGTTTCACTGTGATATTGAATCAGTGCAGGGGCAATAAGCGAATGACTGTTTACTGCTGTTATAGTTTGTAATGGATTAGTTATTGCTGTAGGCTCATTATTAAATTTTATAGAGCTTAAATATGGTGTGCAAAAATACTGCTTGCAGCTGCTCACTATCGTAGGCAGCGGCTTTTCAATATCATGCACTCTCGGACTCTGTCCGTTTCTCTCGCCATAGCCTATAGGCAGAATAAACGGTTTACTCTCCTTAATAACAAACTTATCAAGTCCTCTTGCAATTCTTCTCTGGGTATTAACTGCAAGGGGCTTTTTTCTGTCAAATATAGACTTACACGGCAATGTAAAATCAATACACTCTGCGGCTGTTCTGTAAGGCTTGAGCTTACCGCTCTTAACCTCAGGACTGTCTGCAGGTCCGTGTGTAGGCTCAGGGAATACAATCGGCTCACCGTCACATCTTGCAACAAGAAAGAAACGTTTTCTTATTGTGGGTGCTCCGTAGTCACAGGCTTTCAATTCTCTGTGTTCAATCTTATATCCCAATGCTGCAAGCTGATTTTTCCAGTGTTCAAAGGTTTCACCCTGCTTTGATTTAACAGGCTGACCCTTTCGCACAGGTCCCCATGTCTGAAACTCCTCAACATTTTCAAGAATAATAACTCTCGGTCTTACCATTCCTGCCCATTTGAGCACTATCCACGCAAGACCTCTTATATTCTTATCAACAGGCTTGCCGCCCTTGGCTTTTGAAAAGTGCTTACAGTCAGGTGAAAACCAGGCAAGTCCTACAGGCTGACCTCTGCAGATTTCCTTAGGGTCAATATCCCATACACTTTCCTGATAATGCTCGGTATATGGATGATTCGCCTTGTGCATTGCAATAGCTGCAGGATCGTGATTTATAGCTATGTTCACTGGTCTACCAGTGGCAAGCTCAATACCGCAGCTTGCACCGCCACCGCCTGCAAAGTTATCGACTATCAGATAATCAAGCATACTTGTCTGGGTCATTGCTTTGCCTCCTGCATCAGCCATTGTTTAATACCTTGTGCCGTACATTCTCTCTTTAACTTAATAGGACAATTGTCACAATCAGATTCATTGCAACATAATGTGATTTGTTGTAAAAACTCAGCCTTTTCCTCAATACTCATATCATTGATTATGTCATTGTTTGTTTTTTGATTTAACAAAGACATAGTTTTCTTTTCTTCTTTCGGCACACAGCCGTTTCCTAATCCTAAACACATTGCGTTTTCCTCCTTAATATACATTTGAAGCAAAGCAGGTGAGGCTCAATATTAACCCACCTGCTGCTATCATAATTTGAATAAATCTAAGCATTTTCTTTCACCTTCAGCTTGTCTATCTCTTTACTGATAAACTGATATACTGCCTTTTTAGTTTTGTGTTCGCTATATATTTCCTTAAGCATTGCTAAGAACTGCTTTGCTTTTTCTTGTTGCACCTTTGACTGCACAAAGCCTTCCTGTGCTGCAAGATAACTAAGATCTAAAATATTCATATGATACAAGGCTCTGCCGTCACCTGACAACACAGCAGTATAAAATGTGGTCTTGTATTTCTCGTCATAAGCCTTAATTATCTCGGTAATGAAATAACCTTTATCAAGTGACAATCCGAATTTTTCTGCAGTTTTTGGCGCAACCCTCACCTGAAGGCGGTACTTATAGCAAACATCTGCTTCAATTCTTGTCATTGTCTACCTCCTTAATTAAAGCCCCTGAAATTGTCTTTATACCATTTCATCAGCAAATTGAAATGACTGCGGATATTCGGTTTTTTCTTGATTAGAAAATCTGCAAGCAGTTCAACATAGTAATTGAATATCTGTACATCGTCGGTTATATCAAGGAATAAATCCTCCTGAACAGGCGAAAGAAGCACTACACCCCTGCCAAGCTTTCCACTCATAAATCGCAGTTTGAAATCTTCCTCCTCATATGCATCCCAGTCAAAGTCAGGATATTTTACTCGGAGCTGTTCTATATTTTCATAGGTGATTTCAATTGTACTGTTCTGCTGTTTTTCCTTCTGCGACTTTTTCTTAGCTTTCTCAGTACGCTCCCAGTTAGCAACGGCACCCTTCCACTTTACCATTGGATTTTTACCGACCATCCAGCCCACTGACTCATAATGACTTAAAAAGCGTTTTGCATCTACATTGGTGTAACCCTTTTCTGCACAATAAGCATTAATTTCAAATTCAGTCGGCTTTATAAATTCATTTTTTGACGAGTAGCATTTGCAGTCACATATATAGCCTATATCATCAATAAATACATCATCTATACCTGCATCACATTCGATTTTCTTCCCTTGTTGACAGGTATAACAAATGTCATTCTTGCCAATATTGATTTTCATAATACAAATTACTTCCTTTCACTTGACAAAGTTAAATCTATGCGATACAATCAAATTGTTGGTTTGGTGTGTCGCATAGATACATCTTTGCAGTTGGCTTTTGCCAGCTGCTTTTTTTATTTTATAAGTCCTAAATCAACAAACTCGTTATATGCAACGGCTACATCAGCAGTTGCCTTGAGTTTGTCCTCGTCATATTGATGCCTAAGCATGTATGCATCAGTTTTCTTTTCTTCCCAGTGCTCATGCTTTATTTCTATGTAGAATATGAGCATTGCACTAAGCACTATCGCAATAGGTATCATATTTCACCTCAATTTCTGAATGCATTTAAAAAGTTATCTCTCTGAACAACAAAGCTTTTGCCTGAGGCAATGAGTTCAACTCCCCTGTTCCTCAAGGTCTTTATTGCAGAGCCTTTCTCACAATGCAGTGCTTCGGCGACCTCATCCATAGTGTAGAAATTGCTGTTAAGCTCCTGACGTCTTAACTGCTCCTGCACATATTCAAGCTCACTGCGATTCGCCTTAATCTTGTCACCAAGAACAAGCAACTTATCAACAAGCTGGCTGAGTTTTGTTACATCACTTTGCACCTCGTCAAGTGATGTAAACTGAATCACATTGCTATTTGTTGTCATTTGCTGACCTCCTTTAAATTTATTTCACCAACCCTAAACAAAACAGCAGGACTTTATCGGCACAAGCTGCAGCACCGTTTTAAGTAGAACGAAAAGAGTGTAATTTTATATGGCAGATGCAATTGCACTGCATCTGAATAACCTATTTGCTCGGTAGGTAAGCTTTGCCCTGCTGCTTTGCTTAGGGTTGATTATTAATTTAATTTGTTAAAACTTAAATTCTTTTGACATATTTTTTATTTATTGCTATACTGTGCTTATAATCAATAAAATAAAGAGGTTTATTATGTCTGTTTTCAAATGCCCTTATTGTGGAATACCGCTATCCACCAAAAATGATTTGCGTACATCATTTATAAAAGATGGAATAAATTGTGATCCCCGTGCAGTAGAAGACCATCTAATTGTTCGCTACTTACATATTAGAGAATTTCTATGTCCTGAATGCGGTAAACGAACAGTCATTATTGATGGTCATGGTGAGCAGTACGAAAAAGTTCACACAACTGTTCTACCTGATTCACTCGCAAAACAATTTCCAGACTACATACCAGCACCTATCCGCCAAGATTATGAAGAAGCTTACAAAATCCTCAATTTAAGCCCCAAAGCTTCTGCTACCCTTTCACGTAGATGCCTACAAGGCATGATTCATGACTTCTGGGATATTAAAGAAAGAAATCTTAACTGTGAAATAACGGCATTAAAAGATAAAGTAACTCCTTCGGAATGGAAGGTTATAGATTCGCTTCGTAAACTCGGAAATATCGGTGCTCATATGGAAAAAGATATAAACACCATTGTAGAAATTGACGAGAGCGAAGCAGAGCAATTGCTCAGACTTATTGAACATTTAATTAAACAATGGTATATCAATCGTCACGAAACAGAAAACCTGTTTTCAAGTATCATCGGAATTAGTGATGATAAAGAAAACCAGCGAAAATCAAACTCATAAGGTTTCGCCGATATATTCACCATTTTCAGTCCACCACAAATAACTCCGCAATGTCGGACTTTCCTCAGTTCCTAAGCCTTTGTTTATTCCAACTACTATTGCTTTTGTAATAGCAACAGAATCAACTCTGCTTATTTTAGAATGAACTGCATTATGCTTAGGCTTAACAGTCTGAAAAATTAAATCTAAATCATCAAACGAAAGGTTTTTCTCTTTTATTAAAGAGTTAAACCTTTTTTCTTTTTCCTCATTACCTATGAAAGAGAAAAAGGTATTAAAATCTTTTTCGATTGTTAACATATTTTCACCTGCCTTTGGTTTATAGCTTGCACTTTTAAACAATACTTAAATTTCAAATTTGACCAAATCTGATCATAACCTTTCTGCGTGGGTTGGTGGGTTGTTTAACTTGCGTTTTCAAAAGTGTCTGGACAAAAAAAATAAAGTGCAATATGTTCCAATGGAACATTTAAGATGTTTAATATCATGACCATTTCATCTTGTGAAAATTGACTTTTGCTTTTAAGTTTAATGCTCATCGTAGACTCAGCAATACCAACTAAATTAGCCATTTGTTCTTGGGTAATATGCTTTTCTCGCATCTTTCCAAGAAGCTTTGAATAATCATAAACTTTTTTAGCCATTCATCTCACCTCCAAAAAGAGAATAACACTTTTGAAATCGCAAGTCAATACTTTTTTCAAAAGTTTTTTTGGTTTTTTCAAAAGTAAACTTGCAATTTTCAAAAGGATATGTTATCGTAACTATATCAAATAGGTTTGGAGGTAGATAAAAATGGGTAAATTTGCAGAACGTTTAAAAACTGCATTAGAAATTCGTAATATATCTGCTGCTGAATTATCACGTAAATTAGACATTGATGAAGGAACAATAAGCAATTATAAAAAAGGACGCTATGAGCCTAAGCAAAGAAGACTTGAGGAAATAAGTAAAATTTTAAATGTTTCTATACCTTGGCTCATGGGTGCTGATGTTCCTATGGATATACAACAAATCAATGACGATTCTACTATTAGTAAGAAGGATCAGGAACTGTTACGTTTGTTTTCTCGTCTTGATGAAACTCAGAAACAGGAGATTCTTGTTGATATTGCTCTACGTCTATCTGACAAAAATCGCACAAACGAATCATGAGTTCGTCTTTTTCATTTTCGTTTAAATATTTCAACATTTCGATGAATAATGAATTTTTCATTATGTATAGCTCCTTTACCGAACAACCGTTCTAAATATATTTATAGCACATTTGTTTGTTAATGTCTACCCTATTTTAAACAAAGTATCAAAAATAGGACAAATTAAGATAATTTTTGTGCCTTCATATATAAGTGTGTAAAAAACGGAAAATGTGAACTATTTTGAACACCTTTTTCCATAAATGGAACAGAACGCCGTT
>CAYNGP010000105.1:0-7140 GCA_964396885.1 uncultured Bacteroides sp. | reverse complement strand
GACAGACGTAAGGAAATGCTTCAGGATATTGCTATTCTTACAGGCGGTCAGGTTATCACAAGTGACCTCGGTCTTGAGCTTAAGGATGCTACAATGGCAATGCTTGGTAAGGCTCGTCAGGTTAAGGTGACTAAGGAAAATACAATCATTGTTGACGGTGCCGGTGATGCCGCTGAAATCAAAAACAGAGTTGGTCAGATTAAGACTGCTATTGATAACAGCACATCCGATTTTGACAGAGAAAAGCTTCAGGAAAGACTTGCAAAGCTTGCAGGCGGTGTAGCTGTTATCAAGGTTGGTGCTGCTACTGAAACTGAAATGAAGGAAAAGAAGCTTAGAATTGAAGATGCTCTTGCTGCAACAAAGGCTGCAGTTGAAGAGGGGATCGTTGCAGGCGGCGGTGTTGCTCTTATCAACGCTATTCCTGCTGTTGAGGCTCTTCTTGATACAGATGATGCAGACTTCAAAACAGGTGTTGCAATTGTTGTTAAGGCACTTGAAGAGCCTGTTAGACAGATTGCTCTCAATGCAGGTGCAGAGGGTTCTGTTATCGTTGATAAAATTAAGACCTCAAACAAAACAGGCTATGGCTTGAACTTTGCAACAGGCGAGTATTGTGATATGATTGAAGAGGGTATTGTTGACCCTGCTAAGGTAACTCGTTCAGCACTTCAGAATGCAGCATCCGTTGCATCAATGGTGCTCACAACTGAAAGCCTTGTTACAGATATTAAGGACCCACAGGCAGACGCAGCACAGGCAGCGGCTCTTGCAGCAGCTCAGGGCGGCGGAATGTATTAATACGTAGGAGATGGCATTCTCACATCTTGATTTATAATCAAAAAACACTTCCCGATTGGGAAGTGTTTTTCTTATATTTGCATATTAATTAAAATTCAACATCCTTTGACAGCTTTCCGTGGTAAACAGCGTTTCCTATGTTGACAGGTGAAAGATAAACCTTTGCGATTTTTGCAGCAGAATTTATCTTGCTGTAATCAAATTTAATGTCACTTAAGCTGTAAATTTTTATACTTTCCGCAAGGTCTCTGAGACTCATATTCTTATCTGCTTTGATTATAATTTCCTTAGACTTACCAGGCAGAATATCAAAGAAATTGTCACTGAATGGCAGTGTTGATTTGCTGCTTTCAGCCTTAACAAGTCTTGCAAAATTATCCGTTTTTATGGTTAATCTGAGCTGATTCTTCTCAATGGTAATGATTGTTTTGAGCTTTGCCTTTGGCAGGGAAACATTCTTTTCCTTGTCAAGCAAAACAACCTTTTGCATAATCTCTTCACCATTTTGATAAAGTCTTGCACAAATGCCTGTTGTCTTGAAATTGTGTACCCTTCTGATTTCCTTCACATCAAGGTCAAATATCAGCCTGTTTTCAAGAGCGTTCATATCAGCAGTGCTTCTGTGCTTTTCAAGTGTGCCTTTTTTGAAATCAAATATCTCATATTCAATTTCTACGGATTGTGCAGTGTTGAGGTCGTTGAGTGCAAATATTTTAATGTATTCCTTGGTATCTTCAATAGAAACGGAAAGGGGAGCATTAAAGTGCCTTGCACCATATTGCAGTGCCTTGTAGTTGCCGTAATAGTCAATACTTGACCAGGAGCATACACCCCAGCAATCGTTAAACTGCCAGTACATTGAGCCGTTGCATCTGCCTTTGTTCCTTCTCCAGTGCTCTGTTGCATCAGCAATACATTCGTTTTGCGTAACCTGTGAAAGATAAATGTAATCCTTAAATTTCTTCGGCAGATTAAAGCGTGATGCAATATAATAAACCATTTTGTCATTACCGCTGGCGCATTTCTGATGGGCTGTAAAAACATCACTGTTCAGGTCATAATCACTTGGCTTTGCAAATTTTTCAATTGCTTTAATATCAGGCAGGCTCTCAAAACCGAACTCACTGCAAAAGCGTGTCATACGCTTGCGGTAATAGTCCATCGGCTTAAGTCCGTGCCAAACACCCCAAAGATGTGTGTCACCAACATTGTCGGAGGTTACACCCTTGTTGTGTGAAATACCGATAGGTGAGCCTTGTGTGTAAGGTGTTTTTGTGTCATGTTTTCTTATTTCAGGCTCAAGGATTTTATAGAAGAATTTTTCTGTCCAGTCAACATACTTTGTCATATGCACCCAGGACATATGCATATCTTCAATCTCATTGTTGCCGCACCATACAGCCAGTGACGGGTGATGGCTAAGTCTTTTTACGTTGTATTCTACTTCGCTTTTAACATTGTCTAAAAATGCATTGTCGAAGAACGGATAAGCCTGACAGGCAAATTGAAAGTCCTGCCAAAGAAGAATACCGCGTTCATCACAGGCGTTATAAAATTCGTCACTCTCATAATATCCGCCGCCCCAAATGCGCAGCATATTCTGATTTGAAAACTGAACGGCATCAAGAAAATAGTTCAGTCTTTCATCATCAAATCGTGTGATAAAGCTGTCCGGCGGAATGTAGTTTGCACCTTTTATAAACAGCGGCACACCGTTGAGTCTGAATTGAAAATTCTTTCCGTACTCATCACGGTCACGGTTTAATTCGATTGTTCTTATACCGATTTTCTTTTCAGCCTCATCAACGATTTCTCCGTTATAATAAAGCACTGCTTTAACAGTATATAACGGCTGTTTATCCTTGCCGGAAAGCTCCTTAGTCCACCAAAGCTCAGGTTCATCAATAACAAATTCTGCTGTCTTGTTGCGTGTGCTGAGAACCTCGCCGTTAGGGCAGGTTACAGATATTTCACAGCTGCAGCTTTCATATTCTTTATTCTCAACAGCTATTCTTATAACAGCCGCATCCTTTTTTACTTCCTGTGTGACAGCTAAATAATCAATTTTGCCGCCCTCAACAAATTCAAGTTCAATGTCCTTTGTGATACCGCTGCATGGCAGAACAGGACCCCAGTCCCAGCCGAAATGACATTGCGGCTTGCGGATGTGCACTATGCCATTCTGACCATTTGAATTGACAGGGGTAGGGCTTTCCTTATATTTTTTATTTACATAATTAACAGGTGAGTAAAATACGATGCGTATTTCATTTTCGCCAATTTTAACAAAATCCTTAACAGAGTAACTGTATGCCTTAAAGCAGTTGTTACCGCTGAAAAGCAGTTTGCCGTTTATGAATACATCACAAATTGTGTCAAGCATTTTGCAGTTTAAAAGTATGTCGTTGTATTTTAAATCATCGTTACTGATTTCAAAGAATTTTTTGTATTCCCAATCCTTTTCTCCGACCCAAGCAACTTCACTTTCGTTCAGTCCGATAAACGGATCAGGAATATCATTGTTGTTCATTAAATCCAAAAAGTTGCAGCCGGGAACAACAGCATCCTTCCATTCGCTTTTGTCGGTTTGTTTAAAAATCCAGTTTCCGTTAAGTGTTTTTTTCATAGCAAATCTCCTGTGTGGTTTGTTATAATACTCATTATAATTGATATTTATTTTTATTTCAATATATTTAACTGTAATACATATATAAAAATCGGTAATTATATTTATGCGGAATATGCTTTTAGACTGTTGACAAATTCCTATTAAAATGCTATGATATTGACGAAATTGCAATTAAGGAGATTTTATTATGACAAAATATATGTTAGAAATTGATGGTATGATGTGCGGTCACTGTGAGGCACATATGAACGATGCAATCAGAAATCATTTTTCTGTTAAAAAGGTTGAATCCTCACATGCTAAAAAGCAGTGTATCATTATTGCTGATGAGCTTGACGAAGAAAAGATTAAAAGCGTTGTTGCTGAAACAGGCTATGAATTAAAGTCTATCAGCAAAGAGCCTTATGAAAAAAAGGGCTTTTTTGCCAAATTAAAAAAGTAAAATAAATGTTGACAAAAGTTTTATCCTGTAATATAATTGTTACAATAAATTAAACACGTTGATGGGAACAAGTTTCATTTATGTAGTTGTTTAAGAGAGCTGACGGTTGGTGTGAGTCGGTACAATGTTAAATGGGGTATCCTCCTTGAGTGGCTGTGCTGAAGGGCAGTAAGCGCAGACGGTTTCCGCCGTTATACGGATAGTGTATGATAGTACATAAAGTGCGTTTTTAACGAAAAAGAGTGGTACCACGGTATTCATTATCGCCTCTTTGCCTATGGGCAAAGAGGTTTTATTTTATTTTGAAAGAGGGATTAGTGTGAAAAATCACACTAATCAGATTATATTGCCCTCAAAATTTGCTGATGCATAATTTTGAGATGGCTGTAATCACCATTAACACCTTATCAGGCTACATAAGATGTTAATGATAATAAAATATATGTAGCCTGAAAGGTTATGGTGATTATTATGGCAGATTTAGTAGAAATCCGTTGGCACGGCCGCGGCGGTCAGGGTGCTAAAACAGCCGCCTTACTGCTGGCAGACGTTGCCTTCAAAACCGGCAGCTTTGTACAAGGTTTTCCGGAGTATGGTCCGGAGCGTATGGGTGCTCCCATTACTGCTTACAACAGAATCAGCAAAAGTGAAATCAGAGTTCATTCAAATATCTATGAGCCTGATTTTGTAGTCGTTGTTGATGAGGGCCTTCTTGATGTAGTTCACGTAACAGACGGTCTCAAGGCTGAGGGCGGTATTGTTGTTAATACATCAAAATCACCAGATGAAATCAGAGAAAAGCTCAACGGCTATACAGGTAAGGTATATACTATTGATGCCCGCAAGGTATCAGTTGCCTGTCTTGGTAAATATTTCCCTAACACCCCAATGCTTGCAGCAATTGTTAAGGTTTCAGGTGTTATGGAAAAAGAGATTTTCTTAAAGGAAATGGAAAATTCATTTTCTCACAAGTTCGCATCAAAGCCTGAGGTTATCGAGGGCAATATGAATGCGCTTAATATGGCTTTTGAGGAGGTAAGATAAATGAAATCAGATTTAAATAAATTACACCTCGACTGCTCCTGGCAGGATTTAACCGAGGGTATGCAGATTTACGGCGAGGCTACCTCACTTGAGTTTAATACAGGCGAATGGACATCTGTTCAGCCTGTTGTTGATAACGAAAAATGCATTCACTGTTTAATGTGTGTGCCTGTTTGCCCTGACAGCTGTATTGCTGTTGTTGACGGCAAAAGAAGCGAAATTGATTATAATCACTGCAAGGGCTGCGGCATATGCGTTAAAAGCTGCCACGTTGGTGCAATCACTATGGAGGGGGTAAAGTAATATGGCAAGAAAAGACAGACTCAGCGGTAACGAAGCTGTTGCCGAGGCTTTACGCCAGATTAATCCGGATGTAATGGCTGCATTCCCAATTACTCCGTCAACTGAGATTCCTCAGTATTTCTCAAAGCTTGTTGCCAACGGACAGGTTGACAGTGAGTTCATTCCTGTTGAAAGTGAGCATTCTGCTATGTCAGCAGTTATCGGTGCACAGTCAGCAGGTGCAAGAAGTGTTACAGCTACCTCATCAGCAGGTATGGCACTGATGTGGGAGGAGCTTTATCTCGCAGCATCAAACAGATTGCCTTGCGTTTTAACTCTTGTTAACAGAGCGCTTTCAGGTCCTATCAATATCAACTGTGACCACAGTGACTCAATGGGTGCAAGGGATTCAGGCTGGATTCAGATTTATGCTGAAAATAATCAGGAGGTTTATGATAATCTCTGTATGGCTTATCGTATTGCAGAGCATAAGGATGTTATGCTTCCTGTTATGATTTGTCAGGACGGCTTTATCACCTCACACGCTGTTGAAAATATCGTTCTTAATGAGGATAAGGATGTTAAGGATTTTGTTGGCGAATATAATCCGGAAAATTCTCTCCTTAACCCTGAATGTCCTATGGCAGTAGGTCCTTACAGCGTAACAAACTATTACTTTGAGGCTAAGAGAGCACAGGCTGAGGCACTTAAAAATGCAAAGCAGGTAACGCTTGATGTAGCTAAGGAGTATGCTGAAATTTCAGGCAGAGAGTATGGACTCTTTGAAGAATATAAAATGGATGATGCTGAGTATGCTGTTGTTATCATTGGTTCAGCTGCAGGCACAACAAAGGATGCAGTTGATAAGCTGAGAGAGCAGGGTATTAAAGCAGGTTTAGTTAAAATCAGACTGTTCAGACCATTTCCTGCAGAGGAAATAGCTGAGAGCCTGAAGAACATTAAAGCTGTTGCTTTAATGGATAGAACAGAATCTTATAACGATAACTGTGGTCCTATCGGCTCAGAGGTTACAACTGCCCTTTACAGAGCAGGCTCAAAGGCTCTTACAGTGAACTATGTTTATGGTCTTGGCGGTCGTGACGTTAAGGTCAGCGATATGGTTGGCATTTATGAGGAGCTTATTAAAATTGCCGATGCAGGCAAGGTAGAAAACCCATATCGTTATATGGGCGTTAGAGAATAAGGAGGTCATCTGTTATGTATAATTTTAAAGAATTTGTTTCAAGAGAAGATCGCCTTGTTGGTGGACACAGAATGTGTGCAGGCTGCGGCGGTACAATCGCAGTAAGAAACGTGTTAAAGGCTATCAAGCCCGGTGATAAAGCAGTTGTAGGCAACGCTACAGGCTGTCTTGAGGTTTCAACCTTTATGTATCCTTATACTGCTTATAAGGACAGCTATATACACAATGCATTTGAAAATGCAGGTGCAACTATGTCAGGTGTTGAGGGCGCTTATAACGCACTCAGAAGAAAAGGCAAGCTTGACGAAACTTATAAGTTCATCACCTTTGGTGGTGACGGCGGTACATATGACATTGGCTTCCAGTCACTTTCAGGTGCAATGGAACGTGGCCATGATATGGTTTATGTTTGCTACGATAATGGTGCTTATATGAACACAGGTATTCAGCGTTCATCAGCAACACCTATGTTTGCAGATACAACAACTACCCCTGTCGGCAGAGAATCACTTGGTAAGCCTCAGTACAGAAAGGACCTTGCGGCAATTATTGCTGAGCATCAGGTTCCTTATGTTGCACAGACTACTTTTGTACAGAACTTTAAGGATTTGTACAAGAAGAGTGAAAAGGCAATTTATACCAAGGGTGCAGCCTTCTTAAATATTATGTCGCCATGTCAAAGAGGCTGGAGATACCCAACCTACTATATTATAAAAGTCTGTAAGCTTACAGTTAAAA